>DATMEB010000105.1:0-122889 GCA_035557095.1 Nocardioidaceae bacterium | reverse complement strand
GGCCGCCAGACCCAGGTCGTGGCTGATCAGGATGACCGCCATGCCCAGCTCCTGCTGCAGCTCGACGAGCAGCTCCATGATCTGGGCCTGCGTCGTGACATCGAGTGCACTCGTGGCCTCGTCCGCGATGAGCACGCGCGGTTTCCCCGCGAGTGCGATCGCGATCATCACGCGCTGTCTCATGCCACCAGACAGCTGATGTGGGTACTCGAAGAACCGTCGCTCGGGGGCGGGTAGGCGCACGAGCCGCAACAGGTCGACCGCACGCGTGCGAGCGATCCGGCGATCGATCTTCTCGTGCATGCGGATGGCCTCGGTGACCTGCGAGCCGATCCGCATGGTGGGGTTCAGCGATCGTGACGGGTCCTGGAAGACCATTGCGAGATCGCTGCCGCGCAGCCGACGCATCTGCTTGTCGGGCATGTCGACCAGCTCCGTGCCGGCGATCTTCGCCGAGCCGGAGATCTTGGCACTCGGCGGCAACATGCCCATCAACGCGCGAGAGCTCACACTCTTGCCCGAGCCGGACTCACCGATGATCGCGAGGATCCGGCCGGCATCGAGCTCGTAGGAGAGACCGTTGACCGCGTGAACGACACGGTCGCCCCGGCTGAACGTCACCCGCAGATCGGAGACCGTGAGCAGCTTCTGCGACGTCGACGCGGGCACGGCGGGATCGTGGATGCTTGCCTCTGCGTTCGGTCCCCCCGGACGCGATCCACGTTCGGCGACTGCCGGGTCGTTCCTCATCGGCCACTCCAACGACTCCGCAGGTTGTCGCCCAACAGGTTGAAGGCCAGGACAGTCACCAGCAGGGCCAAGCTGGGCCACACAACCAGCATGGCGCCGGCGGACATGCTCTGCTGGCCCTCGTAGACCATGTTCCCCCAGCTCGGCGCGGGCGGCGGGATGCCGAGACCCAGGAAGCTCAGCGCGCCTTCGACGATGATCACGATGCCCATACCGAGCATCCCGAAGGTGATGAGCTGTGGTCCGACGAGGGGAGCGATGTGCCGCAGCAGGATCCGCCAGCGAGGGGTTCCGCAGAGCTCGGCCGCAGCCATGAACGGCTGCGATAGCAGGCGCAGCGTGGCCGCGCGTGAGATCCGGGCGAAGGCGGGAATGCTGAAGAAGGCGAGGGCGAGGATCGTGTTCCGCATGCTCGGGCCGAGGCTCTGCGCGACCGCCAAGGTGAGCACGAGCGACGGAAAGGCGATGAGGACGTCGAGCACTCGCATGATGGCGGTGTCGAAGACTCCGCCGAGGTATCCCGACAGGGCTCCGAGGCTTCCTCCGAACAGCAACCCGAGAAGGTTCACCGAGACGGCGACGACCAACGAGGATCGCCCGCCGTACACCAGCCGGGACAGGATGTCGTTGCCGTTCGGGTCGGTGCCCAGCAGATGGCCGGGTGACAGGGCCGGCAGTCCGGACTCGAGAATGTCTCCGCCGGTGGGCGGGGGCAGTATGCCGAGCACCGGCACCAGGAAGCAGGTCAGCAGGATGAGGGCGATGGTCCCGCCCGGCAGCAACAGCTGGAGTCGACCACGCCAGGCTCGCCGTCGGGTCCAGCTGCTCTGCTGCGGCGCAACCGCCGCCTGCTCCGCGGCCGCTGCGTCAGTCACTGCCATAGCGGATCCTCGGGTCGAGAACGGCGTAGAGCAGATCAACGACGAGGTTGGCCACGACGGCGACCACCGCGAACACCACGACGCACGCCTGGACCACCACGGTGTCGCGCGTGTTGATGGCCTGCAGCAGTAGTTGACCCATGCCCGGGATCGCGAAGATCTGCTCGATGATCACCGTCCCACCGATCAGCGTCCCCACGTTGAGGCCGACCAGGGTCAGCAGGCCGAACGAGGAGTTGCGGAAGGCGTGGAACACCAGCACCCGCCAGGGGCCCACGCCCTTCGCGCGGGCGGTGTCCACGTAGTCCTGGCTCTCCAGCTGTTCGACCAGGTCACCACGCAGGAAGCGGGTGTAGAAGCAGAACAGCGGGAACGCGATCGCCAGCACGGGGAGGGTGACCGACTGCAGGTTGCCGAGCACGCTCTGGCTCATCGGGACGAAGCCGATCGCCGGTAGCACCCCGAGCTCGACCGCGAAGACCAGCACGAGCAGCAGTGCCAGCACATAGTTGGCCATCGAGAGGCCGGTGACACCGACGAGCATGCTGACGCGGTCCAGGAGACCGTTGGGCCGCCGGGCCGCGAGCAGCGCCAGCGGAATCGCACACAGCAACGAGACCAGGAACGCGAGCCCCACGATCTCGGCGGTGACCGGCAGCCGGCTGCCCAGCAGCTGCGTCACGGGCTGCCCACCGACCAGGGATGTGCCCAGGTCACCGGTCAGCGCGGCCTGTAGCCAGCTCAGGTACCTCTCCGGCCCCGACTGGTCCAGGCCGAGCTGCAGCTCGAGTGTGCGCACCTGCTTCGCCGTGGCATCGATCCCCAGCAGCTGCTGGGCCGCGTTGCCGGGGACGAGGCTGAGCACCCAGAAGGTCAGCAGGCTGACACCGATGACGATCGGTACCGCCATCAGCACCCGCTTCACGACCAGCCGCACGAGCGGCGACCGGTGGATCTGCAGTGCTCGATTCTGGGCTCGTCCGGCGCGCAACGCGGAGGCGACTGTCACTCCTTAGCCCTCCAGACGCTGTCCCAGTGAACGCCTGGGTCGACGACGAGGGCCGGGATCTTCGTGGTCAGGCCCGGCCCGTACACACCGTCCACGGCCAGGTTCGCGGTGCCGAAGGCGATGCCGAAGGGCGCGTACGCCTGGTCGGCGATGTACTCCGCCGCCTGCTGGTAAAGCTGCTCGCGCTGGGCCATGTCCTGAGTGGCCGCGGCCTGGCCGAACAGGTCGTCCAGCTTCGGGTCCTTGACGCCGCTGAAGGGTGCGGTGGAGGAGAACCGGAAGTCCACGCCCACACCCGCCGCCGGGTCCCAGGAGCCCGAGGTCTGCAGCATCGCCTGCCACTTCCCGGAGGTGAACTCCTGGATGAGGCTCGAGAGCTGCCAGGAGTCCGTCGTCACCGTGATGCCGGCCTCCTCCCACTGCGTCTCCAGCGCGGTGAGAACCTGCGTGGCGGTGTAGTTGCCCAGCGTCCCCAGGTTCACCGTCAGGCCACCCAGCTGCTGCACGAGCTGCTTGGCCTTCTGCAGGTCGTAGGCCGGGTACCCGTCCACCTTCGCGTGGTGGAAGAGGCCCCCGGGTCCGGTGAACGACTGGCTGACCGGGTACTTGCCGTCGAAGAGGCCCTCGGCGATCGCCTCGAAGTCCGTCGCGTGGTAGATGGCCTCCCGAGCCGCCTTCTCGTCGAACGGCGGGGCGCTGGTGTTGAGCTGTACCACGTACGGCGAGGTCGGCGGCGAGATCGTGACGTTCAGCGCGCTGTTGGACTGTGCCTCGGTGATCAGCGGTGTCGTGCTCATGCCCTCGTAGACCTGCGCCTGCCCGGCCTGCAGAGCCTGGTACGCCGGCTGGTCCCCGCCGATCGACTTGAACGTGAGCCGGTCGAGGTACGGCAGCCCGTCCTTGAAGTAGTCGGGATTGCGCTGGAGCACGAGCGTAGAGCTCAGCTGGTTCCTGACCACCGTGAACGGGCCGGCAGCCACCGGCTTGATCTTGAACTTCGCCTCACCCATCTTCTTCAGAGCCGTGGGCGAGGCGATCCAGTTGACGTTGCTCGTCGGGAAGCTGTTGATGACCGCGGCGTCAGGGCTGCTGAAGCGGACCTGGACAGTCAGAGGATCCGGGGTCGTGATGGCGTTCTTCTTCGCGAGGGCCCACTGCGGTGCGCACGTGCACACCGACCCGACGTCGCGCTGGAAGTTCCACGCGACGGCCTCGGCGTCCAGCGGGGTGCCGTCCGAGAACTTCAGACCGTCTCGCAGCTTGATCGTGAGGGTCTTGCCGTCCTCGCTGATGTCGTAGCTCTGCGCCTGGTTCGGCACCACGCGGGCGTTGGAGCCGTCGTCCTGCGCCGACAGGAGGAACAGGCCGCCGTAGATGGCCTGCATCTGGGAGATGTTGGCGCCGCCGGTGGTGTTCGTCGCCGGGTCGAGGCCGGTGGGGTACGAGCCGGAGAAGGCCTCGTCCTCGAGGACCGTGATGCTGCCACCCCGTTGCGGCTTGCCGACGTTGCCGCTGTCCGCGTCGGCCGACGCGTCGCATCCCGCGGCGGCGAACACCAGCACACAGGCCAGCAGGCCGGCCAAGAGGGATGCGTTCCCGTTCACACTCGCCCTGTTAATCACGTCGATGCTCTCCTGGTCCGGAAAGTCGTGGTCATGGTGGCCGGGCGCTCGACGGTGCCGGACGACTGCGGACCACCGTCGAGTGACTGGGTCACGAATGGTGTCGCCAAGACTTCCGACGCGCCATCCGTGCGTCCATGACGCTTCCGCGAGACGAAAGACAAGATGGCGCCCCGACCGCGGCCTCGACGGCGCCCGCAGCACGCCGGGAGAGCGCCGCCCGACGGGTACGTCATTCGTCGCGCCTCAGGCGGGCGTCATCGGCTAACGACGGCCTCGGTCATCGCGGCATGATGAGACCGCACACCGTCGGCCTTGCAACCACTCTGCAGTCCGCCCTCCACCACCACCGTGGCCGTGGGCTGGGAGGGAGCCCCCTTGGCACAGCAGTCCGTCGCGAACGAGAGCCCGGACCACGGGCAGACCCCGGACCACGGGCAGACCCCGGACCACGGGCAGTCGGGGCAGGTGAACGCCGCCGGGCGCCTGCTGGCGGTGCTCGACGCATTCGGCCCCACCCATCGTGCCCTCACCCTGAGCGAGATCTCCCGTCGCGCGGGCCTGACGCTGTCCACGGCACACCGCCTCGTGCGCGAGCTGTCCAACTGGGGTGCACTGGAGCGGGACGCGTCCGGGCGGTACGCGCTGGGTCTGCGGCTGCTCGAGCTCGCCGCCCTCACACCGCGCGGCCTGGCCTTCCGCGAGGCGGCGTACCCGGTGCTAGACAAGCTCGCCCACCGCACGCAGGGCAACGTGCACCTCGGCGTCCGCGACGACCTCGAGGTGGTCTACATCGAGAGCCTGCGGGCCACCGCCAGCCACCCGACGAACAGCCGGATCGGCGACCGGTGGCCGTTGCACGTCACGGGGACCGGGCTGGTGCTGCTCGCCTACGCCGACGGCGACCTGCAGGAGCGGGCGTTGCGGGGCCCGCTGCAGCGCTTCACCCCGCTGACGGTCACCGACCCGCAGGAGCTGCGTCGGCAGCTCGACCAGGTACGCCGGACCGGGATCGCGGTCGCTCGCGGCCAGATCACCCTGCCCGACCTCGTCGTGGCCGCGCCGGTCCACGACCAGGCGGGTGCGGTCGCCGCCGCGGTCAGCGTGGTGGTCGAAGCGCAGGGCGCGCAGCCGAAGCTCCTCGCAGCGACGCTCGCCGAGGCCTCGGCTGCCATCACCCGGCGCCTGGGACGGCCGACCGACGGCTCGGCGTCACCCAGGACACGGCGCAACCCGATGGTGTCGACCTACGGGATGTAGCCGCATCCTTCCTGCCCGCGTGGCCCCGGTTCGCCTCAGGCCGAGTCCAGAGTCGAGTCGTCCATGCCGAGCCATCGCAACGCGTTGCGCCACGTGATCGCCTCGAGTACCTCCGGGGCCAGGTCCATGGAACGCAGGGTGCGGCCGGCCGGCTCCTCGCGGGGCATCGCAGGGAAGTCCGAACCCACCAGCAGCCGGTCGGAGCCGAGCAGGTCGATCAGCATCCGCAGCGCGCGGTGGTCGAAGACCAGCGAGTCGTAGTAGAACCTGCGGGCGTACTCCAGCGGCGACGGGCCGTCGTCCGGCCTGATCGCCCGCTCGATGTCGCGCGGCTCCTCGTTCCACGAGCCGCCCCAGAAGTACTGCGCGCGCGGCAGCATGAGCGGGAAGCCGCCGGCCGCGTGACTGAAGGAGACCCGCAGGTCCGGACACTTCGCAGCCGTTCCACCCAGGATGAGCGAAGCCGCCGCCAGTGCACCCTCAACGCCGACGACGTACGTTCCCATCGCCGACGCCGGCAGCCGGTCCGTCGGCGTCGGCATGGCGTGCACGAAGACGGCCAGGTCGAGCCGCTGTGCCTCGGCGAAGAAGGGCTGGAACCTCTCGTCGCCGATCGAGACGCCCAGCACGTTCGACGCGACCTCGACGCCGCGCAGCCCCTGGTCGCGGATCTCGCTCAGCTGCGACGCGGCGGCGTCGGGGTCCTGCAGCGGGGCCATTCCCAGACCGACCAGCCGACTGCGGTCGAAGGCGCACAGCTCGGCGGTGAACTCGTTGACGTGGCGCGCGAGGGTGACACCGTCGGGAGCCGAGATGCGGTAGTTCAGCAGCGGAGGCATCGGCGTGAGGACTTCCATGTCCACCCCGGAGGCGTCCATCTCCTGCACGCGCTGCTCGGCGTCGAAGAAGGCGTCGCGAGCCCGGAAGCGGGTGCTGCCGAAGACGAGCGTCCTCGCGGTGCTGCCGTCGACCGGCTCCATCTGCGGGAAGCAGTCCGGAGCGTCGGCGGGGTAGTCGCGCGGCAGCAGGTGTGCATGGGCGTCGACGAGCACGGGACCTCCAGGGCAGTCAGGTTGCGTTCGGATGCACGGACACGTGGACCGCGGACTCGCCGGGCACGTCGCCGCCGAGAGTCTCGATGGCCAGGACCACGTCCTCCAGCCCGAACGTGTGCGTGTGCAGCTTCTCCAGCGGGAGCCGGCGCGACTCGATCAGCGCGATCGCCTCCGCGTACGCCTGGGCGTCGACGCCGAAGGCACCGCGGATCGTGAGTGCGCCGCGGATCGCGAGATCGGTGCGGACCGGGATCTCGCGTCCGCCCTTCAGCCCGGCGAGCACGACGCGGCCGCCGTGGCGTACGGCGAGCATGGCGTCGGTGACCGGCTCCGCCGCCATGGGCGTGAGCTCGAGTGCGACGTCGGCCATCCTCCCGTCGGTGATCTCCCGGACCCGCTCGACCGTGTCCTCGGCCTGGTCGCCGTCGACGACGATGCAGTGGTCGGCCCCGAACTCGCGGGCGAGCGCGAGCTTGTGGGCGTCTGCGGCCAGGCCGGTGACGATGACCGTGCCGGCACCGGCAGCGCGCGCCGCGATGACCGCGGCGAGCCCCCGCTGGCCCGCGCCGAGGACCACCACGGTCTCGCCGAGTCCTACCTCACCGAGGTGACACGCCCAGCGCACGCCCGCACCGAGGGGGTTGTACATCACGGCCAGCTCAGCCGGGAGCGTCTTGTCCACCTTGTGCAGGACCGAGTTCGGCGAGAGGTACATGTACTCCGCGAAGCCGCCCCACAGCCCGGGCTCGGTGTCCACGCCGGTGACGCCGTGGCCGTACTTGCGCCGGCTGCACGCCTGGTAGCGGCCCGTCAGGCAGTCGTGACATGCCCGGCACGGCACGATCACCTCCACGGCGACGCGGTCGCCGGGCTCCACGCCCCAACGCTCCGCTGCACGGTCGCCGACCTCCTCGACGATGCCCAGCGGCTCGTGGCCCGGGATGAACGGCGGCCTGTCCGTCCCCATGTGGCCGCGGTAGGTCTCGACGTCGCTGCCGCAGATGCCGTTGGCCTCGACCCGCAGCAGGCCGTCGTCCGGACCCGTGCGCGGGCGGGGGAACTCGCGCATCTCGATCTTTCCGGGTCCCACCTGTACGGCGGCACGCACGTTGTCGGTCATCGACTCTCCTCGTCGCTGGGTCTGTCGTCGGGTCTGCGGGTTGGTCTGGGTTGCCGACCGGGCGGCGTGGTCGTCCGGGGCACGGGTCACACCGGTCCCACATCGGTGACCAGGGGCACCACCTCGGGCACCAGCCGCCGGCCGCGGTGCCGTACCTGCTCACGGGTCAGGGCGGCGACCGGGTGCTCGGTGACGACGTAGTCGTAGTCCGGCGCACCGCGCAGCTCGGCCATGGCGTCCGCTGTGGCGACGAACGCCTCGGTGCAGATCACCGCGGCCGGCACCCCGGCCTGTTCGAGCAGCATCCCGTCGGCGACGACGGCGGCACTCGACGAGCCGCAGTCGCCCACACCGATGACGACGACGTCGCAGAGCCGCCCGTACTGCGCGACGACGGCCTCGCCCACCGGCAGCGCGAAGGCCGCCTTCCGCTGCGCCAGGGTGACGGCCGCCGCGCCGTGCTCGGCCACCAGCAGGTCGGCGATGTCGCTCAGCAGGAGGTCGGCGTTGCGCTTGCTGTTGTGCAGCAGCCCGATGCGGGCTCCGGCGAGGTCGTGACGGCGGCCGGCGAGCCCGGTGACGTACAGCTTCTCCGGCAGCCGGAAGCCGGCGCTGCCAGTGGGGTCGATGATCTCGTCCGTCACCGACACCACCTCCTGTCAGCTGCCGAGAACGGGTGCACCGCGTCGCCCGGCGGTCAGTCCTCGTGGACGATCACGCCGCGGATGTTCTTGCCGTCGACGAGGTCGCGGTACGCGTCGTTCACCTCGTCGAGCCGGTAACGGCGGGTGATGAGCTCGTCGATCTTGAGGTCGCCGGAGCGGTAGAGGCCCAGTAGCCGGGGCACGTCGTACAACGGGTTGCAGCCGCCGAAGAGCGCGCCGCGGATCTGCCGCTGGTAGCTGATCAGCATGCCCGCATGCACGTGCACCGCACGCTCGTCGGCGTGTCCGACCGACGTGATCGTGACCTTGCCGCCCTTGCCGACGACCTGGACCGCGTCCTGAACCGTCTCCTCGGTGACGACGTCCGGCGTGCAGATCGCGTGGTCGGCCAGCTGGCCCCAGGTCGTCTCGACGACGAAGTCGTGCGCCTCCTTGGCCGTGGCGAACGTGTGCGTGGCACCCAGGAACTTCGCCGTGTCCCGCTTGAACTCGACCGGGTCCACGACCACGACGTTCTTCGCCCCCGCGTAGGCCGCGCCCTGGACCGTGTTGCTCCCCACGCCGCCGGCGCCGTAGATCACCACGGTGTCGCCGGCGCGGACACCGGCCGCGTACACCGCCGACCCCCAGCCGGTCGGCACACCACACCCGACGAGCGAGGCGACCTCGAACGAGATGTCGTCGTCGATCGGGATGCAGGCGAACTCGGACACCACGGCGTACTCCGAGAAGGTCCCGAGCGTGCAGAATCCGCCGAGGTCCTCGTCACCGAGGTGGAACCGGAAGGTCCCGTCGAGGAACATCCCGGTGGCGGCGTTCAGGCCCTTGACGCACATGCTCTGGTTGCCGGTCGAGCACGGGCGGCAGGCGCCGCAGGCAGGGATGTACGAGCAGACGACGCGGTCGCCCACCGAGACCCGGCGGACGTTGGGCCCCACGGACTCGACCACGCCGGCGCCCTCGTGACCGCCTACGAGTGGGAACCGCGCGCGGGCTACGTCGCCGGTCGTGATGTGGTTGTCGGAGTGACACAGGCCGGAGGCGTGGAACCGCACCCGGACCTCGAACTCCTTGGGGTCGTCGAGCTGCAGGTCGGCCATCTCCCAGCCCAGGTGTGGCCCTCGTGCGATAGCGGCTCGCGTGGTGATGCTCATCGGTTCTGGTCCTCTCTGGCCTGGCCGGGGATCACTGTGGTCG
The DNA here is from genome assembly GCA_035557095.1 of Nocardioidaceae bacterium. GTDB lineage: Bacteria > Actinomycetota > Actinomycetes > Propionibacteriales > Nocardioidaceae > JALZDI01. The sequence goes on along the minus strand of DATMEB010000105.1, from coordinate 113,330 downwards.
TCACGGTGACCGTCACTGGGGCCGTCACTGGGTCCCGCGCAGGGAGACGGTCTTGACCTGCGTGTACTCCAGGACCGCGTCCGCGCCCATCGTCCGGCCGAAGCCGCTGCGCTTGTACCCGCCGAAGGGACCGCCGATGACCCCGGCGCCGATGGCGTTGTTCACGCCCACCTGCCCGGCGAGCAGCCGACGACTCATCCGGACCGCCTTGCCGACGTCACTCGTCCACACCGACGCGACCAGGCCGTAGTCCGTGCCGTTGGCGACCTCGACGGCCTCCTCCTCGTCGTCGACGGGGATGACCGAGAGCACGGGCCCGAAGATCTCCTCGCGGGCGATGCGCATCTGCGGAGTCACCTCGTCGAACAGCGTCGGCTCGACGAAGAAGCCGCGGTCGAACTCCGCACCGGAGGGCGTTCCCCCGCCGGTCACGAGCTCGGCGCCCTCCTCACGACCGAGGCTCAGGTAGCCCAGGACGCGCGCATGCTGCTTCGCGCTGATCAGCGGGCCCATCTGCACCTTCTCGTGCCAGGCCCCGATGCGGATCTTGGCCATGTGCTCCGCGATGCGACTGACCACCTCGCGATGCACACTTCGCTCCACCACCACGCGCGAACCGGCGGCGCAGATCTGCCCGGTGTTCAGCGTGATGCCTGCGACCATCGCAGGAACGGCGGCGTCGAGGTCGGCATCGGCGAAGACCACCTGCGGGGACTTGCCGCCGAGCTCGAGGTGCAACGGGGTGAGGTTCTTCGCGCAGGCGGCCATGATGCTCTCGCCGGTCTCCGGCGAGCCGGTGAAGCTCATCCGCCGGATCCGCGGATGCGCCGGGATCGCCGCGCCCGCCTCCAGGCCATAGCCCGTGACCACGTTGACGACACCGGGCGGGATGCCGGCCTCGAGCGCGAGCCGGGCCAGCGCGAGAGGAGTCAGCGGTGCGTCCTCGGCGGGCTTGACCACGATCGTGTTGCCGGCGGCGATGGCGGCGCCGACGTCGTTGGAGAACATGGCGCCGGGGGCGTTCCACGGGATCACGCTGCCGACCACGCCGTACGGCTCGCGCAGCGTCAGACCGAGGACGTCCGGGGTGTGCGTCGGCAGCGAGAGCCCGCTCACCTTGTCCGCCTGCCCCGCGATGAACCGCAGGATCCGCGCCATCGGCGGCGGGCCCCAGTGCGGTCTGCCGACCTCTCGGGACTCCAGCTCGTCGATCTCGGTGGTGTGCTCGTCGATGAGCGCCGCCCAGCGGTGGATGAGCTCCCCGCGCGTCGTGGACTTCGTGTCCCGCCACGCGGGGAACGCCTCCTCGGCTGCGCGCACGGCTTGTTCGACGTCGTACGCCGTGCCGCGAGGGACGGCGGCCAGGACCTCCCCGGAGGCCGGGTCGATCACGTCGATGGTCTCCCCCGTTGATGCGGGAACCCATTCGCCGCCGATGAGCTGGACACCGTCGACGACGAGTGAGGTACCGCTCGGCGCTGCAGAGATCGTGGTCATTCGCCGCTCCTCAGTGCTCGTGGATGATCACGCCGCGGATGTTCCGGCCGTCCAACATGTCCTGGTAGCCCTGGTTGACGTCCTCCAGGCGGTACCGCCGGGTGATGAGCTCGTCCAGCTTGAGGTCACCGCTGCGGTACAGGCCCAGCAGCCGGGGAACGTCGACGAGCGGGTTGCAGCCGCCGAAGATCGCGCCCTGCACGGTGCGCTGGTAGCCGATGAACATGCCGGGGTGCTCCTGGATGGACCCGTTGCCGACAGCGGTGATGGTCACAGTGCCGCGCTTGCCGACGACCGCGATCGCGTCGTGGATCACCTCGTCGTGCAGGACGCCGACGGTGATGATCGCGTGGTCGGCCAGCTCGCCCCAGGTCGTCTCGACGACGAAGTCGTGGGCCTCCTTGGCGGAGGCGAACGTGTGCGTCGCGCCGAACTCCAGCGCCTTCTCGCGCTTGAACTCGACAGGGTCCACGACGACGACGTTCTTGGCGCCCGCCAGCCGGGCACCCTGCACCGCGTTGCTGCCGACACCGCCCGACCCGTAGATCACCGCGGTCTGGCCGGCCCGGACTCCCGCGGCGTGGACCGCCGACCCCCAGCCCGTGGGCACGCCACACGCGACCAGGGCCGCCGAGTCGAACGGGATGTCGCGGGGGATGGGTATGCAGGAGAACTCGGACACGACGGAGTACGGGGCGAACGTGCCGAGCACGCACAGGCCCCCGAAGTCCTCGCCGTTCTGGTGGAACCTGAAGGTCCCGTCGGGGAACTGCCCGGTCGACGCGTTCTTGCCCGCGTCGCAGAGGTTCTGCCGCCCGGTCGAGCAGTAGCGGCAAGAGCCGCACGCGGGGATGAACGAGCACACCACGTGGTCCCCGACGGACACACGCGTCACGCCGGCACCCACCGCGTCCACCACGCCGGCACCCTCGTGCCCGCCCACGACCGGGAAGCGCATCCGCGCGTCACCCTTCTGGATGTGGTCGTCGGAGTGGCACAGGCCCGCCGCATGGAACTTGATGCGGACCTCGTTGGCCTTCGGCTCGTCGAGCTCGAGCTCGGTGATCTCCCAGGGCCGACCCGGCTCGCGGCACACCGCGGCGACGGTCGTCATGCTCATGTGGATGCCCTTCCCGATCGTGACGACGGCCCGCAGCCCGCCCACCGACAGCGAGCGACTGCCCTCCGGGCGAGGCGCCCGAGGCCTCCCTCACGATGACGTCGCGGCAGCGCGGCGCACCACGGGCCTTTCACTTCACGGAAGACAAACCTCCCGCCGGTCCTCGACGCCCCGGCCTTTGCACCGGGCAAGTGCTTCTGTGACGCGGAAGAGGCGGTTCCGCCCACGTCGGCGGCGCTGTTAACTTCCCCGCGTCCGGCGGGATCGTCGAAGCTCGGAAGGATGCGCCGTGGTCGACAAGGTTCGTGGGGACGTGATGGCCACGCTCGAGGTGGTCCCATCGGGTGCGTCGATCGCCGTCGGCGGCTTCGGGAGCTCGGGACGGCCCGACACGCTGATCGACGCGCTGTGCGACATGGACCGCCGCGACCTGCACCTGATCGTCAACAACGTCGGCAACGACTTCACCGGGATCGGTCGCATGGTGGCCGAGGGCCGGGTGCGCCGGCTCACCGCCTCGTTCCCCGTCCTGCCCGAGTTCTACGACGTGTACTTCGCCGGCGACGTCGAGTTCGAGCTGATCCCGCAGGGAACCCTCGCCGAGCGGCTGCGGGCCGGTGGAGCCGGGATCCCGGCGTTCTTCACCCCCTCCGGGGCAGGCACGATGCTGGCCGACGGCACCTTCCCGCTGCGGTACGCCGAGGGCAGCCCGGTCGAGCACGTCACCGCCAAGGAGAGCCGGCAGTTCGACGGACGCGAGCACGTGCTCGAGTACGGCATCGTCGCCGACTTCGGACTGGTCAAGGCCAACAAGGGCGACCCCAAGGGCAACCTGCGTTTCCGGCTCTCGGCGCGCAACTTCAACCCGCTGGTGGCGATGTCGGCCCGGCACACGTTCGTGGAGGTCGACAATCTCGTCGACGTCGGCGAGCTCCATCCGGACGACATCCACCTTCCCGGCGTGTTCGTCGACGACGTGATGCTTGCGAGCAAGACGTCGCCGAAGCAACCAGCGATGGCGGAGGCGATGACGTGACCGAGACGATGAGCCCGCAGAGCCCGCAGAGCCCGGACACGACGCTCGGGCGTACCCGAGAAGGCATCGCCGAGCGACTTGCACAGGATCTCGAGGACGGCTTCGTCGTCAACCTGGGCGTGGGCATACCCCTCTCGGTTCCGAAGTTCATCCCCGACGGGGTCGAGGTCTTCCTGCACGCGGAGAACGGCGTCCTCGGCATGGGCCCGGAGGCCGCGCCCGGGCATGAGGACCTGGACCTGACCAACGCGGGGAAGCAGCCGGTGACGCTGATCAGCGGTGCGTCGATCGTCGACTCCGCGACGTCGTTCGCGATCGTGCGCGGCGGGCACCTCGACGTGACCGTCCTGGGTGCGCTGCAGGTCTCGGCCGATGGTGACCTGTCGAACTGGTACGTCCCCGGCAGAAACCCGGCGGTGGGCGGAGCGATGGACCTCGTCGCCGGCACCCCGGAGGTCTGGGTGGTGATGGAGCACGTCGACCGCAAAGGCCGGCCGAAGATCGTGAAGGCCTGCGAGTTCCCGCTGACGGGCAAGGCGGTCGTCACCCGGGTCTACACCGATCTCGCGGTCTTCCACCTCGTCGACGGCGAGCTGGTGCTCAGGGAGTGTGCTCCCGGCGTGTCTCCCGGCGACGTACGCGAGAGGACCGCGGCGGCGTACCGGGAGGACCTCGGCGCATGAGGCAGTAGCGTCGGCGTACCGCCGGTCAACCAGCGACGACAAGGGAGCCACGTGGCAGAGATCGATGTCGACCGGATCGATGCGATCGACGTGCACACGCACGTGCACCGCTCGGTCCGCACGCCGGCCGAGCCGGGCGACGGCAACGAGCAGATGGGTGAGTACTTCGGCATCGGCACGATGCAGCGCTACACCGTCCCGGAGCTGGCCGCCTACTACCGCGAACGCAACATGGCCTGCGTGACGTTCACCGTCGACGACCTCAAGCCGGACGGCGAGGATCCCGGACCGGACAGCTTCGAGATCGCCGAGCTCGCCGCAGAGCACTCCGACGTCGTCATCCCGTTCGCGAGCGTGCATCCCGCGCGCGGTCAGGCGGGCGCGCGGCTCGCCCGCCGGCTGGTCACGGAGTACGGCGTCCGGGGGTTCAAGTTCCACCCGAACACGCAGGGCTTCTACCCCAACGACCACATGGCGTACCCGATCTACGAGGTGATCGCCGAGCACGGCCTGGTCGCGTTGTTCCACACCGGTCAGACGGGAGTCGGGGCGGGTTCGCGCGGGGGCGGCGGGATACGGCTGAAGTACTCCAACCCGCTGCACGTCGACGACGTCGCCGTCGACTTCCCGGACATGGACATCATCCTGGCCCATCCGTCCTTCCCGTGGCAGGACGAGGCTCTCTCCATCGCCACGCACAAGCCGCGTGTCTACATCGACCTGTCCGGCTGGTCGCCGAAGTACTTCCCGCCGCAGCTCGTGCAGTACGCCAACTCGCTGCTGCGCAACAAGGTTCTCTTCGGTTCCGACTTCCCGGTCATCACCCCGGAGCGCTGGATCAGGGACTTCGAGCGGCTGGAGATCAAGCCGGAGGTGCGTCCGTTGATCATGAAGGACAACGCCGCCCGGCTGTTCGGACTCGACGATCGCAAGAGCAAGCCGTCCGACGAGGAGCGCTAGGACATGCAGGACGTCAAGGGCAAGGTCGCATTCGTCACCGGCGGTTCGAGCGGGATCGGGCGAGGCATCGCGCTCGCGTTCGCACGCGCGGGGATGTCCGTCGTCGTCAGCGGGCGGCGACAGGAGCACCTCGACGAGTCCGCTCAGCTGTTCGAGGCCGAGGGCCTCGACGTGCACGCCGTGCGGCTCGACGTCACCGACCCACAGGCGGTCGAGCAGGCGGCCGCGGAGACCGAGGAGAGGTTCGGCGCCGTCCACGTGCTGGTGAACAACGCCGGCATCGGGCTGGGCGGCCATTCGATCGCGCAGGCGCGGCAGGGCGACTGGGACTGGGTCATCGACGTCAACATCAAGGGCGTGGCCCACGGCCTGCAGGCGTTCCTCCCGCGGATCCGTGCCCACGGCGAGGGCGGGCACATCGTCAACACGTCGTCCATGGGCGGTCTGCTGCCGGTGGTCGCCGGCCTCTACAGCATGACGAAGGCGGCGGTCATCGCGCTGTCGGAGACGCTGCACATCGAGCTTGCCGACGAGAACATCGGCGTCTCCGCCTACTGCCCCGGGCCTGTCCGCAGCAACATCGGGTCCGGGACCGCGGACCGCCCCGCACAGTACGCCGACACCGGGTACGGCCCGCCCGATCCCGTGCGGGCGCAGCGGATGCACACCATGCCCTACATGAGCGCCGAGGAGGCCGGCGAGCGAGTGCTCAACGGCGTGCGCCGCAACGACCTGTTCATCCTCACCCATCCGGAGTTCCGGGAGGGCGTGCGCGAACGTTCCGAGACCGTGCTCGCGGCGTTCCCCGACGAGCCGCTGGACGAGGAACGCGCGTCCACGATCACGTTCCTGACGTCGCACCCGGTCTACGCGCCGGAGTCGCGACTCGAGCCTCCCCGCGGTCCGTTCACGGAACAAACGCCGGCGTCGCGTCGAGGGTGACCAGCGGCAGCGGACCGGCCAGGTCCTCCGAGCCCGCGGGCGCGTAGGCGAAGTTCTTCGCGCGGGCGCCACCGTCCACGACGAGATCGGTGCCGGTGATCAGCCGTGCGTAGTCGGAGCACAGCCAGGCCACGGCGTGACCGATGTCGGTCGGTGTCCCGGTCGAGCCCATGGGAACCATCGGCGCGCGCTCCCCGCTCCACCGGCTCGGCCGGCGCCACTCCTCGTCGCCCGTCGGCCCGCCGAGACCCCGCCGACTGCGCCGCAGGATGCTGCCCGTGTCCTCGCCTGCTCTCGCCCGCTCGGCGAGCAGCTCGGGGTTGTCAGGGGTGGGTGCGGTGGGCGTGAAGCTGTTGACGCGGATCCCGTAGGGAGCGAGATCCATCGCCGCCGCGCGGACGAAGTTGTTCACGCCGCCCTTGTTGAACGCGTACGCGATGATCCCGGCCGAGCCCGCCCAGCCGTTGGACGACGACATGCACACGATCGAGCCCTTGATGCCGCGCTCGGCCATCAGCCGCCCGGCGTGCTTGGTGTTGAGGAAGTAGCCCAGCGAGGAGACGCGCACCGCGCGCTCGAAGAACTCGGCACTCTCGTCGAGCACTCCCCTGCCGCCGAGCAGGGCCGCGTTGTTGACGAGGATGTCGATGCGACCCCAGCGGTCGACGACCGCGTCGAGGTAGCGGCGTACCGCGTTCTCGTCCGTGACGTCGCCGGGCGCGGGCATGGCTTCCCCGCCGTTGCGCGCGATGCGGCGGACGCAGGCGTCGATCGCCGAGTCGTCGACGTCGTTGCAGGCGACCTTCGCGCCGTACCTGGAGAGGGCCAGCGCCACACCGCTGCCGATGTTGGGACCTACGCCGGTGACGAGGGCGACCTTGCCCTCGAGTGAGACCTCCACGAAGTGGCCTTTCTGTCGAGTGATCGCTACGTCAGGTGGCCGGGGCGTCGGCCGGGTAGGACAGCTCGATGCTGTCCGGGGCGACGCCCAGCATCGGCGCGAGCATCGCCGCCATCAGGTGCTTGGGCACGAGACACTCCTCGCACGCCTCGGGCCCGGCCGTGATCGTGACCTCGGCGCGGTCCGGCTGTGGGGTCACGACCATGTCGTAGTCGTCGGCGCGCAGCGACTCGCGGAACGCCTCCAGCTGCTGCTCGTCGATGCTCATGCGTGCGTCCTCTCCGCCTGTTGCGCCTGTTCCACGGCCACGGACCGGCCGGACCACGGCGTCCACCCGAACGGGCGGAACACCATCGACATCGCGGCGTTGGCTGCGCCGGCCACGAGAACCGTGATCGCCTCGGCCGACGGCATCATCGGGAACGGGCGACCCTCGTCTGCGGGCACGTGCTCGCCCTTGCCCGCGGCGACCAGGTCGTCACGGCTCCGCACCGAGAGCTCGTACAGCCTCGCCTGCACGTCCGCCCGTCCGTAGCCGGCGCGACCGAGGAGCTGCGCGTGCTCGGGACCGAGGACCACGGCGCCGCTGGAGTGCTGCCCGCCCACGTAGGCCCCCGACCTGGCCAGCGTGTCCGCCAGGTCACGCAGCACCTTCTCGGGGTCCTCCGTGTGCCGGTTGTCCACGAACTCACTGGTCCTGATCAGCATCGACGAGACGGCGTCGACGTCTCGTTCGACACCGCCCACGACGCTCAACGGATCCCAGGGCGACATCTCCTCGTTCTCCCCGATGCACTGGGTCCAGCGACCGGGGATCCCCTGCGTCGTCTGGTCGAGCTGCTGCGGGCGGATGCCGAAGGCGTTGCGCACGATCAGCCCGATCGCACGGGCGATCGTGGCGTTCGCCCGGAACCCCGGTCCGAACACACCGCCTGTGCTGTTGATCTCGAGCCGGTGCCGCACGGGGCCGTTGACGACGATGAGCGGCGCCGGACCGCTCGTGGACTGCCAGGCACCGCCGCGGGTTGCCCGCTCCAGGTTCAGCGCCTCCCAGGCGGCGAGGACGACCGGGAAGTACTCTGCCCGGCACCCGGCCATCACCGCGTTCGCGGCCGCCTGCGCCACGGTCACGCGACGGCGAAGGTGCTCCTGCGCACCGATGACCTCGGCCGGGTCGCGCGCAGTCGTGGCGAGGAACTCCTCGACGTCGGCGTCGGTCGCGGGTACGACCGGAAGCCCGTCGGTCCAACCCTGTTCGAAGCAGTACTCCACAGCCGCCCTGGCATCCCTGACCGGGTCGCCCAGCGAAGCGGTCATGAGCGCCCCGCCATCACGGGGTCGGTCAGCAGCGCCACGACCGGCGGAACGAGCGTGGCCGCGCGGGCCCGCACGCCGTCGCGGTCCAGGCTGGCCACCGGGTGCGGTGTGGTGGCGTAGCGATAGCCGGGTGCACCCTGCAGGTCGGCCATCGCGTCGGCGCTGACCTGGAACGCATCGCTGCAGATGACCGCAGCGGGCACGCCGGCCTGCTCGAGGAGGAGACCGTCGGCCACCGCCGACGCGCTGCACGACCCGCAGTCACCGACTCCGGCCACGACGATGTCGCACGCCGCGCAGAGCTCCTCGAGGATGTCCTGCGGGACCGGGTCGGTGATGCTCATCTTCTTCCGCGCCAGCACGACCTTGACGCCGTACTCCTCCTCGAGCTGCGAAGCCAGTGCGTCGAGGAGGTCCTCCGCGTTGCGCTTGGTGTTGGCCAGCAGCCCGAGAGCGAGCCCGTCCAGCCGATCCGGACGTGGCGCCAGAACCGCCGGCGAGCGGTCCGGGCCGGAGTCGGGACCCACCGTGGGGTCGATGATGCCGTCGAACACAGGAACCCTCCTGGGATCGTGGACCGAGGAAGCGACAGGACCCCTCGCCATCCCAGACGCTACGACAGCGGCGGGATCGGCCGGTAGCAGACTTTCATGTCACGGAACCCCGTCCGGGACCTCGTCCGGCGCGACCGCCCACCGGTCTCGGCGGACCGGGCGGCGTGCGGGTCACTTGCCGATGTTGACCCAGACGCCCTTGGTCTCGGTGTAGGCGTTCAACGCCTCGCCCGTCATCTCCCGGCCCCAGCCACTGGACTTGAAACCGCCCCAGGGCGCCGCCGGATCGAGCATCGGCAAGGTGTTGACGAAGACCTCCCCGGCACGGATGTGGTGGGCCATCCGGTGCCCGCGTGCCAGGTCGGAGGTCCAGACACACGCGACCAGGCCGAACTCCGTGTCGTTCGCCCACTCGACGAGCTCGTCCGGCTCGTCGTAGGCGATGACGGGAAGCACGGGCCCGAAGATCTCCTCCCGGGCGACCAGCATGTCGTGCTCGACGCCGGTGAGCAGCGTCGGCTCGAAGAAGAACCCGCCGGCGAGGTCGCCCTCTCCGCGCCCGCCTCCTACGGCCACCTCCGCGCCCTGCTCGACGCCGGAGGCGACGTAGCCCTCGACCCGTTCGCGGTGCTCCGCGGAGACCAGCGGACCGACCTGGGTGTCGGCCGCCAGGCCGGGTCCCATCTTGATGCCCGCCATCGCGGCGGACAGCTTGTCGGTGAACTCGTCGACGCGGCTGCGGTCGACGTAGAAACGGCTGTACGCCGCGCACGCCTGCCCGCTGTTGACCAGCCCGCCGAGCAGGTTGCCGCTGACCGCGGCGTCGATGTCGGCGTCGGCCATCACGATGCTCGGCGCCTTGCCACCGAGCTCGAGGCTCACCCGCTTGAGGTTGCCCGCCGACGCGGAGACGATCGAGCGGCCGACCTCGGTGGACCCGGTGAACGACACCTTGTCGACGCCGGAGTGCTCCACCAGCTGCCGGCCGACCTTCGGGCCACCGCTGACGAGGTTGACCACGCCGCCAGGGACGCCGGCCTCGACGCAGAGCTGGGCCAGCCGAGCCGTGCTCAACGGCGTCTGCTCGGCGGGCTTGAGCACCACGGTGTTGCCCGCGGCGAGAGCCGGGGCGAGCTTCCACACCGCGATCGTGAGTGGGAAGTTCCACGGCGTGATGAGCGCGCACACACCGACCGGCTCGCGCCTGGTGTAGTGCAGCATGCCCGGTATGGAGACCGGGCTGGTCGCCCCGGTGATCTTGGTGCACCAGCCGGCGAAGTAGCGCAGCATCTCCGCCGCCCCGGCCATGCTGCCCTTGGCGAACGCGACGGACTGGCCCTGGTCCCTGCTCTCCAGCTCCCCCAGCTCAGCGGCGTTCTGCTCGATCAGGTCGGCGATCCTCCACAGCAGACGCGCTCGCGCCGCCGGGGTCATGCCCGACCAGGCACGGTCCCTGAAGGCGCGACCCGCCGCCTGCACGGCCGCGTCGACGTCGGCCGCGGTCGCCTCCACCGCGGTGCCCAGCACCTCACCGGTCGCCGGGTCCAGCGTCTCGAAGGTGGTGTTGCCGGTGCCGCCGGTCCACTCACCGTCGATCAGCAGCTGCGTATGCGTGGCCATCGGACCTCCCAGGTGCGAGCACGGAGCTCAGTCGAACCGGATGATTCCCCGCAGGTTGCGGTGCTGGCGCATGTCCTCGTAGCCCTCGTTGATCTGCTCCAGCGAGTAGCTGCGGGTGATGAGCTCGTCGAGCAACAGCTCGCCCTGCCGGTAGAGGTCGAGCAGCCTCGGGATGTCGTAACGGGGGTTGCCGTTGCCGAACAGGCACCCGACCACCCGCTTCTGGTACGCCGTCAGCTCGAACATCGGCACGGTCGCCTGGTCGTCCTGGACGTTGGCGAGCGAGGTGAGCGCGACGGTCCCGCGCTTGCCTACGAGCGACAGCGCCTCCCCGACCCGCTCACCGGTGGCCACCCCGACGGTGATCAGGGCCGAGTTCGCCATCTGGCCGCGCGTCATGTCCACGAGAGCGCTCTGCGCCTCAGCGGCGTCGGCGAACGTGTGCGTCGCACCGAAGCGCTTCGCCTGCTCCCGGTTGAACTCCGCGGGGTCCACCGCGACGATCGTGGTCGCACCGGCCATGCGGGCCCCCTGCACCGCGTTGACCCCGACGCCGCCGACACCCAGCACCACGACGGTGTCACCGGCCTGGACCCCCGCGCCGTACACCGCGGTGCCCCATCCGGTCGAGACACCGCAGCCGACCAGAGCGGCCTTGTCCAGCGGGAGGTCGTCGTCGATCCGGACGACAGAGCTCTCCCTGGTGACGGTGTACGGGGAGAAGGTGCCCAGCACGCACATGAGCCGTGCGTCGTCGCCGCCGACGTGGTGCCGCGAGGTGCCGTCACGCTGGTACCCGACCGTGAGGTCGGCGCCCTCGTCACAGAGGTTCTGGTGTCCCGTGGCGCAGGACGGGCAACGCCCGCAGGCGGGGACGAAGCTGAGCACGACGTGATCGCCCTCGGTCACGCTGTGCACGTCCTTGCCGGTCTTGACCACGACACCGGCGCCCTCGTGTCCGCCGACGACGGGCAGGCCCTCCATCGGCAGGTCGCCGAGCCGGACGTGCTCGTCGGAATGACACAGACCCGAGGCACTCAACCGGACCATCACCTCGCCCTCGCGGGGGTCGTCGAGGTCCATCTCCTCGATCTGCCAGTCCTTGCCGTACTCCCGGAGTACGGCTGCCTGAGTCTTCACTTCGCCCTCCGCGGTGGTTCGTCGCATCGCAGAAGCGGTCCGCCGCGACCCGGCACGGGTACCGCTGTGAATGCGGATCTCGAGAGCCGACGCTGCCTGCCATCGGGGCCGACAGTGGCTGCGAGTATGGCGACACCGCGGTGTCGCGGGCGAGGCTCCGGACCGAAGTTACGTCAAATTGCCTAGGCGCCATGGCCGTGTCCGGCAGGACGTTCGGGAGTCTTGTCCGAAGGCGTCCACGCAGCCCGCTCCGACCTTGTTCCGGGCGTCGCCGCGTGCTTGGCTACGGGCACTTCGAAGCCTGCGAGCAGGAGAGTGCGATGGGTGTACGTGAACCGCTGCTGGACCCCACCGGCGAGAGCAACGCCGCGCGGGACGTCCACCTGGCGCCGCGGGTGTCGAGTCTGTCCGGTCTGCGGATCGGCCTGCTGAACAACGGCAAGCCGAACGGCGCGGCGCTGCTGCACGAGGTGGCCCGGCAGCTGCAGGACGGCTACGGCTGTGGCGAGGCCACGCTCTACACCAAGGGCTACTTCGGCACGCCCGCGGATGAGGACCTGATCCTGCGCATGCTGAAGAACAGCGACTTCGCCGTGGCCGGGATCGGGGATTGAGGCTCGTGCAGCGCGGCCAGTTCGGCCGACGGAGTACTGCTGGAGAAGGCAGGCGTGCCGGCAGTGAGCATCTGCACCGACGCGTTCGCGGTCCCGGCCGCGGCGATGGCGAAGGCGTACGGCCTGCCCGGCTACGAGTTCGTGACCGTCACGCACCCGGTGGCGAGTCTGGACGACGACGGCATCCGCGAGCGCGTCAGCATGGTGCTGCCGGATATCCTGCGGATCCTGGGCGTGGCTGAGGAGATGGTCCGGTGACACAGGCAGGCGCCCAGGCAGGCGCCCAGGCAGGCAGTGCGGCGGCAACCGTTTCCGTCGACAGCGCCGACCTGCTCAACGCGCTCGACTACTACGACGAGCGACAGTGGACCGACGGACTGCCGGTCGTGCCGGTGACCGAGTCGTACCTCGCCGGCTTCCTGGCGGCCACCACCAGAGACCCCGGGGACACCGTCCTCTCGATGCCGCATCTCGACAAGCAGTGCTCCGTGCGCACCGCCGCGATCAACGCGGCGATGGCCGGCTGCCGGCCGAAGTACTTCCCGGTCGTGCTGGCGGCGTGGGAGGCGTTCGCCCGGGAGGGGTACGCCCCGAAGGGCATCTGGCAGAGCACGACGGGCACTGCGCCGTTCCTCGTCGTCAACGGACCCGTGCGCAACGAGATCGGGCTCAACAGCCAGGGCAACGTCTTCGGCTCCGGCTTCCGTGCCAACGCAACGATCGCACGCGCGATCCGGCTCACGGCCATCAACTGCTTCGGGCTGCGTCCGCACGAGCTGGACCAGGCGACCCAGGGCACTCCGGCCAAGTACACCGCCTGCATTGCCGAGAACGAGGAGCAGAGCCCCTGGCCCGCCTTCCACTGCGACCAGGGTCTGAACGCGACCGACAGCGCCGTGACGGCAATGGTGATCCGTTCCGTCGTGCACATCGAGGCACGGCACACCACGGATCCCGAGCAGCTCGGCCGCGACCTCGCCGGCACCCTGGCCCGGACCGGTGCGCTGGTCCACGAGACCATCAGCGGGTTCCTGGTGCTGGGGCCCGAGCACGCGTCGCTGTTCGACCGCGCCGGGTGGCGCAAGCAGGACGTGCGCGACTTCGTCTACGAGCATGCCGCGAACTCGCGCGAGCGCCTCGCCGAGGTCGGCAAGGACGCGGTCTCGGGGAGCACGCGCTGGCGGCTGCCCTCCGGTCATCCGGACGCGGTCCCGGACCGGCACACCGAGGAGGACCGCGAAGGACCCGTCAAGGTGCTGAGCTCACCCGAGGCGCTGCAGGTCGTGGTCGCCGGGGCCAACAACGCCGGCGTCTCCGCGGTCGTGGAGACCTTCGGACCCCGAGGCGAGCCCCCGGCGACGGTCCGCGTGCAGCCCATGCCCGCGAGCCGGCAGCCGACTGCGACAGAACGTGGGTAGTGCATGACTGACACACGACCGACGGTCCACGAGCCGAGCCGCGACACCCCCGTGTATGGCGAGTTCGACGTCGTGGTCGTCGGCGGTGGGCCGGCCGGCCTCATGGCCGCGGCCTCCGCGGCTCGACACGGGCTGAGCGTCATCCTGCTGGAGCGGTACGGCTTCCTCGGTGGCGCAGGAACGGCGGGCGGCCTGAGCACGTTCTGCGGCCTGCACGCCAAGGTGCACGGTGAGAACCGGCGGATCACCCGCGGACTCGCCGACGAGCTGCTGGACCGGCTGGACAAGATGGACGGGCTGTCCGCACCGCATCTGACCATCAACGACGGCATCCAGGCCCAGGCGTTCGACATCTCCAGCTACAAGCTCGCCGCCGACGAGCTCCTCGTGTCCTCGGGAGCCAGGATCCTGTTCCACGCCATCGCCGTCGGCGTCGTCATGCGGGACGAGAGCACGATCGACGCGGTCCTGGTCGAGTCGAAGTCCGGACGCGCGGCGGTCAGGGGACGCATGTTCGTCGACGGGTCCGGCGACGGCGACGTGGCGGCATGGGCGGGTGTGCCGTACCAGAAGTCCGCCCCGATGAACGGCCTGCTCTACCCGTCGTTGATGTTCCGGATCAACGGGGTCGACGTCGGCGCTGCCGGCGACACCCCCTGGCGCACCGTCGAACGGCTGATGAACGAGGCCGAGCAGGCCGGAACGCACACGTTCCCGCGCAAGAAGCCGATCGTGCGACCGCAGCGCAACCCGCTGGAGTGGCGCGCCAACCTCACCCAGCTGAGCAACGCCGACGGCAGCGCCGTCGACGGCACCGATGTCGACCAGCTGACGCACGGCGAGCTCACCGGACGTCGGCAGGTGTTCGACGCGTTCACGTTCATCCGTGACCGCACGCCCGGTTTCGAGCACTCCTACATCGTCGACATCGCGCCCCAGGTCGGTATCCGGGAGACACGTCGCGTCGTCGGGGCATACCAGCTCAGCGAGGACGACGTGCTCGACTGCGCCGACTTCGAGGACACCATCGGCGTCAACGGTTGGCCAGTCGAGGCACACGTCGCAGGCAGTGTGGAGTTCCGCTGGCAGCGCGGCGACGACCCGCGTGGGTTCAACCAGCTGCCCTTCCGAATGATCGTCCCGGAGCGGGTCGGCAACCTCTATGTCGTCGGGCGCTGCGCCTCGATGACGCATGGCGGCCAGTCCTCGGCCCGGGTCACGGGTCCGTGCTTCGCCATGGGTGAGGCGGCCGGCGTCGCCGCCGACCTCGCGCTGGGCAACGGAGTCGCCGCGGGGGCGGTCGACGTACACGAGCTGCAGCGTCGCCTGGAGCTCAGCGGCGCATACCTCGGCAGAGACCTGCAGGGAGCGCTGCCGACATGACCGGCGCGGCTGGCACGACTGGCACGACACGGCCGCTGCGGAGCAACTTCGAGCCCGGTTCCACCCGATGGGCGATGCGGCGGGCTCAGTGGACGGCGCTCGGGCTGACCGAGGAGGACATGGACCGGCCCAAGATCGCGATCGTGAACAGCTCGTCCGGCCTGGCCAGCTGCTTCAGTCATCTCGACGGGCTGGTCCGGCCCCTCGAGGAGGCCATCCGCGCCGCCGGCGGGTGTCCCTTCGAGATCCGTACGGCCGCTCCGAGCGACGCGATCACCAGCGCGGGTGCCGCCGGGCGGTACATCCTGCCCAGCCGGGACCTGGTCGCCAGCGACATCGAGGTCGCCGTCGAGGGCGCGATGTTGGACGGCATGGTCTGCCTGTCCTCCTGCGACAAGACGACACCTGCGCACCTCATGGCTGCCGGCCGGATGAACGTCCCCACGATCGTGGTCGGCTGCGGCTACCAGCCGTCCGGGGTCTACCGCGGTGAGCACGTCGACTTCGAGGACATCTTCCTGTACGCCGGACACGTCGCCACCGGGCAGATGACCGTGGAGGAGCTGGCGGAGATGAGCGCCTGCGCGGTCACCGGGCCCGGGGTGTGCGCCGGCATGGGAACGGCGAACTCGATGCACATCGCCGCCGAGGCCCTGGGGATGGCACTCCCCGGGAGCACGCCGGTCCTGGCCGGCAGCGCGGCGCTGCTCGACACGATCGCCCGGGCGGGCAGGCGGATCGTGGAGATGGTCGCCGAGGACCTGCGCCCGCGCGACATCATGCGGCCGGGGTCCTTCCGCAACGCGGTGGCGGCCGTCCTCGCCGTCAGCGGCTCGGTGAACACCCTCAAGCACCTGCAGGCCGTCGCCGTCGAGGCGCAGTGCGACATCGACGTCTACGCGACGTTCGAGGAGCTCGGCGCCGAGGTCCCGCTGCTCAGTGCGGTCAAGCCCAACGGGGACCGGCGCATCGACGAGTTCGAGGCCGCCGGGGGCGCCCGAGCCCTGCTGCACCAGCTGCGCGACCTGCTCGACCTGGACCAGCGAACGGTCGCCGGCACGACGCTTGGCCACGAGGTGGCCGACGCGAGCGTGGCCGACTCGGAGGTCATCCGCCCGGTCGACGACGCGCTGGGACACCATCCCGCGATCGTGATCCTCCGCGGCTCCCTGGCACCTGACGGCGCGATCGTGAAGCGGACCGTCGCCGACGACGGTGTGCACCGGTTCAGCGGCCCGGCCAAGGTGTTCCGCTCGCGGGAGGAGGGGCTGGCCGGCATCAAGTCCGGTGCGGTCGAGGCCGGCCAGGTCGTGGTCCTCACCGGGCTCGGCCTGCGCGGCGCTCCCGGCATGGGCCTGACCTCGGCGTTCGTCTTCGCCCTCGACGGCGCCGGGCTGGGCGAGCGCGTCGCCGTCGTGACCGACGGGCAGATGTCCGGCCTGGTGAACAAGGGGCTCACGGTCGCCGAGGTGAGTCCCGAGGGTGCGGTGGGCGGGCCGCTGGGACTGGTACGCGACGGCGACGTGATCACCGTCGACGTCGACGCCCGGCGCATCGACCTCGAGGTCGCGGACGACGAGCTGCAGCGCCGCAGGGACGACCTTCCGGCGGTGCAGACGCCCCCGGGGTGCGGATGGCTGTCGGTCTACGCACGTTCGGTCAGCTCGCTCTCCGGGGGCGCCGTACTCGGTGGCTGACCGGCGGCGGGTCCGCGCCGGCGGCGCCTGGACGGGTCTACGCGTCGTCGGCCGGGCCGTGCGTCGGCACGGAGATCTCGACCGCCCAGCCACCCGTCGGCTGCGGTCCCGCCTCGAGTCGGCCACTCCAGCGCTCGATGCGTTCGCGCATCGACACCAGGCCGAGCTTCTCCCGTCCGGACGACCCGGGAGTCTCCTCGGCGTCGCCGTGCGCACGCGCGCAGCCGTTGTCGGAGACCTTGACGGTCAGCGACGGGTCGCGCACGTCGGTCTGGGCGAACCGGATGGCCACATCCGTGGCCTCGGCGTGCTTGACCACGTTGTGCAGCGCCTCCTGGACGATTCGGTAGATGTCCTCCTGCTGGTCGACGTCCATCTGCAGGGTGAGGCGGGCGGGAGCCTGCACCTCGATGTGGATTCCCGCACGCGCCTGCACGCTCGCGGCGTGCGCGCGCACGGCGTCGACCAGCCCGTGTTCGGCCAGCTCGAGCGGGCGAAGCTCGAACACGAGTCCGCGCAGGTCGCCCAGCGCGCTCTGCGCGAGTGCGCCGAGCTCCTCGGCGACGCGACTCAGGCGCTCCGGGTCGACGTTGCCGCGCTCGAGCTGGGTGTGCAACGTCGTGGCCTGCAGCCGCATGGAGAAGACCTGTTGCACCACCGAGTCGTGCAGGTCGCGGGCCAGCCGACGTCGCTCCTCGGACTGGGCCTGCGAGCGCGTCTGCGCCAGCAGCAGTGCGGTGTCGATGGCGACGGCGGCATGGTCGGCCATGGCCTCGAGGAAGCGGAGGGACCCGGGCTCCGGGTCGTCGCCGGGCACGTGGAACGCGTTGATCACGCCCAGCGGGCGGCCGCGAGCCACCAGCGGCATGGCCGCGAAGCTGTCCCAGTCGGCGCGGTCCATGATCTCGTGCAGCGGCGCCCATTTCGGGTCGGCCATGATCGCCGGCTTGCGATGGAGAACCACGATGGGTCGCCGGTACTGGAGTGCCTCGGTGAAGCGCACGTGCGCACCCAGCCGTCTGCACGCGCTCAGGCGCTCGGTGAAGTCGCCGATCTCCCCCAGCCCGGCCATCCCCAGCACCCTGACCTCCTCCGCCGGGTCCTCCACGGCGAGGATCTGCACGGCGGCGATGTTCGCGGTCTTGACTACCTCGTTCGCCACCGCCTCCAGGGTCGCCCGAAGTGACAACGGGTCGGCGACGCTCGCGGCCGCACCGGTGATCGCGGTCAGTCGTTCCTGTTGCCGCACGGCGTCGGTGACGTCGCTGAACCAGACCACGTACCTCGCATCCCGCACGCGGGCGAAGCGGTACTCGAGGTCACGACGCCGGCCGTTGCCCAGCACCCACGTCGTACGGTGACGGTGACCCGGAGGGCCCGGTGCGACGTCGCCGCAGTCGAACGGGCTCGTCTGCCCGCGGACGTCGTCGGCTGACAGACCGAGGGTCCGGGCGCCGGCCCCGTTGAGCGCCAGGATGCGCGAGTCCTCGTCGACCACGGCCAGTCCGTTGGCCGATATCTCCACGAGTGCGTGGAGGAGCGCATCGTCGTCTTCAGGGGAGCGCAAGGCCGTGTGTGTCGCCTCCACGTCGCTGTTGTCTGTCGCCGTTGTCTCTGTCTTCGCGCCCGGCACGCGTGTGCGCGAGGCCTCCCCTGCAAGGTACCGGAGGTTGTGCTTCAGCGGGTCGTCCGCTCGCTCAGCCAGTCAGCCAGCGCGTCGGTGCTGCTGGACTGGGGCTCACCAGGACGTCGCACCAGGCCGACCTCGACCTCGGTCGGCGGGCCCTCGACCTGCAGCGGCACCAGGGACCCGGGTCCGCGACCGTACTCGGGGATGAACGTGGCCACGACCCCGAGCCCGGCCTGAGCGGCGAGAACCCGCGACTGCAGACCGTCGATCTCCAGGACCGAGTTGTCGCCGGTGAGGCCGGACTCGCGCAGGACCTGGTGGTAGTAGCCGGCCTCCGCACTCGTCAGCGGGGCGGTGATCAACCCGGCGGCGCCGATCTGGTCGACCGTGACCCGCTGTTGCTCGGCGAGTGGATGGCTGCGGGGAACCAGGAACGTCAGCGTGGCCGTGTGCAGCGGCTCGAAGTGCACCGCATTCGGCAGGTGCCAGGAGATGACGTAGGCCAGGTCGACGTCGCGGTCGACGACCGCCTGCGCCTCGCTCCTGCTGTGCCCGAACCGAAGGGACAAGTGGGTGTCCTCATGTGCACGGCAGAACGGTGAGATCACCCGGTCCATGAAGTACTGCTGCTCGAACGCGATGCTCGCACCCAGCCGCACACGTCCGGTGCGTCCCTTCTTGATGGCTCGCAGGGACTGTGCCAGGCGCTCCTGCTCGGTCAGCATGACCAGCGCGACCCGGTACACCTCGCGACCGGCCGCCGTGAGATGCACCGCGCGCTGCTCGTAGTGCAGCAGCGGCGTGTTCAGTGTCTTCTCGAGCTCGCTGACGTGGTGCGAGACCGTCGGCTGGGCGAGGTTGAGGTGGCGGGCCGCCGCCGAGTAGCCGTTGCGGTCCACGACGGTGACAAAGACCAGCAAACGGAACAGATCCAGCGCCACGAGCCGAGCCTCCTGCGGAGAGTCTAACGGCGGCCACCCTGCTGGGACCCGTGCTTGGACCCGTGCTGGGACCGGTGCTCAGGGCTGGCTGCGCACCGCCGGCCTAGGCGAGCACCGCCCGGTCGAACCCGGTGTCTGCCTCCACGTCCAGGTCCAGCAGGTCCCAGCTCTTCATCCAGCGCTGGGTCACCTCGAACATGTCCCTGGTGTACGGCTCGAAGACGATGCGCTCGCCGGGGCCGAAGCGCCGGACGTCGACGACCTGAGCCAGGTCGTCCGGCATCTCGCGCAGCCAGTACTTCTTGTAGCGCTCCGGCTCCAGGTCGATGTCACGCTGTGCCTTCTCCAGCGCCCGGAAGTACTTCCGGGCGTCCTCGAGGTCTGCGGAATCGGGCACCAGGAAGCTCATCACGAACGTGGTGTCGACGAGCTTGCGGTAGCCCAGCTGCTCAAGGATGTAGTACTGCGCGCCGAACACGTTCGCCGCGGGCACCTCGCCACGCATCAACAGGCGCACGCGGTCGTACGGAAGGCCGGAGAACGACATCTTGATGTCGCTGCGCTGCAGGAACGGCTCGAGCCCCTGGATTGCCGAGTAGTGGCTGCCGGACTGGTAGCCGACCGCGATTCGGACGCCTGCCAGGTCCTCAGGGCGCGCGTAGGGCGCGTCCGGAGCGACGAACACGCCGGCCGGCGAGACCGAGTACGCATGTCCCCACATCCGTCCGGCGCCGCCGGTGGCGGCGGCGTTCACGGCCCAGTGGCACGCGGCCGACACGTCGCAGGTGCGTCCCTGCTGCATGTCCTCGAACGCACCACTGCGTAGCTCCGCCGGGGCATCGTCGGCGCGCCGGACCGCCGATGTCGTTCGGGAGGCGCCCGCGAGACCGTCCATGAACTCGTAGTCGAGCCCCTCGGCGCTGAAGTGGCCGCGCTCCTCGGCCACCCACTCCTGCAACCGCACGTGTGGCTGGATGACGAACTTCCCCATGGTCCTTGATCCTCCCTTTGGCGAATGCAGATGACGCTAGGGGCGCCGGGAATGCAGGGCAACGGGCTGCGGTCGATCGCCCTATTCCGCTTGCGAATGGACGCTGGTCCCTACCGGAGCCGTCGTGGCCGACCGGGCACCAGGCGACGCTATGGTGCGTGGCAGACCCCGACAACCAGCAGCTGTCAATGGCCGTATCGAAAGTATCGATCGACTGGTTCCATCGCTCTCGACGGCCCGGCGGACGCAGACACCAGGACGAGCACGCGACGAAGATCCTCTGGCGCAGGCTGCGACCGTGGTTTCATCGGTCATCAGGGGGCAATTCGCCTCGTGGTGGCATCGACTTGGGCGCCTGGTTCCTGCCCCCGGCGACCTGGCCCGGCCGGTGCTCGGCCTAGGGAGCAGTCATGGGTCCATCCTTCCGGAAACGGACGAGCGTGCCGAGTCAGCCGTCGGGCACGGCTGTCCAGGCGGCGACCGATGGCCCCGGCGACGCGACGTCCTGGTTCCAGCAGGCGCAGCCGTGGTTCCGCCGCGGCGTCGTCTTCGTCCTGGTCGCCATCGCCTTGTTCCAGGTGGCGGAGTGGCTGTTCCTCGGCCTACGGGTCTTCCTCGGGCTGCTCTTCCTGGCGTGGCTGTTCGCGATCAGCATGGAGGCGGTCGTGGCCATGCTGGAGCGTCGAGGGGTACGGCGGGGCCTCGCCACCGGGCTCGTGATGCTGACGTTGTTCCTGTCGATCGTCATCTTCCTCACCGCGTTCGGCGCCCTCCTGGTGACTCAGCTGACCGAGCTGGTCCAGGCGCTCCCCCGCTCGGTGTCCGACGCGGTCGACCTGGTCAACCGGACGGTGGGGACGAGCTTCGACGCATCCGACGTGACCGGCTCGCTCCGGCTCACCCCGGAGCGGATCCAGCAGCTGGTGCAGACGCTCACGCCCGGCATCCTCGGCATCGTCTCCTCGGTTCTGGGCGTGGTGTTCCAGTTCTTCACGCTGCTTCTGTTCGCGTTCTACATGTCCGCGGAGATGCCGAAGCTGCGTAACAGTGTCGCCAGCCGTTTCCCGGCGCGGCAGCAGCAGGTGATCGTGACGGTGTGGGCGATCGCGATCGAGAAGGCCGGCGGGTACGTGGTGTCCCGGTTCCTGCTCGCCGGGCTGAGCGCCTTGCTGACGGGTGCGTTCCTGGCACTCATCGGCGTCCCTTACTGGCTCCCCCTGGCGATCTGGACCGGGCTCGTCTCCCAGTTCATCCCCACCATCGGTACCTACCTCGCGATCGCGTTGCCCGCCGTCATCGCGCTGGCGCAGCAGCCCATCGACGCCGTGTGGGTGATCGCCTTCGGGGTGGGTTACCAGCAGGTGGAGAACTACTTCTTCTCGCCGCGCATCACCGCCAGGACCATCTCGATCCATCCGGCCGTCGCCTTCGGCTCGGTGATCGTCGGCGCCGCGCTGTTCGGGCCGCTGGGAGCGCTGGTCTCCATCCCGGTCGTGGCGGCGATCCAGGCGGTCGTCGACACGTATGGCCACCGCTACGACCTGGCGCATGCCGACACCGAGAAGCCGCCGCTGCCAACCGGCCCGGGCAAGGCCCGGCCCGAGCCGGCAGGCAGCGGATGAGTCGACTCCGGCGAGGCACATCGGACCATCGATGCACATCCGTCGCAGGCAGGAGGACCGCATGCAGGTCACACGGGTCACGGCCAACCTTCGGGTGGCTGACGTCGGTGCGACGAAAAGCTTCTACACCGACTTCCTCGGGTTGAGTACCGAGGAGTTCAACATGGGATGGGTGGCCCGCTACACCTCTCCCGACACCGGCGCGAACGTCCAGCTCGTCACGCACGACGCAACCGCACCCGAGGACTCCGTCATCTCCGTCCACACCGACGATGTCGACGGTGCCTACGAAGAGGCCCAGAGACTCGGCTACGAGATCGTGCACCCGTTGACCACCGAGGCATGGGGTGTGCGCCGGTTCCTCGTCCGAGCACCGGACGGCAACGTCGTCAACGTCGTGCGCCATCGGGGCTGAACGGTCCGGTCTGCCCGTCGTGGAGGCGAGAGACGGAGCAGACCGAACCGTCGAGCCGGACCAGGGGACCAGGCGTTCCGCAGGCGTCTACCGGGCCGCACGCCGGGCGCGCGCCCGGCACGGTCGCCCGCAGGCCTTCCCGATCACACGGAAGCGGGCCTTACGGCCGATGATCCGGCCATTCGGAGCCTCTACGGAGATGCTGTTGCGCAGCGTCCCGCCAGTCACCCGCGTACGTCGCGTGCGGCCGAGGTAGTGCCCGCGGCGCGACGTGGAGCGCAGCCACCTCGTCATGCGCGGCGCGCAACGGCCACCGCGGATCGAGCACCTGTTGTCGTGCGTCACGTTGACGTTGCGCTGCTCGCGCGGGGTGATCGCGGCGAAGCGGAGGTTCCCGTACGGGTGGTGCAGGACGTAGGTGCCCCGGCGGCCGAGGTGACCACGGATGCGCACCCGCCTGAAGACCACGGGTCGGCTCCCTTCGAATGCGGCCTCGAGCGCGAACTCGACCTCCAGCGGGCCGCGTCGCGTGCGCATCGTCGTCACGGCCGACCAGTAGAGCGCCTCGCCGTCCGGCGGCCGCAGGTCGCGGCGACGGGCTCCCAGGCACACGGCCGAACCGTCGTCACACATCTGTACGGCTCGGCCGGCCTCGTCAACGTAGTACGCGGGGAACCCTCTGCGGTCGAGAGGCCCGGTCCTGTTGCCGTTGAGGGCGGCCGCTGAGCCGCCGATCGTCAACATCGCTGCACCGAGGACGAAGGCCGCAAGAGCCGCGACTCCGCCACGCCAAGTGAAGTGTGGTCGGCGCGTGGTCGCGCCGTCGGCCGCTCGAAGCGGCCGTGGGTTGAGGTTCACCAGTGCTCCTTCTCGTCGAACGGTGCACCGCCGGCGCACCGGACCGAAGCGTTATCCCTAGGACCGTCAACCCGTCGCGTCACGGTTACGCAAAAAGCCGACGCCGTGACGCATCGTGATGGCCGGCCCACGAATCGGCGGAGCCCGCCCGCCGGCCTGCCGAGGGATGTCGGTGCCCGGCATAGCCCGACGAACGTCGACAAACAGACCCTGCAAGAGCCGAATGATCAACGCGTTTCGGCGCCCGCCACGTCGCGAGATGATCGGTCGTACACGACCCGGCACCGGCCGATCGCAACTCGACAAATCAGTCACCGAGGCCGGATTACGGCATCTCGCCTCGGCGTTCCGTTACCATGCCGTGCGTGCCTTTCCACCAGGCGGTGTCACAAGGCGCCGGTCAGTCTCATCGCACCGGCGGTAGGCACAGGCGCGGGCCCGCTCGTGGACCAGCCCGCGTCATCCATGCCAAGGACCCCCGCCTGGAGGTCACCTTGTGCGAGAGAGCCGATACGACCGACTGGGACCACTGGGACTTCAAGTTCGAGTACTTCAAGGTCGGTAAGCGATGCCGAACGTGCGTCAGGCTCACCAAGGAGGACTGATCGCCCCGGGTCCATCCGCCTCGGATCCGACATCGTCTAGACGTTGAGCCAGTCCTTGAGCCGGGTTTCGGTCCTGCGGGCGCCGTTGTCGGGGACGAGGGTCCGTTGGTCGAGCACCGCGCCGAAGTAGCGCGCATCGGGATCGGTGACGACCTGGCGCGGGTCGTTCCGGTCGTCCAGCACCTCGCGCATGAGCTCATCGAAGCGGAGCTGCTCGGGCCCGCCGACCTCGACCATCCCGTTGATCGGGGACGCCAGGACGACATCACACAGGGCGTCGGCCACGTCGTCCGAGGCAATGGGCTGGATGAGCACCGGTGGCAGGCGGACTGTGTCGCCCTCTGTGGCGGCGTCGGCCATCCGGTCGAGGAACTCGAAGAACTGCGTGACGTGCAGGATGGAGAAAGGGATCCGGGACTGCTCGATGAGCTCCTCCTGTGCGATCTTCGCGCGGAAGTAGCCCGACTCGGCCAGACGGTCAGTGCCCACCACCGACAGCGCGACGTGATGAGTCACGCCCACGTCCGCCTCCGCGGCCAGCTGGTTGCGTGTCGACATGGTGAAGAACTCCAGCGCGGCGGCGTCCTCGAACGAGGGCGAGTTGCTGACGTCGACGACGGTCTGGGCGCCGGAGATGGCCGCGGCGAGGCCAACTCCCGTGAGCGTGTCGACGCCAGATGCCGGGGATGCCGCCACGACCTCGTGGCCGTGACCACGAAGCCTGTCGACCAGCTTGCTCCCGATGAGTCCGCTACCACCGATGACCACGATCTTCATCGTCGGTCCTGCCGTTCCTCGAGACGCGGACCCCGCAGGTGCTGACGCTGGGCGAGCTCGTCGTCGTCGACGAGCGTGAGCATGGGTCGGCCGGGGGCGCACATCATCGTGACGACGAACCGCACCGGCGAGTCGCTGCTGTAGTTGCCGTCCTGGTAGTGGATCACGTCGCCGCCCGGCTCCCAGAACGTCTCCCCCGCGCGGACGACCCGCTCCGGCTCGCCCTCCAGCTCGAAGAGCATCTCGCCCTCCAGCACGTAGCCGAAGGCCGGACCGGTGTGGCGATGCGGGGGGTACCCGGGTCATCGGGCGGGAACTCGACGAGCACGGTCATCGCGTGCGCTCCCTCGGGGTATGAGGGCGGCTTCGCCTCCTGGAGCACGGTGACGGCGGTCTTCCAGGCGTCGGACCGTGGACGGTCGTTCGTACGAGTCATCGTTGGTGTCCCCTTCGGTTCCCGGATGTTGCCCGCGGCGCCGCCCCGAGGAATCTCCACCCGACATCGAATGTACGCCCGCTGTCCTGCCCTCGCTCCCCCTTGCACTGGGTCTACAACTGGGCGAGGGATGCCTTGCGGTGCTGGTCGGCGACGCCGATGGCGACCAACGTCGCCACCGGTACGCAGCTGAGCAGGACGACCCAGGACAGGGGCAGCCCGACACCGGATGCCGCCGCCACCCCGAGGGTGGCAAGGGCAGCGAGCAGGACCGCCACGCCGTGGCTGCGCCGGCGGGGCGCCAGAACCACATGCAGCCCCCACACCAGCACGAGGACGATCGCCACCGGTGCCGCGACGAAGTAGGCCACCAGCATGGTGGGCGCGGCGATGTGGTGGGCCATCGCCTCGCCTGCCACCTCGAGTCCGGCGCCCAGCGCGGCCAGGGCGGCGAAGATGGCGTAGTGCCCGTAGCCCCACAGGAACGCCAGCTCCCGACGCTGCTCCAGTCCGGCCCCGGCAGCCTTGAGGAAGTAGAACCACCACAGGCTGAACAGCAGGACCAACGAGCCGACTCCGAGAACCACCAGGTCGACACTTCCGCCGGCCTCGGTGAGAGCAACCTGCACCGCGGTGGTGGCCGAGAGCACGCATTCTCCGAGAACGATGATCGTGAACAGCCCGTACCGTTCGGCGATGTGGCGTGGGTGCCACGTGGTGCCCTCGTTCCGCTCGGCCCACCACGGCACGAAGAGCTCTGCCGCAGCGAGCACGAGGAACCCGATGAACCCCCACGGAGCCACGAGCAGCAGGCGCAGAATCCAGCCGGCCTGGACGATCGCCGTGCCGACGGCGTAGCGGACGCAGGTGCGGCGGTGGTCCGGGTCGCCTCCGGCAGCACGAAGCCACTGGGTGAGCATGGCCAGGCGCATGATCACGTAGCCCAGCGTCGCCACGGCGAAGTCCTGGGAGGCGAAGGCCGCCGGCACCCCGGCCGCAAGCACGAGCACACCGAACATCTGCACCATGGTCAGCAACCGGTAGACGACGTCGTCCGTGTCGTACGCGGAGGCGAACCAGGTGAAGTTCATCCACGCCCACCAGATGGCGAAGAAGACCATCAGGTAGCCGACCAGGCCCTCGCCGGCATGGTCCTCGACGACACTGTGCGCAAGCTCAGCGGCCAACAGCGCGATGGCCACGACGAAGGTCAGGTCGAACAGAAGTTCCAGCGGAGTCGCTGCCCGGTACTGCTCTGTGGCCTCACGCGACCGCATCGGCACATGCCACCGTCTCCCGGCAACCCACGGACTCTCGTTCGGCACGAAGCCACCTCCCGTCTCTCGAGGCCGCATGCACTCATCACCGCACCCTGCCAAGTCTGACGTCCGGGTTCCCGCGGCGCGCGCTGCGGCACGAAAGTCACATAATCTGACAGACTTAGTTCCCATGCGGGTCACAGCCAAGTCGGACTACGCGCTGCGTGCGCTGATCGAGATCGCGAGCCAGCCGGCAGACAGCGCGGCGTCGGCGGAGGAGCTGGGCAGGCGGCAGGACATCCCGCGCGGTTTCCTGCAGTCGATCCTGGCCGATCTGCGGCGTGCCGGGATCGTCATGAGCCAGCGGGGGCCGGCGGGCGGCTGGCAGATGGCGTCCGGGCCCGCTGAAGTGACCGTTGCGGACGTGATCCGGGCCGTCGACGGGCCGCTGGTCAACATCTACGGACTGCGTCCCGAGTCCGTCGCCTACAACGACGTCGCCGAAGTCCTCCAGCCGGTCTGGATAGCTGCTCGCAGCAGCCTGCGTTCGGTGTTCGAGTGCGTGACCATTGCCGACCTCGCAAGCGGAAGGCTGCCGCACGCGGTGACCGCGCGCGCGAACGACGAGGACGCCTGGTTGCCGCACTGACCCGCGTGGCCGGGTTCGCCCTCCGATGGGTGATGTGCGGCATGTGGACGCCTAACCGGATTATATTGATTGACTAAGTACTGTATCCACATGACGAACAGATCTCCTGTGGATTCATCCGGTTCGGGTGAGGCGGAGGCCGTATTGCCGGAAGATGATGGACATCGGGTGCACGGAAGAGACTGCTACCGCCGGGCAGCCTGGGGGGTGCGGCGGGCGCGGGGGGAGGATCGTGGCTAGGTATCGCGACGGGTGGATGCTGGTCACCGCGGTGACCGCGACCGTGGGTGTATGGACCGCACTGCAGACATGGCCGTTGGTGGGGGTGCTGGGTGCCTTCGTCTGCGTGGCCTTCGTGGGCGGCTCCCTTGCCGAAGCGGCAGCTCGCGAGCGGGGCCGTAAGCGGATACGTCCGCTCCTGGTGATCGGCGCCCTTGCCGGGGTCGGAGCCGTGGGCGCCGCTGGACTGATGGTCCTGTCCGGCGTACTGGGTCTGCTCGTGGTCGCCGCGCTGGCCGCCTCCTGCCCCAAGGTCTGGTCGGCCATGCGGCGGCGACAGTCCCGGGCATCCGACCCGGCTCTCCGGCAGGACCCACCACAGCAGCCGGCCGACTCCGGCTCGGCCACGGTTGCGACCGCTCCCCATGAAGAATGGCCCGAGCCGACTCCTGAGGACGCGCCGGAACCGTGGCTGCTGGACGACTACGAGCTGTGCTGCGCATGGCGCAAGAGCTATGCCGTCCTGGAGCGCCCGCACTCGCCGGCGACGCACCTGCGAGTGGTGGAGCAGCGCCAGCTGTATCTGGACGAGTTCGAGCGTCGCAACCCGACCGGCCTGGCTGAGTGGCTCGCCTCGGGTGCGCGTGCCGCCGGCGACCCGACCCGGTTCATCATGCGCAGGTCCTGACCCGCCCTACCCCCGACCCCGCGTTCACGCCACCCGGGACCGGTCGCCATGAGGTCGGCCCACCGCCGCCGACGGCGGCGTCCGCTGACGGCTGCCGGGTCGACGGCGATCCGTCAGCGGACGCCACACCGGCGGGTCAACCGGTATGCGCCAGTGCTCCCTCGCGCCGCTCGAGGCTATGCGGCACGGGGAGGCCGTAGTGGTCGCGCAGCGTGCGTCCGGCGTACTCCCGCCGGAACAGACCGCGGTCCTGCAGGACCGGCACGACGAGGTCGACGAACGTCGAGAGCCCGGACGGCAGCGCGGCCGGCATGACGTTGAACCCGTCCGCAGCACCGGTGGTGAACCATTCCTCGATGTCGTCGGCGACCTGCTCCGCAGTGCCCACGAACGTGCGATGACCTCGTCCGCCAGCGAGCCGGGAGAGCAGCTGACGGACCGTGAGGTTCTCCCGCCGGGCGAACCCGACGGTCAGCTCGTAGCGGGTCCGGTTGCCCTCGATGTCGTCCGCCGGCCTGATGTCGTCGGGAAGCGGTGCGTCGAGGTCGATCTGGTCGGCGGGGACGCCGATGTCTCCCGCCAGCTGCTTGAGCGCGTGCTCGTGTACCAGCAGCTCGTCGAGACGGCGTTCGATGTCACGTGCCTCGGCCTCGGTCGCCCCGATGATGGGCACGATCCCGGGGAGGACCTTGATGTGGTCCGCGCTGCGACCGGCCGCGAGGGTCGCCGCCTTGAGCTCGGCGTAGAACGCCCGCCCCTCCTCGATCGTGCGCTGCGCGGTGAACACCGCCTCGGCGTACGCCGCCGCCAGGGCGATGCCCGGTCCGGAGGACCCGGCCTGCACCACAACGGGCCAGCCCTGGGCGCTGCGGCCGACGGTGAGCGGACCCTTGACCCGGAAGTACTCACCCACGTGGTCCAGGGGGTGCACCCTGGACGGGTCGGTGTGGACGCCCGAAGCCTGGTCGGCGATGACGGCGTCGTCCTCCCAGCCACCCCAGAGCCCGAGCACCACCTCGAGGAACTCGTTGGCGCGCCGATACCGCTCCGCGTGCGTCGGGTTGGCCTCGTAGCCGAAGTTGGCCCCGGCGTCGAGGGCCGCGGTCGTGACGGCGTTCCAGCCCGCCCGGCCGTGACTGATCGCGTCCAGCGACGCGAACCTTCTGGCCAGGTTGTAGGGCTCGTCGTAGGTCGTGGACGAGGTCGCGATGAGGCCGATCCGGTCGGTGACCACCGCCATGGCGGCCAGCAGGAGCGTGGGCTCGAGTGTCTCCGGGGGTCGACGGGCCGGGTGGCTGAACAGCGACGGACTGTCGGCGAAGAACACCGAGTCCATCTTGCCGCGCTCGGCGATCCGCGCCAGCTCCTGGTAGTGAGCAACCTCCTTGGCCGCCCAGGGATTGCTCTCCGGGAGTCTCCAGGAGGCCTCGTGGTGGCCGGTGCTCATCAGGAACGCGTTCAGGTGAAGCTGTCGGGTCATGGGGTTTCTCCTCCGCGAGGGTTACGCACGCCAGCGCGACATACGACGTTCGAGTGCGACGAGTCCGTAGTTGATGGCGAGCCCGACGCCGGTCGTGGTCAGGATGGCGGCGTACATCTGAGGGATCAGGAAGTTGTACTGCGAGTAGTTGATGAGGTAGCCCAGACCGGCGGTGGCGCCGATCATCTCCGCGGCGATCAGCACCAGGACCGCGGCGGCGCCGGCGATCCGGATGCCGGTGAAGATGGTCGGCAGGGCGGCCGGGAACACCACCTTGCGGAACGTCGTCACCGCCGACAGGTCGAGCACCCGCGCCGAGCGCAGCAGCTGCTGGTCGACCGTGGCGACGCCGCTGATGGTGTTGAGCAGGATCGGGAAGAAGCAGGCGAAGAGCACGATCGCAACCTTGGACGTCTCCCCGATGCCGAGGATGAGCACGAAGACCGGGAGCAGTGCCAGCGCGGCGGTGTTGCGGAACAGCTCGAGCACGGGCGAGACGAGCTCACGCACCGGCCGGTACCACGCGATGGCCGCACCAAGCGGAACGGCGAGCGCGAGCGCCAGAGCGAACCCCGCGGCCGAGCGGAACAGGCTCGCTCCCAGGTGGGTCCACAGCTCGCCGGAGCTCAGCAGCTCGTACCAGGCCTTCAGCACCTCCGACAGCGGGGAGACGAAGTTGGGGTCGACCCAGCCGGCGCGCGGTGCGACCTCCCACACCACCGCGAGTGCCACCACCCCGACCAGCCCGCGCAGCAGCCGAGCGACGCCGCCGCGTACCTTCGCTCCCGCGCGGATCCCGGCGGACTGCTCCTGTCGGCTGTTCAGACCGGCCTGGGTGCGTTCCTGCAGGAGGCTAGGCAACGCGATGCACCTCCTCGAGCTGCGCCGAAGGGGCGCCGGGGTGCCGCAGCAGCGTCCAGATCTGGTGCCGGTACCGAGCGAACTCCGGTGTGGAGCGGACGTCTTCCTCGGATGAGCTGCGGTTCAGGACGATGTCCAGCGTCGTCTCGACGCGTCCCGGGCGGGTGGTCATGACCGCCACCCGCTGACCGAGGAAGACCGCCTCGTCGATGTCATGGGTGATGAACACGATCGTGGTTCCGGTGCGCCGCCAGATCTGGACCAGCTCCTCCTGGAGCCGCTCGCGTGTCTGCGCGTCGAGGGCGCCGAACGGCTCGTCCATCAGCAGCACCTCGGGCTCGTAGGAGAGGCTCCGCGCGATGGCGACCCGCTGCTTCATCCCCCCTGACAGCTCGTGCGGGTAGCTGCCGGCGAAGTCGGCCAGCCCGACCAGCTCGAGGTAGCTGCGACCGCGCCTACGCCGCTCGGCGCGACTCAGTCCGCCCAGTGCCTCCAGCGCGAACTCGATGTTGCCGAGCGCCGTACGCCATGGCAGCAGGGTGTACTGCTGGAACACGACTCCCCTGTCGAGCCCTGGGCCGGTGACCGGCTCGCCGTCCACCAGCACCGATCCGCCCGTGGGCGTGGAGAGTCCGCTGATGAGGTCGAGCACGGTGGACTTGCCGCAGCCGCTGGGGCCCACCAGTGTCAGCAGCTCGCCGTCGCTCACCTCCAGGTCGAGGTCCTGCAGAGCGACGAACTCGCGGAGCCGGCGGTCGTTGTCGCCGCGCACCTCGAACACCTGACGTACGCCGAGCAGCGCGATCTTGCCCGTCACCTCTGAGTCTCCTTCGCGTAGGGGTTGAACTCGTTGGTGTAGACGGCGTCGGGCTCGATCGAGCCGGCGTCCACCTCACCCTCTGCCTCGAGCCAGTCGAGCCACAGGGTGAAGTCCCTGTCAGTGATGACGCCCCCGTTGCTGGGTACGCCGGTTCCTTCCCAGAGGTCCAGCGCCTCGGCGAAGTCGCCGCGTCCGTGCTCCTTGAGGTAGCCCTTCATCAGCTCCCGGACCTCGTCGACGGAGTGGGTCTGGGAGTACCGCAGGGCCTTGGCTATCGCGCCGACGAACTTCCGGGTCGTCTCGGGGTTCTCCTCGATGAAGTCGTCGCGCAGCACGTAGCTGCCACCGTTGTAGGGGCCGACGAGGTCGACGTCGGTGACGAGGGCCTTCAGGCCACCGTGGCTGAGGGCGACCTCCTTCAGGCTTCCGAACATGTAGGCCGCGTCGACCTGGCCTTCGCGAAGCGCCGCCTCGCTGTTGATGCCCGGCAGCGGGACCAGTGTCACCTGGTCGATCTCCTCGGACGAGAGGCCCGCTTCGGCGAGATAGGTGTCGAGCACAGCCTCGGCGTTGGCACCCAGCGTGTTGACCGCGACCTTCTTGCCGATCAGGTCGCGAGCGCCCTGGACGCCGCTGTCCTGCTTGACCAGAAGCGAGGAGCTCACGTCGCCGGAGGACCCGTAGTAGGAGATCACCGCCGAGATGGGTACCCCGGTCGACGCGAGCTTCGCGATCGCGCCGTTGAACGCGCCTCCGTAGTCGACTTGGTCCGTGGCGACGGCACGCAGGCTCTCGGGGCCGCCCTGCACGTCGCCGACGCGTTCCAGCGTCAGCCCGTCGAGATAGCCGAGCGCGTCGGCGAGCTCGGGAAGGTCGATCAGCCCGGCATTGGTCTGGTACCGGATGGTGGTCTGCTCGGCCTCGCTGCCGCTGCTGCTAGTGCTGGCGCATCCCGCCGCACTCACGGCCAGCAAGGTTGCAGCGGCCACGGGCAGCAGGCTTCGCCGTAGGGCTCGGAACGTCATGGACGGTCTCCCTCGAGACTAAATATGAGTAAGTAAGTTGAGATAATACGCATATCCGAAGGCGTCAACCGCCCGACGCGCCAGAATGTGAGCAGCAGTACCGCCGGCGCGCCTGCGCACGGCCGCTTACGACCGAGCGGCGATGTCGTCGCGCGTCAGGCAGCCGCGCTGACCTCCTCGGGGTCCCTCGCCGCGATGGGCGCCCAGTCGCGGTCGAGATCGCGTCCCTGGGTCTCGGGAAGGAAGCGTGCGCTGATGAGACTGATCGCCGCGACCACGACGTTGTAGCCCGCGACCCACCACAGGGTGCCGCCACCGACCGAGACCAGCCAGGCTGCGATCAGCGGGGTGAGGCCGGAAGCCACGATCCCCGACAGCTGGTACAGGGAGCTCAGTGCGGTGTAGCGGAAGCGGGTGTCGAACAGCTCGGCCCAGAAGGCGGCGAGCGGTCCGTACGTGACGCCGTAGAGCACGCCGAGCCCCACGACGAACGCGACGAAGATGGGCAGCCGCTGCTCGCTCTGAACCAGAGCCGCAGCGGGGAAGGCGAACAGCAGGGCCAGCCACGCACCGACCCGGTAGACCGGCTTGCGACCCATCCGGTCCGACAGTGCCCCGGTGATCGGTACGAGCACGGAGCCGAGCGCGGCACCGACGAGGATCCCGTTGAGCGCCCAGGAGCTCGGCAGGCCGAGGTTGGTGACGACGTACGCGAGCAGGTAGACCGAGAAGAAGTTGAACGTGAACCCCTCGATGAAGCGCGTACCCATGCCGAGCAGCAGCGCCTTGGGCTGGCGCGCGAACAGGTCGCGCAGCGGGATCGAGGAGATCTCCTTGTGCTCCTGGACCTTGGCGAACGCCGGCGTCTCCATCACCGACAGGCGGATGTAGGCGCCGATGCCGAGCAGGACGATGCTCACCAGGAAGCACGCCCGCCATCCCCATGCAAGGAACGCCTCGTCGGGCAGCAGCGCCGCGAGCGAGAACGCCCCCGAGGCGAGCAGCAGGCCGCCGGGAACGCCGATGTGCGCGAAGCTTCCCAGGAACCCGCGGCGCTCGGGCGGCGCGTACTCGACCGCGAGCAGGACGGCACCGCCGTACTCACCGCCCACACCGATCCCCTGCAGGATGCGCAGCACGATGAGCAGCACCGGCGCCCACACGCCGATCGAGTCGTAGGACGGCAGCAGACCGATCGCGGCCGTACCCACGCCCATGATCAACAGCGTCAGCACGAGCATCTTCTTGCGGCCGATCCGGTCGCCGAAGTGACCGAACAGGATGCCGCCGATCGGCCGTGCGAGGAAGCCGACGGCGAAGGTGCCGAAGGCAGCGAACTGGGCCGCCGCGCCGTCGAGGGCGTTGAAGAACAGCTTGTCGAACACCAGGCCGGCGGCGGTGCCGTACAGGAAGAAGTCGTACCACTCGATCGTCGCGCCGACGGCCGACGCGACGGCCACCTTTCGCGGAGACGGTGCTGTGGACACGGCGGAAGACATGCGACCTCGATTCGCAGGGGACAGCGCTCGCGGCTTTGTATATCATGTCACTCGACTTACTAAGTCAAGTCGGTGAGACGAGCAAGCGCCCGGTCGAGGTGCCGGAGTCAGGCCTGCGACACCTCCGCGGCACGTGCCAGCAGGATGTCCCGAAGAAGCCGCAGCTGGGTCGGCATCCGCGCGGCCCGACGGGCCCGCAGCACCAGCGAGACCGACGCGTCGACTCCTGCGATCCTGCGGTAGGTGATGTCGCCGGATCGCTGGAGCACATCGCCGTCGACGCTGAACCGCGGCAGCACGGCGAGGCCGGCGCCGTCGGCCACCATCGCCTTG
The DNA here is from genome assembly GCA_035557095.1 of Nocardioidaceae bacterium. Lineage (GTDB taxonomy): Bacteria > Actinomycetota > Actinomycetes > Propionibacteriales > Nocardioidaceae > JALZDI01. The sequence goes on along the minus strand of DATMEB010000105.1, from coordinate 79,340 downwards.
CCCATCTCGGCTCCGTCGGTGCTCGCGCACGCCCGGGGCCAGCGGTCACCGAACAGGCGCACGGCGAGCCGGTGCATGAGGTACCCCTCCCGCATGGCCACGAACGGCTCACCGCGGATCTCGTCGACCGTGACCAAGTCCCGTTCGGCAAGCGCGTGACCACACGGGAGCACGACGACCGCGGGCCCGTGCAGGAGCGGCAGGTCGAGGAGAGCCGCCGGAGGATCGTCACCCGCGAGGACGTTCACCAGTCCGAGGTCGAGACTGCCGTCGAGCAGTCCTTCGTCGATCGAGGCCTGCTGGATGTTGGCCACGTCCACCCGGCTCGCGGGATGACGCTCGGCCAGCCGACGCAGGGCGGGTGTGAGCAGCGTCGAGGTCGCAGCGCTCACGGTGCCGACGCGCAGCACCCGCTCCTCCGCCCGATGGTCACCGGCGGCCGCACGCAACCGCGCCACCGCCTCCAGGACCGCCTCCAGGTAGGGCAACAGCTCGAGTCCCTGCGCCGAGATCCGGGCACCCGAACGCCGCCGCTCGAGCAGGACGGCCCCGAGCTCCTTCTCCAGCCGGGTGACCGACTCGCTCAGCGCGGGCTGGGAGACGTGGAGCTGTTCACCCGCTCGACGCAGCGAGCCGTACCGGGTCACCGCGACAAGATGCTCGAGCTGCTCGACTCGCATGAGTCTCCTTCTTCGTCGGTCGGCCGGCAGGGCCTGACGTAGCCGGGTGAGAGGTTCCCCCTGTAGCCCCCTCCGTCGAACCAGACGTGCCGAGCGCTGGATGAGCTGGGCCGGGGGAACCCCTCTCCGTTATTGTCGAGCAAGTCTATTAACTTTGAGATTGGACAGGCTGAGTGGGTGCCCGCGCTCGAGGGCGTTCTGCAGCCACCACGACCAGATCTGAAAGGTGCTTCGGATGTCTTTGAAGTTCCACTGGTTCCTCCCCACCAACGGTGGCGACGGGAACCACATCGTCGGCGGCGGCCATGGGGTCAACCCCGGCCGATCGAGCCGTCCGGCCGACGTGCCGTACCTCGGTCAGGTCGCGCGGGCGGCCGAGCAGAGCGGTTTCGACGGCGCGCTCACCCCGACCGGTGCCTGGTGCGACGACGCCTGGCTCTCCACGGCGATGCTCAGCCAGGTGTCCGAGCGACTGCGCTTCCTCGTCGCCTTCCGTCCCGGCGTCGTGGCGCCCTACCTCGCCGCGCAGATGTCCGGCACGTTCCAGAACCTCACCGACGGACGCCTGCTGCTCAACGTGGTCACCGGTGGTGAGAGCCACGAGCAGCGGATGTTCGGCGACTTCCTGGACAAGGACGGCCGCTACGAGCGTTGCGACGAGTTCCTCACGATCGTGCGCCGGCTGTGGGCGGGCGAGACCGTCGACTTCGACGGTGAGCACCTGCGCGTCGAGAACGCCAGACTGGCTCAGATCCCCGACCCGATCCCCGAGATCAGATTCGGCGGGTCGTCGCCGGCGGCCGGCCGGGTCGCCGCCAAGCACGTCGACGTATACCTCACCTGGGGCGAGCCGCCCGAGGCGGTGGCCGAGAAGATCGCCTGGATCCGCAGCCTCGCCGAGGCCGAGCCGTCCCGCGACGGTCGACCCATGCGCTTCGGGATCCGGATGCACACGATCGCCAGGCCGACCTCGGAGGAGGCGTGGGCCGAGGCCAACCGCCTGCTGGCCGGCATCGACGACGAGACGCTGGCCTCGGTTCAGGCGGGTCTTCGGCGCAGCGAGTCAGAGGGCCAGCGCCGGATGCTGGACCTCAACGAGGGGTCTCGCGACAACCTCGAGGTCTACCCGAACGTGTGGGCAGGCATCGGGCTGGTCCGTGGCGGGGCCGGCACGGCCCTGGTCGGCAGCTACGAGGAGGTCGCGGACCGGATCGCGGAGTACGCAGGCCTCGGCCTCGACGAGTTCGTTCTCTCGGCGTACCCCCACCTCGAGGGCGCCTACAACTTCGGCGAGGGCGTGCTGCCCATCCTGGCCGAGCGCGGCCTCTGGGACGACCCGCGGCCGGCCGCTCGGCGCTCCCCTGCGGCGGTGCCCTTCGCCAGCGTGGGGAGGGCCGCCTCATGACCATCACCGAACGACGGGTGGCGGTCGTGGTCGGCAACCCCAAGCCGCAGAGCCGGACCCTTTCCGCCGCGTGTCATCTCGCGCGCGAGCTCACAGGTGCCGATGCCGACCTGGTCGTGGACCTGGCCGGGCTCGGTACTGCGCTGCTCGACCGCAACGACGAGCAGGTCGACCGGCTGGTCACCGAGGTCGGCAACGCCGACCTCGTCGTGGTGGCCAGCCCGACGTACAAGGCCAGCATCACGGGCCTGCTCAAGCTCTTCCTGGACCGCTTCCCCTCGGGAGCGCTCACCGGCATCGCGGTGCCGCTGATGCTCGGTGCCGGGCCGGGGCATGCACTGGCGCCGGAGTACGCGCTTCGCCCCGTGCTGGCCGAGCTCGGGGCACTCACGCCGGTACCCGGCCTCTACGTGCGCGACACCGACCACGCCGATCCCACGGCGTACGAACCCTGGCTGTCGACCGCGCGTCCCGTCGTGGACACGCTCCTTCGACACCGCCACGACCTGACAGGAGTCCTCGCATGACCGCTACCGCCAACCCCCAGGCCGACACGGCGTCACTCGACGGACGGATGTTGCGCGATGCGTTCGGCACGTTCCCCAGCGGCGTCGTCGCTGTGGCCGGCCGCGTGGGTGGGCGTCTGGTCGGCATCGCTGCGAGCTCGTTCACCTCCATCAGCCTCGAACCCCCGCTGGTGTCGTTCTCGGTCGCCAGGACGAGCAACACCTGGCCGGCGCTGCGCGACGCAGGCGAGGTGGGAGTCAGCGTGCTCGCCGACCACCACGACATGCTCTGCCGTCAGCTCGCCGGTCCTGCCGACCAGCGTTTCGACGACCTGGCACTGCGCACCAGCCCCGGTGGTGCGGTGCTGCTCGACGAGGCCGTCGCCACCTTCACCTGCTCGCTCCAACAGGAGGTCGACGCCGGTGACCACCTGATCGTGCTGCTGCAGGTCCTCGGCGTGCAGGCCGAGTCGGATCGCCCTCCCCTGGTCTTCCATCGCAGCGGCTTCCAGCGCCTGCATCGCGAGGACCTGGACCCGTCGCGTCTGCACGGGCGGCTCAACGGTGAGGCCGTCGCCGGCGGCGAACACGCCGACGGTGGCGTAGCCGGGTCCGACCCCGCCGCGCCGGACCCGAAGGAAGCAGACGACCGGGACGCTGCCTGAGCCGCGGTGTGGCCTTGTCGCGTCGCCTGCCGGGCCCCGATGTCAGCCCCGGCGAGAAACGGCCAAGCTGTCGAGGACGTGCTCGATGATCGCGGTCGTGACTTCGGTGGTGGACGCCGTACCGCCGACGTCACGGGTGCGGACTCCGTTGCCAGTGGTGGCCTCGATGGCGCGCCGGACGGCCTTCGCCTCGTCGTCGAGCCCGAAGTGCTCGAGCATGAGGGCCGCACTGCCGATGGCACCGACGGGGTTGCAGATCCCCTTACCGGCGATGTCGGGCGCAGATCCGTGGACGGGCTCGAACATGGAGGGGAAGCGACGCTCGGGGTTGAGGTTGGCGCTGGCGGCGAGGCCGAGGCTGCCCGCGAGGGCGCTGCCGAGGTCGGAGAGGATGTCGGCGTTGAGGTTGGACGCGACGACGACGGAGAGATCCGCGGGGTCGAGGACGAACTTGGCGGCCATGGCGTCGACGAGCACACTCTCGGTCTCGACGTCGGGGTAGTCGACGGCGACCTTCTTGAAGACGTCGTCCCAGAGCACCATGCCGTACTGCTGGGCGTTGCTCTTGGTGACGCTGGAGACCTTCTTGCGGGTACGGGTGCGTGCCAGGTCGAACGCGAACCGCAGGATGCGCTCGCACCCGACCTCGGTGAACAGGGCGGACTGGACGGCGATCTCGCCTCCGTCGCCACGGCTGCTGAAGTTGCGACCGCCCAGGCCGGCGTACTCGCCCTCGGAGTTCTCGCGCACGACGACCCAGTTGAGCTCGGTGTCGTCACTCGTGCGGAGCGGGCTCTGGATGCCGGGCAGGAACTCGACGGGGCGCACGTTGGCCCACTGATCGAAGCTCTGGCAGATCTTCAGCCGCAGACCCCACAGGCTGATGTGGTCCGGGACGGTCGGCCAGCCAACGGCGCCGAAGTAGATGGCGTCGAACTCCTTGAGCTGGTCGAGGCCGTCGTCGGCCATCATCGTGCCGTGCTGGGCGTAGTAGTCGGAGCCCCAGGGGAACTGCTCCCACTCGAAGGCGAAGCGGCCCCCGGAAGCGTCGGCAAGGGCATCGAGAACGGCGCGGCCGGCTTCGACGACCTCCGCACCGACTCCATCGGCGGGGATGGCGGCGATGCGGAACGTCTGCTGAGCGGTCATGGGGTCTCCGTCTGGACGAGTGCTGCGGTCTGCCACCGCAGTGAACCGCGGCACCCGGTCGCCTGTCCAAGACGCGTTGGCGATGCCTCCGATAGGACATTCCTATCGACATGTTGCCGCGGTCGCTCAGGACGCCTCGCGTGCGGCGTACCGCTCGGCGCACTCGATGAAGGCACGAGCGGCAGGGGTGAGGGCGGCGTCCCGCGCGACCATCGCGATGCGCAGCACCGAAGCGGGCTCGATGTTGCGGACGCGTGCACCGGCCCGCTGCGCCAGCGGGCTCCACGAGGACGGCATCACCGCATGGCCGATGCCGGCCAGGACCATCGGCAGGATGGACGTCCGATGCTCGACCTCGACCACGATCTGTGCGTCCACCCCGCTGGCGAGAACCTCGTCGACGAGCTGCCTCATCACGCTCCCCGGTTTGCTCACGATCAGTCGCATGCCGGCCAGGTCGGTGCGCCGTAGCGATGCGACCTTGCCGGTCGGCCGCCGGCCTCTCCTCCCGGACGGTCGGTCCGGGCTGTCCGGTGGTGACAGCAGGACCAGCTCCTGCTCTTCGACGGGGAGGACCCGCAGGCCGCTGGTGTCCGGGGAAGACGCGGCGCCCAACAGCCCGATCTCGGCCCGACCGGCCTTCACCGCCTGAACGACCTCCTCGGGGGTGAAGGCGGCGTCGGCGGTCACCGACATAGCCGGGTACGCGGCGCTGAAGTCGCGGATGATGGTCGACAGCGGCTCCATCCCCGGACTCGGCGTCGAGACGAGCTCGACCCGGCCGTGCTGGAGGCCCTGTGCGGACTGAACCGCGGCCTTCGCGGAGTCCAGGCCGCGCAGGACCTGCCGGGCGGGCTCGACGAGCTGTGCGCCGGCGTCGCTGAGCACGATGCCGCGACCTACCCGGTGGAAGAGCGGCACCCCGAGCTCCCGCTCGAGGTTGCTCATCGCCTGGGACAGCGACGGCTGGGCGAGGTGCAGCTGTTCGGCGGCGCGGCCGAAGTTCAGATGCTCGACGATCGCCAGGAAGTACGTCAGCTGTCGGGCGTCCATGGCATCCTCCGCCACCGGAAATGATAGGCGCAGCCTACCAATGGCGCGAGCGTGTGCTCTCGCCTCAGCCCTTGACCGCGCCGACCGCGATTCCGGAGACGTAGTACCGCTGCAGCGCGACGTACAGCACGATGCAGGGGACCATCGCGATCACCGAGCCCGCCACGAGGTAGCCGAAGTTGATCGCGCCGTACGAGCCGGACTGCAGGTTCACCAGGGACACCGGCAGGGTGTAGAGCTCGTCTCGGGTCAGGAACGTGAGCGCACCGAGGAACTCCGTCCACGACGCCAGGAACGCGTACAGCGCAACCGTCGCTGCGCCCGGTGTGATCAGGGGTCGCAGCACCGAGCCGATGATGCGCAGCGTGCCCGCACCGTCGACGTGCGCGGAGTCCTCGAGCTCCCCGGGTACGGCGGAGAACGCGTTGCGCATCACGAACACGCCGAACGGCAGGTTCACCGTGGTGTTGAACAGCACCAGGCCGAGCAGGCTGTCGGTCAGCCGCATCGCGTTCAGCTCGAGGTACAGCGGTGTGAGAATGGCCTGGAACGGCACCATCATCGACACCACGACCAACGCGAACAGGAACGGTCCCTGCCGGAAGCCGAACCGCGCGAACCCGTAGCCGGCCAGGGTCGCGAGCAGGGTCGTCAGCGCCGCGGTCCCGAGCGACACGACCAGGCTGTTGTAGACGGACCGGATGACGTTGCCAGGCCCGTCGGCGATCGCGCGGAAGTTCTCCAGCGTGAAGTCGAAGAACGTCGAGGGGTCCGGCGTCGCGACGATCACGGAGTTCGGCTGCACGGAGCGCAGCATCGCCCAGGCCAGCGGCACCAGGAAGACGACGACGGCGCCACCTCCGCCGATGAGGTACAGCAGGTGCTTCACTCGGGTGTCTCGACGCATCTCCACGCTGACGGCCATGACTCTGGGTCCTCTCGCTCGTCCTAGTCCCGGTCCCGCAGGAGCCAGAACTGCGTGGCGGTGACCAGACCGACGACCGCCACGAGGACGACCGACAGCGCGCCCGCCGCGCCGAGCTGGAGCTGCACGAACGCGCGGTTGTAGATGTAGTTGACGACCGTCATCGTGTCGGTGCCCGGCCCGCCCTTGGTGAGGATGTAGAACTGCGTGAACGCCAGCAGCGAGCCGATCACGGAGATGATCACCGCCATCGCGATCGTCTTGCGCAGCATCGGGATGGTCACGTTCCGCTCGCGCTGCCACCAGCCGGCGCCGTCGAGCTCCGCCGACTCGTAGACCTCGTCGGGGATCGCGTGCATGCCCGACATCAGCAGGACCATGGTCAGGCCGGAGACACCCCAGATCACGAGCACACAGATCAGCCCGGTCGCCAACGGCCCGTCGACGAGCCAGGCGGTGGAACCGTCGGTGATCCCGACCGCCTCGAGCAGCAGGTTGACCGCGCCGCTGTCCGGCTGCGCCTCCAGCACCGTCATGAAGCTGATGGTGGACAAGCCGACCACGAACGGCAGGAACAGGACGGTGCGCAGCAGGGTTGAGCCGCGTCGCGGCGCCCGCACCAGCACCGCCATGGCGTAGCCGAGCACGAGGATCGGGCCGGTGACGATCGCGGTGTACAGCAGGGTGTAGAGCACGGACTTGACGAACGTCGCGTCCGAGGGGATGGCCGCGTAGTTGTCCAGGCCGACGAACTCCACCGTGCCGATCAGCGGCCAGTTCGTCAGCGAGATCACGACGGCGAACACCAGCGGGATCAGCACGAACACCACGACGAAGATCACCGCCGGCGCCACCAGGAGCAGCGCCGTGCGGTCCGGGTGCGTCAGCGAGCCCCGGCGCCGGGTCGCCCCGCCGGTCTCGGTCGGGGTGGCGGTTCGCGACGCGAGCGTGGTCATGCTTGCCCCAGTTCCAGGATGCGGTCGAAGGACGACTGGGCCTCTGCCATGGCCGCGGTGACCTGTCCGTCGAACACGGCACGGCGGAACATCTGCAGCCAGGGCCCGTCGGGCTGGTTGTAGAGCAGGTTGTACGACAGCGTCGTCGGCGCGTAGCCCTCCTCGATCCGTTCCAGCGGCAGGGTCGCCAGCGGTGACTCCCGGCGAAACTCCGGCGACACCACGTCGGAACGCACCGGCGTGTACCCGCCCGCCGGCAGCTGTGACTGCTGCTGCACGGTGAGCGCGAACTTCACGAACTCCCACGCACCGGATGCGTTCGTGGCGCCCCGCGGGATGCACATGTTGTCGCCGCCGTCGAAGAACGCCGCACCGCCGTCCGGTCCGCACAACAACCGTGACGTGACCCGCTTCTGGAACGCCTCGTCGGACGCGGCGACAACGGCGAAGTAGTTGGACGGGAACATCCCGACCGTACCGGCGAGGAAGTCGCTGCCCCAGGAGGCGCCGTCGTCGGAGAAGCATCTCTGCGACACGAGGTCGTCGACCCAGAGCTGCCGGTAGAACTCGAGCATGCTCTGCACCACGTCGTTGCCGCGGATGTTGCCCGACTGCGCGCCGATGGGGCCCTTGATCAGGTCGGTCCCGGCCGCCCACACCATCGGCTGCACGACGAACCCGAGCGCGCCGGGGTTGTTGCCCGTGAAGCTCCAGGCGTAGATGTCGTCGCCCAGCGCACGGATACGGCGCGCCGCGTCGAGCAGGCCGTCGAACGCCTTCGTGGACTCGTCCACGTCGAGGCCCGCCCGGTCGAACAGCTCGGTGTTGCACCACAGCAGCGAGTTGTCTGCGAGGTACGGGACGCCGTACTGCCGCCCGTTGCGCGTGGCCAGGCGGAGGTGGCCCGGGCTGAGCCGGCCCGCGAATTCGAGCTCGCTGATGGGGTCGGTCAGGTCGGTGAACGCGTCCCGGTAGATGAACAGCATCGAGTTGATGTCGTCGAAGTCGACCAGGTCGGGCACGGAACGGCCCCGGATCGCGGTGGCGAGCTTGGTGACGTACTGCTCGTCGAGCACGGGCGTGAGCTCGACGAGCAGTTGGTTCTGCGCGGCGTTGAACCGGTCGACGAGCGAGGTGAGCCCGGTCTGGGTGGCCGAGCGGCACCACACCTTGACCGTCCCCCGGGCGTTGGTCCCGAAGCCGGGGGCGGTGACGTTCGGTGCCGGGAGCACCGAGCTGCACCCGGGCAGCACACCGCCTGCGGCGACGGCGCCGGCGAGCGCCAGAAAGCGGCGGCGGGTGTATCGCATCACCTGCTCCTTTCCGCAGACCTCAGGCCCGTGGCAGCCAGACCCGCATGGCACCGACCCCGCGGTTGGCCCATGCGTAGTACGGCAGCGCGACGACCGGCACCTCCTCGCCGTCGGCCCGTGCGGTGTCGACCGAGGTGGCCGAGGAGTACGGCCAGGCAGGCTGGACGTCACCGCTGCCGACCCGTCCCGTAGTGGTCAGCACGGTGACGCCGGCGAGCAGGTCGGGGTCGTGGGAGGCCGACACGTCGGCGCCGGCGACCAGGCGCAGGTCGTCGACAGCCACACCGTCGGGCTGGTCGGCCTGCTCGACCGTGTAGACCAGCGGACCGCGCTCGAGCGCGACGCAGCCGCGGACCGCGTCGATCCGCGGGTGGGCGTCGGTGACCCGCACCTGCATCGGAAGGCGCAGCTCGACGACGTCGCCGGCGGCCCATGTGCGGGTGACCTGCGCGTACTCCCCGGGGGTCGCTGCCACCTCCTCGCCCTGGACCACCATCGTTGCCCCGCTCGCCCAGCCGGGGACCCGCAGGGACAGCGTCCATGCCTCGGGGCCGGTCTCCTCGACCTGCACCCGGACCATGCCGTCCCACGGGTAGTCGGTCTCCACCGCCACGCGCACCTCACCGGCACCCACGCGGGCCGCCAGCGCTCCGGTGGCGAACTGGTGCACCTGCACGCCCTGGCTGTCGCTGCTCGCGAGATAGCCGGAGAGGCTCGCGAACGTGCGCATGATGTTGGGCGGGCAGCACGCGCAGTCGAACCATCCCCGGCGACCGTGCGCCGGGCTGCGGTTGCCGTGCGGGTGCGCACCGCCGCGCAGCTGCAGCGGGTTGACGTAGAAGTACTCGTCACCGGCCAGCGACACCCCGGCCAGGAAGCCGTTGAACAGCATGCGCTCCGCGGCGTCGGCGTACTTGGGGTCGCCGGTGGCGAGCAACATCCGCCAGGCCCACTGGACGCCGCCGATCGCCGCACACGTCTCTGCGTACGCGCGGTCGGCCGGCAGCTCGTACTCGTCGCCGAAGGACTCGCCCTCCCAGCGGGCGCCCAGGCCGCCGGTCAGGTAGGTCTTCGTGGCCATCATGTGGTCGAACTGGGTCTCCAGCGCCGCCAGCAGCTCCTTGTCGCCGAGCTCCGCCGCGACATCGGCTGCACCGGCGGCAAGGTAGACGGCGCGCACGGCGTGCCCCTCGACGGTCGTCGCCTCCCGCACCGGGACGCGGTCGGAGAAGTACGTGGGCTCCTGGCCGTAGGACTCGATCAGGCCGTGCCCGCGTGCGTCCACGAAGTATCTGGCCAGGTCGAGGTAGCCGCGCTCGCCGGTCTCGCGGTAGAGCTCCACCAGCCCCATCTCGACCACGGGGTGCCCGTCGACGTCGTGCCGGAGGTCCTCGCCGAAGGTCGCGACGAGGTGGTCGGCGACCCGGACCGCGACGTCGAGCAGTGCCCGGTCACCGGTGCACCGGGCCTGCGCGACGGCGGCCTGCATCAGGTGGCCGGCACAGTAGTGCTCGTGGCTCCACGGGAGGTCCTGGTAGCGGCCGTCGCGTCCGTAGCGCACCTGCACCACGGAGTCGAGGTAGCCGTCATCGGCCTGGGCCTGGGCTACCAGGGCGGTGACTTCGCGCTGCATCCGCAGCAGGTCGTCCGCGGGACGCCGGCCGTACTCCCACGCGGCCGCCTCGAGCCACTTGTAGACGTCGGAGTCCGCGAACACCGGTCCGACCGCCGTGCCCTCGGCCGCCCCCGCTGCCACCCGCAGGTTCTGCAGGTTGCCCGCGGACTCCAGTCGCTCCCGCCCGGCGGGAACGGCCGCGTCAGCGTTCGCGTCCTGCCGGGGGGCCCAGAAGCCACCCGTGATGCTCGCGGCGCCGAGTGGCAGGGGGCGCCAGCGGACCGCCGCCGACGTGGTGGGGCTGGCGGGCGAGCCGCCGCCGGGGCGGGTCGACTGCTGCTCGGCGGTACCGCCGGAGGAGGTCAGTGAAGTCATGGCGCCACCCGTCGCAGAAAATCAGGAACACGTTTTCCGGAGTGAACCTACGCAGCACCCCCGGAAGCGTCAACCCCATGAGCAGCGCAAAAGCGGGCACCGTCGTCGGCTCTTGGGTACGCTGTCCCCGGGCCACACGGAAACACGAAAACTCGGAAGGGGGCTGGCCACGATGACGTCCACGGTGTCCTCATCGCCCAGCGGTCCGCATTCCGTGCCCCGCATCGTCGACGTAGCAGCGCTGGCTGGGGTTTCCCCCAGCACGGCGTCGAAGGCGCTCAACGACACCGGCCAGCTGCGCGTCAGCACCCGCGAACGAGTCCGCCGGGCCGCCGAGCAGCTCGGCTTCACCCCCGACGGTCGCGGCCGGGCACTCGCGTCGGGTCGCAGCTACACCGTCGGTCTGGTCACGACCGACAGCACCGGCCGGTTCAGCATCCCGATCATGCTCGGTGCGGAGGACGCGCTCAGTGCCGGCGAGATGGCGATGCTGCTCTGCGACACCCGTGACGACCCGCTGCGCGAACGGCACTACATCCGCTCGCTGATGGCGCGCCGCGTCGACGGGATCATCGTGACCGGACGGCGAACCGAGCCGCGCGAACCCATCTCGGTACCCATCCCGGTGGTGTACGCCTTCAACCCGTCGATGGACGCCTCGCACCCGTCTGTGGTCGTCGACGACCGCGGCGGCGCCGCGCTGGCGGTCGAGCATCTGCTCGAGCTCGGACGTGAGCGCGTCGTCCACGTCACCGGGCCCGAGCGCCACCTCAGCGCCACCGAGCGCGCCGCGGCCGCGGCCGAGTCCGCGGGCGACGCGTTCGTCGGAACCCCGCTGTTCGGTGAGTGGAGCGAGCGCTGGGGCAGGCACGCGGTCGACCGTGCGCTGCGGCAGTGGCCGCGGCTCGACGCGATCACCTGTGGAAGCGACCAGATCGCGCGCGGGGTGTGCGACCGCCTTCGCGAGCTCGGCCGGACCGTGCCCGACGATGTCGCCGTCACCGGCTTCGACAACTGGGAGGTCATGGCGCAGGCCAGCCGACCGCCGTTGACCACGGTCGACCTCGAGCTCGAGGAGCTGGGGCGCCGGACCGCGCAGCTGTTGCTCGACGCGATCTCCGGATCACCCCACACCGGGCTGCTCCGCATGCCCACCCGTCTCGTCCCCCGTGAGTCGACACTGGGCACCTGACCGACACCTGACCGGCACCTGACCGGCACCTGACCGGCACCTGAGCCGATCACTCCGTCCCGTCGTCGCGCAATGACACGTCGACGTCGGCCGGCATCAGGATGGGCCGCAGCCGGGCCCACACGAAGAACACGGCTGAGGCCACCAGGAGCCCGACCCCCGCCCACAGGTTGAGGTTGATGTCGCTGGTCTTGGCCAGGTCCTGCTCGCTCGTGCCGAACAGACCCGTGAGCCCGATGACGACTCCGTATATCCCGAGCAACAGCCCGATGACCGTGCGCACATCGAAGGCACCGGCGCGCTTCTTCGGCTTCTGCCGGTCCGCAGACGGGACGTTCTGTTCCGTGGACATCTTCCTCTCCTCCGTCAGCCGAAGACCAGGTTGAGGCCGATCACCAGCACCAGGGAGATGCCGGCGAGCAGACTGGGCCGCTGGTACCAGGCCTCACGCGCGTCGCGGGGGTCGTAGAAGCTCTCCTTGGGAGTCAGCGAGTACACGAGGCCGACGAGCTCGGCCTCGGGTTTGGGCCGGCCGACCATCGTCACCGCGTAGCTGACGACCACGTCGACCACGAAGGCGGCTCCCGCACCCACGAAGGCAGCGCCCTGCCCGGGCAGGCTGATCACCCCGGTCTCGTTCATCAGGAACACCCCGATGGCGGCGGCGGTACCAGCGACCAACCCGAGCCAGCCCGCAGTGGGCGTCATCCGCTTCCAGAACATGCCGAGGATGAACGTCGCGAACAGTGGGGCGTTGAAGAACGAGAACAGCAGCTGCAAGTAGTCCATCAGGTTGCTGTAGTTGGCGGCGATGAACGCCGTGCCCATCGCGCCGATCGTTGCCAGGATGGTCACCAGGCGACCGATGCGCAGGTAGTAGCCGTCGTCGCGGCCCTTGACCACGTAGTCCTGCCAGATGTCGTAGCTGAACACCGTGTTGAACGAGCTGATGTTCGCCGCCATGCCGGCCATGAAGGACGCCAGGAGACCTGCGATCGCCAGTCCGAGCATGCCGTTGGGCAGCAGGTCTCGCATCAGGTAGAGCAGCGCGTTGTTGTAGTCGGCGGTGCCGTCGGCCTTGCCCGCGATCATCTCCGGGACGAGCACCGCGGAGATCATTCCCGGCACGATCACGATGAACGGCACGAACATCTTGGGGAAGGAGCCGATGATGGGCGCACGGCGGGCGTTGTTCATGCTCTTGCTCGCCATCGCGCGCTGCACCTCGACGAAGTTCGTCGTCCAGTACCCGAACGACTGCACGAAGCCGAGCCCGAACACCAGCCCGATCACCGAAAGCACGCTGGAGTCGAACCCGGAGAGCTCGTTGCCCGGCCAGGCCGTCATCTGCTCGGCCCCTCCCGGTCCGGCACTGACACGGTCCACGAGTCCGTCCCAGCCGCCGACCTGGATGAGCGCGATGATCGTCAGCGGAGCAAGCGCCGCCACGATCACGAAGAACTGCAGCACCTCGTTGTAGATCGCCGCGGACAGACCGCCGGCGGTGATGTAGGTCAGGACGATCAGGCCGGCGACGATGATCGCGACCCACAGCGGCCAGCCGAGCAGCACGTTGACGATGGTCGCGAGCAGATAGAGGTTGATGCCGGCGATGAGCACCTGCGCCACCGCGAAGCTGATCGCGTTGACCATGTGTGCGCCGGGACCGAAGCGGCGCATCATGTACTCCGGCACGCTCCGGACCTTGGACCCGTAGTAGAACGGCATCATCACGATGCCCAGGAACAGCATCGCGGGGATCGCGCCGACCCAGAAGTAGTGAGCGGTCGGCATGCCGTACTGCGCGCCGTTGGCGCTCATGCCCATGATCTCGATGGCGCCGAGGTTGGCGGAGATGAACGCCAGCCCGGTGATCCACGCCGGCAACGAGCGACCGGACAGGAAGAAGTCGAGACTGCTGGAGATCGAACGACGGGCCATGTAGCCGATCCCCAGCACGAACACGAAGTACAGCGCGATGATCCCGTAGTCCACGAACCCCGCGTCCAGCCGAAGACTGGATTCTTGGGCCAGTAGCACGATCAGCTCCTCAGCATCAGGACAAGTTGTCGTCAGGAAGACCCAGTCATCGACGGCAAGGCACTCCCCACCGGCCCAGGACCGGAGCAGGATCCTCCTGGTACGGCGAGGAGAGGACCAGACGCCCTCGTCGACCAGAGGTCATGGGATGCCGGGACGCATGCCCTCACCGATGAGCCGGGTGCTGCGCACCCAGCAGGGGGGGCGTGGGCGAGTCCATGGATCACCCCAGGGTGTTCGATATATCGAATGCTTTCTGTGATTTCGAACGTGGAGACTAGAGGTGCGGGACGCCCACGGTCAACCAACGGTCTTGACTTCCGCGACTCTGTCAGCACATGCTGACAGCATGAGAACGTCACCGGGGCCGGATGACGACGGCGGCGTGGTGGGTGACCTCGCGGCGCTCGCCGAAGCCAAGCGCGACCTGTCCCGGCGTGAGGAGGTGGCGGTTCGGAGAGCGCGTCACGCCGGGCTGAGCTGGGCCGAGATAGGAACCCTCCTCGGTGTCACACGACAGACGATCCACCGCAAGTACCGCAAGGTCGGCTGAGCCGCCTCGGGATCAGCGAGCGGCTTCGCGCTGGCAGCGCAGTACGGCAACGGATCGGGGAGCGAGCGACGTGAGGCCCCCCGACCTTGCGGGGCCGTTCGTGGAGAGGAGCAGCTCGCCGCTGATGCCGGCGGCATCGAGCCACTCGTCCGAGCGGTTGACGAGGAACCAGTAGTCGCTCGTGTCGTCGCAGCGAACAGCGAGCTCCACCCGTCCTTGCAGGTCGACGGGCAGCTCGCTTCGAACGCCCGCGGGACCGAGGAGCTCGAGCAGGACCGGCCGGAGCTGATCCGGGCCCAGTCGAGTGGAGACGTAGCCGGCGGAGCCGCCGCCGACGTCGCGTCGGGTGATGGCCGGGCGACCAGCCTGGTCGCCGGTCTTGTACCAGGCGAGTACCTCGACATCGTCGGCCACGACGTCGATGCGGTCGGTCCACACGGTGCCGCGGCAACCGTTGTCGAGCTCGACCGCGCCGTCCTGAGGCAGCGGACAGAACTCTTCGACACGTATGCCGAGCAGGTCGCGCAGAGCACCGGGATAGCCACCCAGATACGCATGGTCGTTCTCGTCGACGATGCCGGAGAAGTAGGTGGTGACCAGATGTCCCCCGGCCGCGACATAGTCCTCGAGCGAGGCTCCGAGCGGTGGCGGGATGACGTGCAGCACCGGTGCGATCACGACCTGGTAGTCGGCCAACGACGTCCCCACGGGCACGACGTCGGCGCGGATCCCGAGGTCGAGGCAGGCGGAGTACCAGTCCTGGGCCTCCTGCCGGTACTTCAGCAGCCTCGTCGGGGTGGCGTCCTGCTCGCTCACCCACCAGGACTCCCAGTCGAACAGGATCGCCACCTGGGCGGCCAAGCGATGCGAGCCGACGACAGCCGAGAGGTCGGCCAGACCGCGACCGAGCCTGACGGCGCTGCGGAACACCTCACTGTCCTCGCCCGCGTGCGGGACCATCGCCGAGTGGTACTTCTCGGCCCCGGCGGCGGACTGGCGCCATTGGAAGAAGCAGACGGCGTCGGCCCCGTGGGCCACATGGGTCAGCGAGTCGCGGGCCAGCTCTCCGTCGCGCTTGGGCAGGTTGACGCCCTGCCACTGAACGGCGCTGGTGGAGTGCTCCATGAGGAACCAGGGCGCTCCGCCCGCGATGTTCCCGGTGAGGTTGGCCGAGAACGACAGCTCGTCCTGACTGCGCGCGACCGGCTGGACGTAGTGGTCGTTGGAGACGAAGTCGACCTCCCTGGCCCAGTCGGCGTAGTGCATGTTCTTCGCGGTGCCCATCACCATGAAGTTGGTCGTGATCGGCACGTCCGGGGTGTGCTCGCGGAGCACCGAGACCTCGGCACGAAGGTGTTCCTTGAGTGCGTCGGAGGAGAAGCGCTTGAAGTCGAGGCACTGGGTGGGGTTCTGGAAGGCTGCGGCCAGTCGGGGTGGCAGCACGTCCTGCCAGTCTGAGTAGCGCTGTGACCAGAAGGACGTCCCCCACGCGTCGTTGAGGCGCTCGATGGAGCCGTAGCGGTCCTGCAGCCACTCCCGGAATGCGCGGGCCGCATCGCCGGAGAAGTCGTAGACGTTGTGGCACCCGAGCTCGTTGTTGACGTGCCAGGCAGCGAGCGCAGGGTGATCGGCGTAGCGCGCGGCGATCCCCTCGAGGAGGTCGAGCGCGTACCGCCGGAACACCGGTGACGTCGGCCGCCAGTGCTGCCGCCCGCCCGGCCAGAGCGTCTGGCCCTGCTCGTTCACGGGCAGGATCTCCGGGTGTCTGGTGGAGAGCCAGGGCGGTGGTGAGGCGGTCGCGGTGGCAAGGTCCACCGCGATCTCGTGCGAGTGCAGGAGTTCCATGGCGTCGTCGAGCCAGTCGAAGTCCCATCGATCTGGCTCGGGCTGGATACGTGCCCAGGAGAAGATCCCCAGGGAGACGATGTTCACGCCTGCCTGCTGCATGGCGCGGACATCCTGGTCCCAGACATCGCGTGGCCACTGCTCGGGGTTGTAGTCGGCACCGAAGGCCATGCGTCTGCGGTGCGGATCTGACGGCCAGCGCAGCCATCGCGGCTTTGGTCGGGCGTTCACCGTTCTCCTCGGTTCTCGGGGGCCGCTGGTGGCGGCGCTGCTAGTCGGTGCCGACCTCGAAGCCCTGCTCGTTTCCGTACGTGACGATCTCCTGCTGCCACATCGACAGTCCCTGCTGAAGCGTGACCCCGGAGACGTAGGCCTTGCCGACGGTGTCGTTGTAGATGCTGTCGGCGTAGACCTGGTACGGCAGGTAGGACCATCCCGGGACGACGTCGGCGGCCGACTCGGCGAAGATCTTGTTGGCCTGCTGGCCACCGAAGTACTCGAAGCGCTTGGTCTGGAACTCCTGCGACTGCTGGTCCTCGACGGTTGCGGGGAACGCCCCTCCGTCGATGCGGGCCTGGACTCCCTCGCCCACCGCCGCGTACTCGAGGAATCCGTAGGCGAGCTCCTGGTTCTCGCTGGCGCTCGGAACCACCAGCGAGCTGCCACCGTTCTCGGCCGTTGCCTCGCCGCCGGGCTCCCACTGCGGCATCGGAGCCACCCGCCACTTGCCCGCACCGGCCTGGACCGCCGACTCGAGGGTGATGGGCATCCACGCACCGGTCACCAGGGTCGCGATGGTGCCGTCACCGAGCGCCTTGTACCACTCGTCGGTCCAGCCGGTGATGGGAGCGACGAGGTTCTCGTCGAGCATCGGCTGCCACATCTGCGCGAACCGCTGCGACCCCTCGTCGGCCAGGTCGACCGAGACCTTGGTGCCCTGGACGTCGAACGGCTTTCCGCCGGCCTGCCAGATCATGCTCGTCGCCGAGCCGGGGTCGCCGGTGTCACTCGCCATGTAGGCGCTCGGGTCGGCCTTGTGGAGCTTTCGGGCGGCGTCCACGTACTCATCCCAGGTCGTCGGCACGTCGATGTCGTGCTTGTCGAACAGCTCCTTGTTGTAGAACATCGCCATCGGGCCGGAGTCGATGGGCAACCCGTAGATGCTGTCCCCGGAGTGCACCGAGGACCATGGCCCTGGCGAGAAGGTTCCGTCGAGCTTGCCGGCGCCGAACGCCGTGAGGTCGGTGACGGAGTCTCCCAGCGCGAACTGCGACAGCGCGAAGTACTCGATCTGGGCCACGTCCGGGACGCCCGAGCCGGCAGACATCGCGTTCTGCAGCGCGGTGTACTGGTCGGTGCCTGTGCCGGCGTTGACGAGCTTGACGTCGACCTTGGGGTACTCGGCTTCGAAGTCCTTCACCACCTGCTCCAGCGTCGGCTCCCAGCCCCAGACGGTGAGCGTCCCACCCTTCTCGAGCGCGGCGTTGACCTCGGCGTCGGAGACCTGCTCGTCGCCGCCTCCGCTCGAGTCCCCGCCGGAGCCGCAGGCGGCCATCGCCAGGCTCAGGACGCTCGCCATGACTGCGGTGCGTACGGCTCCTCCGCGAGCGCGGATCTTCATCTCGGTGTCCTCTCGGATGCGTGGGTCGTGCCGTCGGTGCGGCGGGGACATGCCTTCACTCCTTGACGCTTCCTGCGGCCAGGCCGGACTGCCAGAAGCGCTGCAGCAGGAGGAATGCCGCGATCAGCGGCAGGATGGTCAGCAGTGAGCCGGTGATGACGAGGTGGTAGACGGCCTCTCCGCCAGCGGTCGTGGTCTGCGCGTTCCACGCGTCGAGTCCCAGGGTGAGCGGGTACCAGGCCGGGTCCTTCAGCATGATCAGCGGAAGGAAGTAGTTGTTCCAGGTGGCGACCATCGTGAAGAGCAGCACGGTGACCACACCGGGAGCCAGGAGGGGCAGGCAGATCTGGGCGAACGTTCGGAACTCGCCGGCACCGTCGATCCGAGCCGACTCCATCAGCTCGGTGGGGATCGCCTGGGCCGCGAAGGTCCACATCAGGTAGAGCCCGAACGGGGAGATGAGCGAGGGGATGATGACCGACCACGGGGTGTTGGTCAGGCCCATCTCGCTGAACATCAGGAACGTCGGCACCGCCAGCGCCGTACCGGGGACCGCAACCGCACCGATGACGACCGCGAACACCGCGCGCTTCGCGAAGAACTCGAACTTCGCGAGTGCATAGCCGCCGAGGACGGCGAGCAGGGTTGCTCCCCCAGCGCCGACGACCACGTAGAGCAGGGTGTTGACCAGCCAGCGTAGGAAGATCCCCCCGTCGTAGGTCAGGGTCTGCTCGATGTTGCTCCAGAGGTTCAGGTCACCGCTGAACCAGAGCCCGAACGACGAGAACAGGTCGCCCTGCGACTTGGTCGCGTTGATCAGCAGCCACGCCAGCGGCACCAGGCTGTAGAGCAGGACCAGACCGGTCAGCACCGTGAGGGTGATGCTCCGGCGCGGACGCTCGACCGTGTACAGGCGGCGCCGTCGCGGCACGTCGGCGGCCACCGGACGGGGGCCGGTCGCCGGCCGGGAGTCGCGGGATCTCGTGGTTGCCGGCACGCTCAGGTCACCTTCCGCATCCCTCGCACCTGAACGGCATAGGCGATCACCATCGTCACCAGGCCCATCAGGATGGCGACCGTCGCGGAGTAGTTGTACTGCTGCCCGGCGAAGGAGAGGGAGTAGGCGTAGATGTTCGGCGTGTAGTCGGTGGTGACGGCATTGGGCGCGAGGCTCTGCAGGATGCTCGGCTCGTTGAAGAGCTGGAAGCTGCCGATGATCGAGAAGATCGTCGCGACCACCAGGGCACCGCGGATCGAGGGGAGCTTGATCGCGGTGATCACCCGCAGCTGGCTGGCCCCGTCGATGGCGGCAGCCTCGTAGAGCGCCGTCGGGATCACCCGAAGGGCGGCGTAGAAGATCAGCATGTTGTAGCCGACGAACTCCCAGGTCACGATGTTGCCGATCGAGGCGAGGACCAGTTCCGCGCCGAGTGGGTCCGGCAAGGAGATGCCGAGGGCCTGGTTCACGTTGCCGACCAGGCCGAAGCGGGTGCCGTACATGAACCCCCACATCAACGTGGCGACCACCGCCGGCACCGCGTACGGCATGAAGATCGAGATCCGGAAGAACGACGACCCGTAGAGGCGACCCCCGTCGATGGCGAGCGCGACCAGGAGCGCGAGGAACAGCATGATCGGCACCTGCACCACCAGGAACAGCGACACCCGTGCCAGGGCCTGCCAGAACGCGGGGTCGTTCAATGCCTGGGCGTAGTTGTCCAGGCCCACGAAGCTGTTGCCGCCGATCAGCTGGTCTCGGAACAGGCTCAGATAGAGCGAGTAGGCGATCGGCGCGAGGAAGACCAGACCGAACACCGCCATGAACGGACCCATGAACGCCCAGCCCGCCCCGCCCCGGCGCCACCATGGCCTGGGCGCACGAGGGGTGGCGACAGCTTGGGCAGCAGCCATGGGGTGGACCTCACGGAGTTAGGCTGGTCAGAGATGTTTGCGCAAACATCGGACGTGCGAGGATGCACATCGCCCCCGAGGGATGTCAAGGGCCGGTGCGGGCAGCCGGGCGTGAGCGAGGACGCGGATCGATGACGAAGAGAGTGTCCATGGCCGACGTGGCACATCGAGCCGGCGTCTCCGCGCAGACGGTCTCCCGGGTGGCGAACGGCTTCCCGGGGGTCGTCGACGCCACGCGACAGCAGGTCCTCGAGGCCATGCACGAGATGGGCTACCGGCCGAACGGGGCCGCGCGGGCCCTCAAACGAGGCGAGTTCCGCACCCTCGGGGTGATCATGTTCTCGCTGTCCAACACCGGTAACAGCCGCAGGCTGGAGGCCATCGCCACCCACGCGGCCCGGGAAGGCTACGGGATCACGCTGATCCCGGTCGCGTTGCCGACCGAGGCAGCAGTCCTCGGTGCGTTCAGCCGCCTGGAGGAGCTGGCCGTCGACGGAATCGTCGTGGTCATGGAGGTACACCTGCTCGACGCCGCGAGCGTGGTGCTTCCACCCGGAACCCCGGTCCTGGTCGCCGACTCCGATGCCGGTGACCGCTACAGCGTCGTGGACTCCGACCAGGCAGACGGGGCGCGCCAGGCCGTCCAGCACCTCCTCGACCTCGGCCACCAGACCGTATGGCACGTGTCCGGTCCCCAGGGCTCGTATGCCGCTGAACGACGTGCATCGGCCTGGAAGCGGACGCTGGAGGCCGGCGGCGCCGACGTGTCCCCGATGCTGCACGGGGACTGGTCGGCCGAGAGCGGATACCAGGCCGGTCTCTCGATCGCGGACACGGCTGACTGCACCGCCGTCTTCGTGTCCAACGACCAGATGGCGCTCGGCGTGCTTCGTGCGCTGCACGAGCGCGGAGCTCGTGTGCCCGAGGACGTCAGTGTCGTCGGCTTCGACGACATACCCGACTCCTCTTCGTTCTTCCCTCCGCTGACGACCGTGCACCAGGACTTCGCAGAGGTCGGACGACGATGCGTGACCGGAGTTCTGCGCCAGATCCGTGGAAACCCCTCCAAGAGCGGGGTGACGCTCGTCCCGACCCGCCTCGTCGTCCGTGCGAGCACGGCAAGCCCACCTGGTCGTGCGGGACGCCCACGGCGGCAGTGACCACCGAGGTGTCTTGCCTCAGAGCATCCGGCCGAGGTGTTCGGCGTGCCTTTGGAGGACCGGTACGAACTCGGCACACATGCGATCGAACGAGATGCGCGCGGTGAACGCACTCACGGTCATCGCTGCCTGTGTTCGGCCCATGCTGTCGCGGACCGGGACAGCCATCGTGCGCATGCCCATCTCCAGCTCCTCGTCGGTGAACGCGAAGCCGTCGACCCGGGCGCGCACCACGCGTTCGCGGATGCCGGCGACCTTCACAAGCGTTTTCGGAGTGGTACGCCGTGGGCGACACGACTCGAGGCGGGCATCGAGCTCGTCGTTCGGCAGTCCGGCCAGCAGGATGCGACCCGACGCCGACGCGTGCGCCGGGAGGTGCGCCCCCAGCCGTACGCCGGTGGAGACGATGCGCTGAACCTCCGCGCGCGCGACGAACACCGCCAGGTCGTCCTCCAGAACGGCCAGGGACACCGACTCGTCGAGCTCGTCGCGAGCGCTCACGACGTACGGCTGCGCCAGCTGCGGCAGCGACGCCGTCTCCAGGTACGCGGCACCCAGCCGCATCATCCGTGGCGTCGGGCGAAAGAACTTGCCGTCGTGGCTCAGGTAGCCGAGCTCCTGCAGCGTTCGCAGACACCGTCGTGCCGTCGCCGGTGTCATGCCGGTTGCCCGAGCTGCGTCCGAGACGGTGACCTGCGTCTGGTTAGGACCGAACGCCTCGATGACCGCCAGCCCCTTCGCCAGGCCGGCCATGCCCTCGGCGGCACGTCCGTCCTTACCCGCGGGGCCACCCGGGTCGGCGACGTCTGCGGCAGCACGTGCTTGTGTGCGCGTCTTGGCCCGGGTCCGCGAGGGGGGCATGAGGCTAGCCGCGCGGCAGCTCGTCGCCGTGCACGACGACCTGGTCGAGGTCGAGCCGTGCGTCGATGATGCCGTGTTCGACCATCAGCGCCTCCAGCTGGTCCAGATCACTGAGGTCGCTTCTCGTGGCGAGACCCGGCTCGCTGAGCTGGTGCGCGAGGCCCGCCGAGATGTCGGTGTAGGTGGGAATGGTCTGCTCCAGCGCCTTCGGATGGGCCTGCGCCCGGCTCATGGCCTCGTCCATGGCGCGCACGAACGCCGCCACCTCATCGGGGTTCTCCTGCACGAACTGCTCGGTCGCGGTCCAGCCGGCGACCGGCAGGTTCTCGGTCGGCCCCTCGAACGCGCTCACCACACGCGCGACGTCGGAGGTCTGCGACGCCAGAGTGACGAAGGGCTCGACCAGCCACGCTGCATCGACGTCACCCCGCTCGAGCGCGGACAGCATCTCCGGCGGTGGGAGCTCGACGAAGGTCAACGTCGAGGGGTCGACTCCGTACGACTGCAGAACCGCTCGCGCTGTCAGCTCCTGGATGTTGCCCAGGCTGTTGACGGCGATCTTCTTGCTCGCGAGCTCGGCCGGCTTCGAGATGCCGTCGGCCATGGCGTAGATGCCCTGCGGCCCCGAGCGGTTGTTCTCGCGGATGATCCTCAGCGGCAGCCCCTTCTTCGCGGCCTCGAGCACCGACACGTAGTTGCTGTAGGTGATGTCGATGTCGCCGGCCACCATGCTGGCGATCTGCGCGGCCCCGCCGGAGGCCACGACGGGCTCGACGGTCAGACCCTCGGCGGCGAACAGGCCGTCCTTCCTCGCCATGTACAGCGGGGCCAGGTCCGCGGTTGCCATCACACCGACCGTGAGAGAGGTCTTTCCCCCAGGACCTTCCGGCTGCGAGTCGTCACCCCCGCACGCCGCCAGCAGACACATGGCCAGGAACACCGCCACGATGCCGGCTGTCCGTCTGCCCGGTCCACGCCCCATGCCAGCTCCTCTTGTGTTCGCGGTGGTCACGAACCCACCGTCATCTGTTCCGCCGCGGCCAGTGCGTCGTGGTCGTAGATCCAGGACCGGAACCTGACCGAGGCGGCGATCTCGGCATCGCGCACCGCGAGGTCGTCGTACGACGAGTCGTAGCGAAGCCCGTTCTCGCGTGCGCCGCGTTGGATGGCGCCCGTCCGCTCACGCCGCACGTGTTCGTACGCCCGCAGCGCCTCCGGTGCCTCGCCTTCGCCGACCCGGCTCAGCATCACCGCCAGCGTCGTCCCGTCCTCGATCGCCTGGTTGGCACCCTGCCCGAGGTGGGGCAGCATCGGGTGCGCCGCGTCACCGAGCAGCGCGAGACGACCGCGACACCAGGTGGGGAGCGGCTCCCGGTCGTACAGGCCCCAGCGGAACGTTCGGCCGACCTCTGCAAGCAAGGCCTCCACCCTCGGGTCCCAGCCGACGAACTCCCCAGCCAGCACCGCCGGGTCGCCCGGCGCCGACCACGACTCCCGCATCTGCTCGTCGGTCGGCACGAAGCCGACGTAGTTGACCAGCTCGCCGCCTCGAACGGGGTAGACGAGGAAGTGCTTGCGCTCACCCATCCACAACAGCGAGCATCCGGTCGGCCACCACGGGATGCGTGCGCGCGGAACCAGGCCACGGTAGGCGACCGATCCCGAGGAGATCGGGGCCGACGGGGTGACGACGTGCTCCTGAAGAACGGAGTGGATCCCGTCGGCGGCGATGACGACGTCAGCCTCGGCGACGGCGCCGTTGTCGAAGCGCACCCGGGCCCGGCCGGCGTCCTGCTCGAACCCCGAGCATCGATGGCTCGTACGTACGACGCCGTTGGGCAGCCCCTCTGCCAGCATCGCGACCAGGTCCGCACGGTGCATTCCGAACACCGCGTTCCATCCCCGCGAGTCCGTGGTGAGGATCGGTGCGATGAACGCGCCGTCCTGACGGAAGTAGCGCGACTCGGGGCCGACCCTGGCACCGCACCGTTCCACCTCCGGACCGAGCCCTACCCGTTCGAGCTGACGCACGCTGTTGGGCGTCAGCAGAACACCGGCCCCGATCTCCCCCAGTGCCGGTGCCTGCTCGTAGACCTCGACCTCGATGCCGCGCTGGACGAGGACGTTCGCCGCGAAGAGCCCGCCGATCCCACCACCCACGACGACCACACGGAGACGGCTCACGGCGACCAACTTTTCGGTATGCGAAACAGTTTCGGATACCAGCCTAGCGCCGCGTTGCGCCCGTGCGCCAGATCCCGGGCGCACCGGGCCGTCACCCGATGAACCGGGGCCACCCGAGTGCGTCCAGGACGCCAGCGGTGTCTTGCACTCTCCGCGCGCGTACGTGAGACTGCGGGCAAATGGTTAGCCCAAATGGGAAGGCTGCTGCATGACGACCAGAACGACCACGCAGGTGACGCACTACCACGTGCAGAAGAAGCGTCGTGCCGACTTCGTCGAGAACTGGCGGCAGAACCGCCGGACCGTGATCCATCACGAGGACGTCGAGCTGCAGCCGACACTGCGCGGAGTGCGAACCGGGGTGTACATGGGCGCCGACGGCGACAACCCCACCCGCTCCATCGATGCCCTGGTCCACGAGATCGACCCGGGCACCGTGAGCACGGTGCACCGGCACTCCTGGGACGCCATGGTGTTCGTCGTCGCCGGCTGGGGGTGGACCGAGATCGACGGCGAGCGCATCGAGTGGGGACCGGGCGACTCACTGCACCTTCCGGCGTGGTCCTGGCACCGTTCGGGCAACGACCGCTCACTGACCTGCCGCTACCTCACCTGCTCCAGCGAACCGCTGCTCGCGACGATGGGCATGGCGGTGCTCGAAGATGCCGGGGACACCGCGTACGCCGACCTGCCGCCGCGTCCGCCGTTCACCGACCACGCCGAGGGCGACGATGCGTACGCGCGCCGGATCCGCAGGCTCGGCCGGGACCAGCAGGCACGCCGCAGCGGCCGCCTGCACACGAGCTGGGACGACCTCGAGATGCTCAACACCCCGCGGGGCACCCGAACGACGTTCCTGCTCGACCGCGCGATCGGCTACCAGGCCTCCGGGATCACCATGGCGATGTTCGAGGTCGGCCCGGGGCGTGGACAGTCGATGCACCGACACCCCGGTGAGGCCTGGCTGTACGTGGTCGAGGGTGAGGGGCACAGCTACCTGGGTGCGGAGCCCGAGGGCGGTGAGGATCACCCGTGGAAGAAGGGCGACCTGATCGTGGTCGACCACTTCCTCTGGCACCAGCACTTCAACGACTCCCCCGACAAGACCGCCAAGGTGGTCCGGATCCACATGTTCGACAGCCTGCTCGAGACGATGCGGGTCCTGTCGGATCCGCTGGTGCTGTTCGAGGAGCCACCGGACCACATCCGGGACGCGCAGGCCGGTGACCCGAGCACGGTCGACTGGCCCGAGCTGAAGAGACCGACGTGGCCGTGAGCTCGTCCACGCTGCCGCCCGGGGTGATGGGCCTGCACGTGCTGCCGGCCGACCACCACGA
The DNA here is from genome assembly GCA_035557095.1 of Nocardioidaceae bacterium. Classification (GTDB taxonomy): domain Bacteria; phylum Actinomycetota; class Actinomycetes; order Propionibacteriales; family Nocardioidaceae; genus JALZDI01. The sequence goes on along the minus strand of DATMEB010000105.1, from coordinate 53,994 downwards.
CGGCCCCTGGAACAGCATGGTCGTGCCACCGGGCACCAAGGAGCGGCTGCTCAGCACCGCGGTGCTGGTGCTCCGCCACGGACGGCGGCTGAACGCGCTGTCCGGAGCACCGCACGGCCTCATCGTGCTGGCGGGGCCGCCCGGCACCGGCAAGACCACGCTGGCGCAGGGGCTCGCGCAGGCGGCCGCGCAGGCGGTGGCCGATCGCGGGTCCACGACGTTCGTCGAGGTCGATCCGCACGCGTTCCCCAGCGACATGCTCGGCGAGAGCCAGCGCAACGTCGTGCGGCTGTTCACCGACACCCTTCCGGAGATGGCCGCGCGCCGGCCGCACACGGTGGTGCTGATCGACGAGGTCGAGGCGCTTGCCGTACGACGCAGCACCGCCTCGTTCGACACCAACCCGGTTGACGTACACCGGGCAACGGATGCCGTGCTCATGGGCCTCGACGTGCTACGGCAGCGCTGCCCGCACGTCGTGCTCGTCGTCACCACGAACTTCCTCGCGGCCGTTGACGAGGCCGTGCTGTCTCGTGCCGACCTCGTCCTGCACACTCGCGTGCCCGACGAGGCGGTCATCGAGGAGATTCTGCGCGGCTCGCTGCACGAGCTTGCCGAGCAGTGGCCCGGACTCAGGCCACTGGGTGACGACCGCTCCCTTCGGGCCAAGCTGGCCGCTCGCTGCCTCGGGCTCGACGGGCGGCGCGTCCGCAAGGTGGTGCTCGCCGCGCTCGCGCTACGCCCCGAGGTTGCGGCAGATCCAGAGCAGCTGACCGCGGACGACCTGCTCGAGGCCGCAGCCTGGGCGACCGCGGAGGGCGGCTGAGCGGACCGGCCGCTCGACCGACGCTCAGGTACCGAGCGTCGACTCGTGGAACAGGTCGGTGACCTGCGGAGCCGACGGGATCAGTCCCTGCTCGGCGGAGTACTGCACGAGCGTCTCCAGCGCGTGCTTGTTGGCGGCCAGCCCGTACGGGAACGGGTCCTCGCCGTACACCAGGCGCTGGCGCTCCAGCATGAGGCCGCCATGCACCAGGTTGCACTTGCGGAACCTGTCCATCCCCGCGTACGACTCCTCCTTGGCCGTGACGAAGGCGTCGTGGAGCCGCATCGGCAGCCCCGGGTCGTCGCGGACGTGGCGGCTCTGCACGACCACTGTGTGGTTCATGTGCAGGAAGCCATGGGCCTGGTAGTACCGGTCCACCTCCGCGGCGGGGTCGGCGAACAGCCGGCGAATCCCCGGCGAGGCGGCCAGTGCCGCGGCATCGGTCCGGTTCAGTCTCGAGGCCATGCCGGGGTAGGGACTGGGCATGACGGCGTCGAGCTCGCCCGCCACCAACAGCTCCGACAAGGTCGCGCCCTCGAGGTCGGTGATGTTGATACCCGGCGGTGGCGAGAATCCGGTCTCGCCACCATGGCTCAGCGACCTGGTTCGTTCGATGCACCACTCGACGTCGCGCAGGTCGAGTCCGAAGTCGTGCTGGAGAGCGCCTCGGATCCACAGCGCGGCGGTCATCTGGTACTCGGGCATACCGAAGCGCCGGCCCGCGAGGTCGGCCGGCGTCTGCACGCCGCTGTCCTCACGGATGTAGACGCCGACGTGGAAGCCGGCGCGGAAGGGGAACACCGGGATCGCCGTCCAGTCGCGGCCCAGCTGTCGTGCGATGAGGAACGACGACAGCGACATCTCGCTCACGTCGAACTCGTCGTCCTTGAGCATCCGGTAGAACGTCTCGGAGGGAGCCAGCGTGCGGACCTGGAGGTCCACACCATCGGGACGGACGGTCCCGTCGGCCAGGGCCGCGACCCGGTCGTAGTCGGCGATGGCTAGCGAGAGCGGTTTGCGGGACATCGTCACTCCTGTCTGTCGCTGGGTCCTAGGCACTGACCGAAACCAACGACGCGTCGCCGCGACCGAAGACGAGCGACTTGATGGTGACCGGCACGGTGTTGGAGGGCTGCCGGAGCCGGCCGAGGTCGACGTAGTCGAAGTCGTGCAGGCGCACCCCGTCCAGCACGAGTAGGTCACTGCGCACGTGGCACTCGTCGCGTAGCAACGAGCCGAGTGTGAGTGCGATGTCGGAATCGACCATGAGGTAGACCGGCAGGCCGCGGCGGATGCGCCGCGCCAGACCGCGCGCGATGCCCTCGGCGAACGCATGCAGCCGTTGGTAGTCCGGAAGGCCGTCCCAGCGCAGCGCCACCGCCACGTCGGCCTCCGAGTCCAGCGTGTCGAACGACGCGAGGTGGCTACGCAGGGCGTCGGCCACCTCGTCGGAGTCAACGGTCGTCCCCAGGTCGTACCTGGGCCGCACGACCTGCATGTTGCGCCGCGGCAGCAGCGTGGCGGGCGAGGAGACGAAACAGGTGTTGCCGCTCAGCTGGACGGTGTACTCGGAGGCTCCGAGGACGGTGGCGCGAATTCCCTCCCCGCCGGAGAGCACCGGAGCGGGCAGGGAGCCGGACGCGACGGCCTCGCGCAGTGCGGCGCCGAGCCGCCGGCCCAGGTCGCCGAAGTCGCGGGACTCACGGTCGTACACGTACTCCGCGACACCGCCGGAGAACATCACCGCGTCGAGGTGGCCGAGCTCGTCGATCGGGTCGGTGAGGAACAGGCCGCGGACCCACCGGGTGAGTGGTCGCCCACTCACCGCGTGCACGATCGCGTCGGACATCTCGCGGGCGATGCGGTCCAGGTCGGCCTCTTGCACGAGGTCGCCGACCGACCAGGTCACGCCGGCATGCGCGGCGTGCTCACGCCCGGCAGGCTCGAGCCGCACCAGCAGGTGCTGGTCGTCGACGACCTGCAGACGACCGCCGATGTGCAGAGCCGCTGTCGCGACCACCTGGCCGTCCTCGACCAGCGCGAGCTTGGTGGTGCCTCCTCCGACGTCGATGTTGAGGACGCGTGCACCTCGTCGGTGCGAGGCCAGCACCGCACCGGAGCCGTGTGCTGCGAGCATCGCCTCCATGTGGTGTCCCGCGGACGCGCACACCAGGTCGCCCGCCTGCTCCGACACGACGGCGGCGATGTGCTCGGCGTTGACGCGCCGCAGCGCCTCGCCGGTGAGGATGACCACGCCGGTGTCGACGTCGTCCGGGCTCTGCCCCGCCTCCGCGTACGCCTGGTCCAGCATGCGGCCCAGTGCGACGGTGTCGATGCGCAGCTCGTCGAGGTACGGCGTCAGCTGCACCGGCGACTCGAACGTGGTCTCGCGGCGCACGACGATGTAGCGACTGGTGAGGTCCTCCCCCATCCGGCGCAGGTGCAGCCGGGAGAACGCGAGCTGCGTGCCGGACGAGCCGATGTCGATGCCGACGCTGTGCAGGGTGACGTTGTCCTGCTGCCAGATCGGGTTCGACTCGATCGAGACGTCGTGCAGGTCGTCGTCGTGGTTGTGGTCGACGTCGGTCATCGCGACGACGGTGCAGCCTCCCCGGGCCTGGGCGGGAGATCCTTCAGCTCCGCCTGGTAGGCCTCGTCCATGGCCGGCTCGAGCCCGTTCTCGGCGAGCGCCTTGGCGAACGTCTCGCGCACGACGGGTGCCTCGTCGGCGTAGTCGATCTGGTCGCCACCGATGCGCTGGCTGATCCAGGCCTTGGGCACGCCCTGGGCGTTGCGCACAGACACGACCTCGTGCTTGAAGGCGAGGTAGCGGGCCGGCTCCGCCCCGGTGTTGAAGTGCTGGTGGAACCACATGTTCGGCGGCACGATGAGGGACCCCGGGTGCCAGTCGTACCGGTGCGGTTCCTCGCCCTCCGGCCACATCAGGCTGAAGCCCTGCCCGGACAGGATGATGACGTGGGCTCCGGGCCCGTGCCGGTGGCCCTTCTTGTAGGTGGCCGTCGGGAACTGCGAGATGTGGCTGTTCATCGACCCCCTCGCCATCGCGAAGCGGATGTGGCCGCCGCCGGCACCACGCTCCTTGGCCGCCACCAGGGGGAGGTCGACCGCGTTGGCGACGAAGTTGGTCTTCAGCATCAGCCCGTCCGGCTCCTCCTTGTTCGCGAAGTAGTCGGGCTCGCCGGCAAAGCGTGACCGGAAGTCGTGCGGGGTGTCGAACACGAACTCCGGCTCGTCGTAGAGGTTGATCACCGGCGGCATGTTCGTGGACGAGACGAAGCGCACAGGGCCGCTGCCGGACCCGTTGAAATGCTGGTGCCAGGTGTTGAGCGGGATGGCGAACATCGCGCCCTTGCCCCACTCGAAGGTGGTGCGGTCACCGGCGTCGTTCCAGACCGCAGTGGAGCCCTGACCCTCGAGGACCAGGATCATCTCCTCGAAGAGCTGGCGCTGCGGTGCGAGCTTGCCGCCTGGCGGTATCTCGCAGACGTAACAGTCGTTCGAGGTCCTGGAGGCCTCGTGGTTGATGAAGACCCCGGAACCTCCGCGCCGGGCCCATGGCTTGAGCTCCACCGTGTGCAGGTCAGGCACGTAGTGGGCGCTGATGATGTCCAGACCCTCGCCTTTGACCCAGCGAACGTACGGTGAGTCCTTCTCGGTCGCGAACTTCTTCGCCATGTCCTCCGACACGAGCGCATCCCTGGCCGCCACCGGCCCACCTCCTCGTTTGGTCTGACCGTATTACCTTAGTTCGGACGTTGTAAACCACGCACCCGGCGCCTTGCCGTAGGCCGCAGAGGTCTTACCATTAGCCTGACCACGACGATGAGGCCGACCACCCGAGACAGGGAGCCGTTGTGATGAAGCGAGCGGAGGCCGTCAGGTGAGCTCCCCCGGGGCCGGGACAACCCCGAGCGACGTGTTCCGACCGGTCAGCGTCGGCCGGATGTCACAGGTGATCGTGGACCAGATCAAGATCCTGCTGCGCGAGGGAAGGCTCAGCCCGGGCGACCGGCTACCGAGCGAGCGCGAGCTGTGCCAGCGCTTCGGGGTCAGCCGGGTGACGGTCCGGGAGGCGCTGCGCGTGCTCGAGGCGGGCGGCCTGGTGGAGATCCGCGTCGGCGCCCGCGGGGGCGCGTTCCTCACCTCGCCGACTACCGAGCGCCTGGGCGAGGGGCTGGCCGACCTGCTGACGCTGTCCGCGCTCACCGCGTCGGAGGTCACCGAGGCGCGGATGGTCTTCGAGATCGGAATCCTGCCGCAGGCCGTGCAACGCGCGAACGACGAGGACGTCGCGGCGCTGTTCGCGATGGTCGAGGACGCGCAGGCAGCCCTGGACGACGACAGCTACTCGATGGGCATGTCGGCGGCGTTCCATGTCCGTGTCGCCACCTGCACGCACAATCCCGCGGTCGAGATGCTCGTCCGCAGCTTCCACGGTCCGTTGCTGATGTCGCTGCAGGAGGCCCATGTGGCCGCGCCGGTCATGGGTCACCGAGGGACCGACGAGCACCTGCAGATCGCCCGGGCCATCGAGCGACGCGACGCGGACGAGGCCGTGCGGATCATGCGCCGGCATCTCGAACGCACGGCCCAGCGGGTCGACGCGGTGGACGCCGGCGGCTCGTAGCGCGGCCCTCAGGGCTCGTCCCCCAGTACGTCCTCGGCCCGACGTTCGGCACGTACCTCGTCGGGCACCACCCGCCGCAGCCGTCGCAACGCGGGCACGACCCACCCCGCGGCGAGGAGCGCGGTGCCTCCGGCGACGACGAGTCCGGTACGTGCGCCGAATGCCTGGCAGACCCAGCCGAGCATCGGCGCTCCGATCGGCGTGCTGCCCAGGAACACGAACCCGTGCAGGGCAAGCACGCGGCCGTGCATACCGGGATCGGTCCCGAGCTGGAGCAGTGTCCGCGCCAGCGTGTTGAACATGATGTTGGAGAAGCCCACGGTGACCATGGCGGTCAGGGCCACCCACATGGTCGGCGAAGCCGCTCCCGCCAGGTTGAGCACGCCGAAGGAGACGGCGGCTGCCAGCAGCGACCAGGCGGTGACCCGCGTACGTGACGCCGCGAACAAGGCGCCCAGCACCGCTCCGAGCCCGAGCGCCGAGGTCAGCCAGCCGTAGCCTTCGGCTCCGCTGTGGAAGGTGTCGCGGGCGAGCACCGGCAGCACGACGCGGAAGTTCTGTCCGAACAGCGCGATGACCGCGACCAGGATCATGCAGGCTCGCAGCTCCTGGTGCCGGTAGACGTAGCGCAGGCCCTCCATCATCTGACCGCGTACCGGCGCCGCGGCGTTGTGCGCGCGCCGCAGCGCCTCGGCGTCGAGCAGCGCCAGTCCCCACAGCACTGCGGCGAAGGAGGCGGCGTTGACCGCGAAGGCCACTCCCGGCCCGGAGGCGGCGATGAGCGCGCCGGCGAGGGCGGGCCCGACGAGGCGGCCGGTGTTGTGCACTGTCGAAGCCAGTGCCTGGCCGTTCACGTAGTCGTCGGGCCCGACGAGCTCGGCGACGAAGGCATGGCGGGCGGGGTTGTCCAGCACCGTCACCGCACCGAGGGCCAGCGCGAGCGCGAACACCATCCATAGCTCGACGGCGTCGACGATCACGACGACGGCGAGGACCGCCGCCAGCAGGGCGCTGCACGCCTGCGTCCACATGATGAGGCGTCGGCGGTCGACGCGGTCGACGAGTACGCCACCCCAGAGGCCGAACAGCAGCATGGGCAGGAACTGCAGCGCCGTCGCGACACCGACGGCGACCGCGCTGTCGGTCAGCTCGAGGACGAGCCAGTCCTGGGCCACGCGCTGCATCCACGTGCCGATCACGCTCACGGCATGACCGGCGAGGAAGAGCCGGAAGTTCCGGTTCCGCAGCGAGCGAAGCGTCCGGCTGCGCCGGATCCGTGCGCGCAGGCCGACGTCAGCCACAGGACTGGTGCGCGGGCCGGTCGAACGTGACCGTGCGGTGCACACGTCGCGCGGTGAGCACCGGCAGCGCGATGACGGCACCCGCAGTCGCCATCGCAAGGGTCAGCGGCACGACAGGCAACATGGCCGCGACGGCCAGCGGGGCCGCGAAGAGGGCACCGGCCCGGAAGGTCCCGGTCACCGCGATCACCTCCCCGCGCTCCTGCGGATGCACGGCCTCTGCAGCCATCGCCGGGCCCACGGTCTGCAGCACCCCCGCGCCCAGGCCGGAGACGGCCAGTGCCGCCCCGGCCGCCCACGGCGATCCGGCGAACATGGCGACCGCGGCGGTGGCGACACCCGTCGCGACCGTGGCGACGGCATACGACCACCCGACCCACGCGCCCCGAACCCGTGCGACGACCCCGGAACCGGCCAGTGAGGCGGTGTTCGCGACCGAGACGAGTACGCCGATGGTCGAGGACGTCAGCTGGGCAGCGCTGAGCGCCACGGGTACATAGGAGCCGAGCAGCCCGCGCCAGGCCCCGGCCGTGACGCCGGCCCAGCACCCGCCGTCCACGCCCGGCCTGCGCCACAGCCTCCCGGCCGGACGTTCGTCGGGTAGCGCGAACGGCGGTAGCCGGTGCAGGAACAGCGCGGGGATGCATGCGACCAGCGCGACTCCGGCCCCGGCTCCGAGCGCGAGCTGCGGCGACCTCTCCGTCAGCATGCCGGCGAGCACCGGGCCCGCGACGAGGCCGACGCTCGAGGCCAGGTTGACGACGGCGAGCCCCCGCACGGCCGGCCCGTCGCCGCGCACCACGTGGGTCTGGCTGCCGGTCCAGAAGCATGCGCGAGCCACACCCTGCAGAAGCTGCGCCAGGCCGAACGCCACCAACGCGCTGGACGCGGCGACGACGGCGTTCGACGCGGCCAGCAGCAGCCCGGCCGCGAGCACCAGGATCCACTCGGGGAAGACGCGCATGACCGGGCCGAGAACGAGGCGGGTGGACATCTGGGAGAGCGCGGAGAGCGCGGCCAGGATGCCGATCTCGATCCCGTTGTAGCCGGCGGCGATCGCCAGCAGCGGGAGCGCGACCGTGGCCACCCCGAGGGCAAGAGCGAACAGGACGGCTCCCCCCGCGGTGGCGACGACGTCACGCGAAGGGCGCCTGGTCCCTACCCGTGACCGTTGCACGGGGCGCCCGCCTGCGTCAGGGCGTGTCCCGTGGACCTCGCCCGTCGCGAGCGTCGTCTGGCGGAGTGCACCGCAAGACGGAGGAGCGACGGCGATGCGCAGCATCGTCGAGCGACGACGCTGGGCGACTGCCGGCTGGCGCGGAGTGCCCGCCAGGCGGCGCGCAGCAGGACAGCAGGTTCACGGGACACGCCCTAGTCAGGCCGTCGTGCCGGCCAGCTCACCGGCGGCTTCGGCGTACTCCGGCGACGGCTCGAGGTAGTGCACCGTGTCGTACCCGAGGTGCTTGAAGACCCTGTTCTGCGCGTTGAACAGCCGAAGTGGCGTCCCGTCGGCGGCGAAGATCTGGCACACGTGGTTCTGCGGTACGTACAGGGTGTCGCCCTGCTTGATCTCGTAGCGCTCCGGCTCGCGGGCGATGCGGGCGTAGTACTTCTCGGCGATCTCCGCCTCCACCTCCCACTGCAGGGCGTAGCCGCCACCCTCGATGACGTAGTAGACCTCGTCGGCCATCTTCCAGTACCTGCCGGACCGGCTCCCTGCGGGGATCTCCATCTCGAACGCGTCCACGCTGAAGATGCGGGCGTCGCTGCGCTCCGGGGAGGCCATCACGCGCACGCGCCCGAGGGGCGTGTCCTCCCACTCCGTGTCCTCGGGGCTGATCACCTTCTTGCGGTCCAGTACCCCGGGCGTCCAGATGCGCGACCAGTCCTCACGCGGGCCGAACCGGTCCTCGTCCTCGACGGGGCCGCTGCGTCCCTGCTGGATCAGCCCCATGAACATCCACGTGCACTTGGCCTTCACGACCAGCGCGAGCGCCTTCTCGTCGTAGGGATTGAAGTGCCGGTGCACCGAGTCCGTGTGCACGAAGACGAGGTCGTCCTTGGACCAGTCGTAGCGCAGGTCGTCGTGGATCTCGTAGCCCCGGCCCTCGAGGATGTAGAAGGCGGCCTCGTTCTGGTGGCCGTGCCCGTGGTTGGACGACTGTGCAGGCAGCTCGACGAAGTGCACCTGGATGGTCTGCGTGAGGAAGTCCTCGTCTCCGGGTCCGATCCGCCACCAGGTGCGTGACCGCTCGCTGTCGCCGGAGTGGCCGACCTTGGCATCGTCGACGACGACGGAGTCGTCGCGCACGCGGTCGACTGCCAGCTGCTGCCGGCGGAACTCCCCGAGCCCGTAGGTCTCCGAGGTGAGGCCACGGACGAACACTCGGCCCTTCTTGCCCATGCGTCTCCTCCTGCTGCGCGCGCCTCCGGGACGGGGGCGGAACTCGTCCGACCTTGCTCAATGGTTTGACCATTGGAGCATAATCTGAGGGTGTCGTGGTGTCCACTCTCGCGCACAGGGCCGGTCACCGGCCAGGACGCGGTGGTATAATCAACAGACCTTTCCGTCGGAGACTTCGCCATGCATGCCACCCCCGCCTCCAGCACGGCCCGGTCATGAGCCCGGGCACGCTGATCGTCGGCGCAAGCCAGGCCGGCCTTCAGCTCGCCGTGTCCCTGCGCGCGCTCGGGGACGAGGAGCCGATCACGCTTGTCGGCGCGGAACAGCACCCGCCGTACCAGCGGCCACCGCTGTCGAAGGCGTACCTCTCCGGAGGGATCGATGCGAGCGCGCTGCCCTTCCGCACCTCCGAGTTCTACAGCCAGGCCGGCATCGATCTCGTCTGCGGTGAACGGGTCACCTCGATCGAGCTCTCGCGCCGCGGCCGTGAGGTCTCAGGGGTGGCGGCAACACGCACCGGACGCACGCTTCCGTTCGACCGGCTGGCGCTGGCGGTCGGTGGCCGCCCCAGACGGCTGCAGGTACCCGGGGACCGCCTCGACGGGATCACCTACCTGCGCGACGTCGACGACGCCACCCGGGTGCGTGCGCGGCTGGACTCGGCTACGCAGGTGGTGATCGTCGGGGGTGGGTTCATCGGGCTCGAGGCGGCCGCGGCGGCGCGGGCGGCCGGCAAGGCCGTCACCGTCGTCGAGGCCGCCGAGCGGCTGCTGTCGCGGGCGGTCGCCCCGGTGGTGTCGGAGTTCTACCGGTGGGCGCATGCCCGGCGAGGAACGACGGTGCTGCTGTCGACACGGGTGACCGCATTCATCGGGGACGACGGGCACGTCAGCGGAGTCCAGCTCGGCGACGGCACCGTTCTGCCCGCGGACCTGGTGCTGGTCGGCGTCGGCCTCGTCCCGCGTACCGAGCTCGCCGAGCAGCTGGGCCTGGAGTGCGACGGCGGCATCGTGGTCAACGCGCACGCGCGCACGAGCGAGCCGGCCATCGTCGCCGCGGGCGACTGCACGGTGCTGCCCCATCCGGTCACCGGAGAGGGCCTGGTCCGTCTCGAGTCGGTCCAGAACGCGGTGGCGCAGGCCCGGGTCGCGGCCGCCACCCTGGTCGGCAGACCTGAGGACAGCCAGGCCGTCCCATGGTTCTGGTCCGACCAGCACGACCTGAAGCTGCAGATCGCGGGACTGAACCACGGCTACGACCGGTGCGTCGTACGCGGCGAGCCCGAGACGGAGCAGTTCTCGGTCCTGTACTACCGCGACGGACGGCTGCTGGCCGTCGACGCGGTGAACCGGACCGTCGACTACATGACCGTCCGCAAGGCACTGTCCGAGGGCGCGAGCATCGACGCGGACATGGCCGTCAACCCGGGCGTACCCCTGAAGAGCCTCTTCGTCCCCGCCGGCGCGGTCTGACCAGACGTCAGCGACCGGCCGCGACCAGCCGGGCGTCGAGACGCGGATAGACGCGCCGGGCATTGAGCTCCGTGATCTTGCGTCGGTCAGTGTCGGTCAGGGCGAGGTTGTCGACGTAGCGCAATGTGTCGTCCCAGTAGTGACCGGTCTCGGGGTCGACCCCGCGTACGGCGCCCAGCATCTCCGAGGCGAACAGGATGTTGTCGGCCGGGATCACCTGGTGCAGCAGGTCGATCCCGGCCTGGTGGTAGACGCAGGTGTCGAAGAAGACGTTGTTCATCACGTGCCCGCCGAGCTCCGGTCGGCCCAGCCTGTCCGCGAGGCCGCGGAAGCGCCCCCAGTGGTACGGGACGGCGCCGCCTCCGTGCGGGATCACGAACCGCAGCGTCGGGAACCGCGCGAAAAGGTCCCCCTCGACCAGCTGCATGAACACCGACGTGTCCGCGTTGAGGTAGTGCGCGCCCAGCGCATGGAAGTTCGGGTTGCAGGATGCCGACACGTGGATCATCCCGGGAACGTCGAGCTCGACCATCAGCTCGTACAGCGGGAACCAGTACTCGTCGGTCATCGGCCGGGACGTCCAGTGACCGCCGGACGGGTCCGGGTTGACATTGCACCCCACGAAGCCCAGGTCCTCCACGCACCGGCGCAGCTCGTGCAGGCTGTCGTCCAGCGACCCGCCCGGGGTCTGCGGAAGCTGGCACACGCCGGCGAAGTGCTCGGGGAACAGTCCCACCACCCGGTGCACGAGGTCGTTCGACGCCCGTGCCCATGCCGCGGCGACCGCCGTGTCGGCGACGTGGTGCTCCATCGCCGATGCCCTCGGTGAGAACACCATCAGGTCGCCGCCGCGCTCGCGCAGCATGCGCAGCTGGTTGGCCTCGATGCTCGCGCGCACCGCGTCGTCGCTGATGTCGACCGGCTTGGGTTCCGGCAGCCCCGGGTCACCGAGCCATGCCTTCTGCGCGTCACGGAACTGCTGGTGCTCGGGCGGTGTCGTCGTGAAGTGGCCGTGACAGTCGATGATCATGCGAAGGGGCTCTCCGTCGGCTCGGTCGGGGCATCGACCATAGTCAGGCGTCCGGCGCGTCGTCGACGTAGGTGAGGCCCTTGCGGGCGAGCCGCTCGCGCATGCCGTGCACGTCGAGACTCAGCTCGCCGCGTTCGTAGCGGGCGCGCGTGCGTGCCTCCTTCTCCTCCCGCTCGCGTGCGGCCTTCAGCACCGTGCCGGCGTCGTCGCGCGGAACCACGACCACGCCGTCGTCGTCGGCCACCACCACGTCGCCGGGCTGCACGAGCTGCCCGGCGCACACCAGCGGGACGTTGACCGAACCAAGGGTCTCCTTGACGGTTCCCGTCGCCGATACGCACCGGGACCAGACCGGGAAGCCCTCGTGCCGGAGCTCTGCGACGTCACGACAGCCCGTGTCGAGCACCGCGCCCCGCACGCCGCGGGCGCGCGCGGCGGTCGCCAACAGCCCGCCGAAGTAGCCCGCCTCGGACGGAGACGTAGGAGCCACGACCAGGATGTCGCCGTCACGGCACTGCTCCATGGCGACGTGCAGCATCCAGTTGTCAGCGGGCGGCACGCTGACCGTCACAGCGGTGCCGGAGACGTGCGCGCCCGGGAAGATCGGGTTGATCTGTGCCGACAGCAGGCCGGTGCGGCCCTGGGCCTCGTGCACCGTGGCCACGCCGTACTCCGCCAACGCGTCGGTGACGCTGCGGTCGGCCCTGCGCGGGTTGCGTACGACGACGCTCATCGTGCTGCCCCTCCTCCTGCCACCTGCTCGGACCAGGGCATCAGCGAGATGTGGATGACGTCGTCGTCGGTCTCCCCGCCGAGGTAGCGGATCGCCCGGTCGACGTCGCCGAGCCCGAACCGGTGCGTGCTCAGCCGCTCCAGCGGGAACCTGCCCGACGCCAGCTGCTCGAGGGCCAGCTCACAGGCCCGGTAGCTGTGCCCGCGGGCGCTCTTGATCGTGATGGCCTTCTCCGTGACCTTCTTGACCGGGAAGTCCGGGAACGCGGCCAGCTCGCCCTGGATCAGGAGCGTGCCCTCGCGGCGCTTGAGGGCGTCGATGCCCAGCAGCACCGGTGCGACCCCGGCACCCGCGGTGCAGTCGAGCACGAAGTCGACACCCTTGCCGCCGGTGACGTCCCTGACCTGTGCGAGCGCGTCGCGCTCCTCGACGTCGATCACGTGGTCGGCTCCCAACGCCCGTGCCAGCTCCAGTCGCGCAGAGTCTCGCGCGGTGCCGGTCACGATGATGCAGGAGGCGCCCGCCTGCTTGCAGGCGACCACCTGCGACAGGCCCTGCTGGCCCGGGCCCTGGATCAGCACCGATGCGCCGTAGCCGACACCGGCCGCGAACAGCGCCCACTCGATGCCGTTCGACAACGGCGTGACGAGTCCGGCAAGCTCCGCGGACACGCCATCGGGCACTCGGTGGATGACGGCGTTCCACGGCAGGTACATGTACTGCGAGAACCCGCCCCAGAGGTGATAGGGATTCTCCGCGGAGGTGTACCCGTAGCGGCGGGCATCGGGGTTGGTCCGCCAGTCGGTGGCCTCGCAGTGCCGGTACTCGCCCTTGTGGCACCACTCGCAGCGGAAGCATCCGACGTAGTGCTCGACGAACACGCGGTCGCCGTCACGCAGCCCGTGCCGCTCCTGGAACCTGGCGCCGGCGTGGGCGATCACTCCGACGTTCTCGTGCCCCATGATGACCGGATCGCGAAACGGCGGCCGGGAGTACATCTTCACGTCGGTGCCGCAGATCCCCGCCACCTCGACCTGCAGCAGGGCCGCGTCGTCGGGCACGTCCGGCAGTGGGTACTCGCGCAGCTCGGTCGTCCTCGGTGCCGTCCGCACCGCTGCCAGCACCTGCTCGCCCATGCCGCTCCTCACTCGTGGGGTCGGACGACGGCCACACGATGGTGGCGCCCAAGGCATTAAGGTTAGCCCATAATACCATGGTACGGTCGACGCCTCATCGGCGTTGCCGTGCCGGGTTGCCCCTGGCTCGGCGCGGCAACGCCGGCTCGGCGGCGAGCCAGGTCACACGGAGGCAGCATGGCCGAAATGGCCGACACGCTCTTGCGCACCATGACACGAACGCAGGGCAACAACCAGGCGCTCAAGGACGGCACCGTCACCCCGGACGGCTACACGTTCGCGTTCGAGGATGTGCCGGTCCTCGTACAGGGCTTCCGCCGCATGGTCCGCGACCTCGAGTTCGACGTCAGCGAGATGGCCTTCACGACCTACCTCTGCGCGAAGGCGCACGGCAAGCAGCTGACCGCCCTACCGGTCTTCCTCGTTCGCGGCTTCCACCACGGCGCGATCCTCGGCAACACCCGAGCCGGCATCCGGGACCCCAAGGACCTCGAGGGACAGAAGGTGGGCGTCAACCGCGGCTACACGGTGACCACCGGGGTGTGGGCCAGAGCGATCCTGCAGGACGAGTACGACGTCGACCTGAGCAAGGTCACGTGGGTCCTCTCCGGCGACGAGCACGTCGCCGAGTACCGCCCGCCGGACAACGTCGTGCCCATGGGCGACGGACAGGACCTGGAGTCGATGCTCATCGAAGGTGACCTGGCCGCGACCATCGGGGGCAGCATCGACCACCCCGACGTCGGCCCGTTGATCGCCGACCCGGTGCAGGCGGGCTTCGCGTCCCTGCGCGATCGCGGCCTGTACCCGATCAACCACCTCGTGGTGGTCCGCGACGACCTGCTCGAGGCGCATCCAGACCTGGCAACGGCGGTCTTCGACGCCTTCGCCGAGGCCAAGGACGCGTACGTCGAGCGGCTTCGCCGCGAGGCGATCGACGAGCCGACACCCGCCGACGTCATGTACCAGCGTGTCCTGGAAGTCACGGGCGCCGACCCCCTGCCCTACGGCATCGGTCCCAACCTCCCGATGATCGAGCAGCTCATCGACCACGCGGTGACGCAGCGCATCCTCGACCGGCCGGTGCCGGTGGAGTCGCTGTTCGCGAAGGGCACGCACGACCTGAGCAGGGTGTGAGCGGCGGACATGCGCATCGCGATCGCCGCCGACCACAATGCCGTGGCCATGAAGACGCACCTCGTCGCGTGGCTGGAGGCCCAGGGCCACGACGTCGACGACCGGGGAACGCACGGGGACGCGGAGGTGGACTACCCCGCGCTGTGCGCCGACGTCGCGCACAGGGTCGCCGACCACGTGACCGACCGCGGGATCGTGCTCGGTGGCAGTGGCCAGGGCGAGGTCATCGCGTGCAACAAGATCCCCGGGGTTCGCGCCGGCGTGTGCCACACCCGGTTCAGCACCGAGATCTCGCGTGGCAACAACGACGCCAACGTGCTGGTCATGGGTGCGAAGGTGGTCACGGTGCCGGAGGCCGAGGAGATCACCGCGACGTGGCTGACGACGCCGTTCAAGGGTGGACGTCACCAGCGGCGGCTCGACCAGATCGCCGCCCTCGAGCGCGGCGAGTCCCTCGTGACTGCCCCGGAGGACAGCCGGCCATGACAAACGCTCAGGCTCAAACCCGCTGCGCGTCGAGGAACTCCAGGATGCGAGCCGGCACGGTCTCCTCGGTCTGTTCCGAAACGGGCACGTCCCAGTACTCCGCGACCGGCAGGCACTCCTCGAGGTACCTCGCAGCCGACGTGGCGTGCGAGGTGTCCTGACCCGGTACGACCAGCGCCGGGACGTCCAGCCGCAGCAGGTCCTCCGGCTCGGGTCCGGGCACCGTGTCACGGTCGAACAAGATGCGTGACATCCCGCTGACCACGACGCCGTAGCGTTCGGCATCGAGATCCGCATACTCGCGCGCGAAGTCGTCGTCGTTGCGGATCACCGTGACCCAGGGCCCGACCCGGGGATCCTGGGTGAACCCCAGGTCATGACTGCGCGCCAGCGCGACCACTTGCGCGAGTCCCTGCTCCTCGACGTACGCCAGGTGTCGTGCGAAGCGGTCCTGCTGCTTCATCCGGTACTTCACGCCGCCGGCGGGCGAGAACAGCACCATGCTCCGGACGGTGGCCGGGTAGGCGGCTGCGAACGCCGCGACCGTCGAGCAGCCGACACAGCCACCCATCAGGTGGGCCTCGGTGATGTCGAGGTGGTCGAGCAGGCCCTTGGCCTGTGCGACGTAGTGCGCCCAGGAGAGTCGCTCGACCCGGCCGCCGGACTGCCCGGACTCACGACGGTCGAACGTCACGCAGGTGTAGCTCTTGCCCAGGTGCTCCAGGAGGTTCAGCCGGCGGTAGATGCCCACGGTCCGCCAGGCCTCGAGGTTGGAGTCGAACCCCCCCGGGGAGAACATCAGCAGCGGCGGGCCCGAGCCCGTCACCTGGTAGCGCGTGCTGAGCCCGTCGATGACGGCAGTGGGCATCGTCGCCATCCTTTCCGATGCGCTGTTCGGCAGCTGCCTGTGCTTCCGCGTACTGCCGGACTACGTCGCGGGCGGTACCGGGATGCCACCCTTGACCTGCCGCCCCGACCGTACGTCGTCGGCGTAGGCAGTGAGCGCATCGAGCGTGACCCGGGCGACGTTGGCGTAGGTGTCGGGCGGGTCGTCGACCGCCGACGCAGCGTATCCGATGGCGGCATGTGCCATCCGGATCCGGCCGTCGAGCCAGGGTCCGCCGCCGGCACCACCGAGCACCGGCACGGAGACCGCCTCGGCGACTGCCCGCCCCACGCGGGGGCCGGAGTTGGTGAAGTTCAGCAGTGCCGCGCCGGCCGCCTCGAGCTGCTTGGCCTGCCCGACGAGCTCGTCGCGCATCTCGACCGGCACCTGGGTGTCGTGCGAGGGCGTCGCGGAGTACTCGACGCCGTACGCCAGGGCGGTCTGCGGGGTGATGCCGAACTGCGCGAACACGGGGATGCCGGCACGCGTGACCGCCTGCACGGCCTCGAGATGCTCGGCTGCACCGTCGAGCTTGACGACGTCGACGCCGGCCTGCTTGACGAGGCGGATCGCGGCTCGTACGGCGCTGTCGGGCCCCTCCTGCAACGGCCCGAACGGGAAGTCGCAGCTGACCAGGGCACGTCGAACACCGCGGCGCACGGCCCGGCACACCACCAGCATCTCGTCCATGGTGACCTCGAGCGGGTTGGCGTGACCCCACAGGTTCACGCCGACAGAGTCGCCGACCGACACGATGTCTGCCCCGGCGCGGTCGGCGAGCTGGGCCATGTGGAAGTCCCAGGCCACCACGCCCACGATCTTGTGACCCTCCCGCTTCATCCGCGTCAGTGCGGGGAGCGTGATATTCGGGTCCATGTCAGGCCCGCAACGCGGTCAGCAGCTGGACGAGGTCGTCCGGCTCGGCCGGAACCAGCAGCACGCGCGCGTGCGGCCGCAGCGCGGACAATGCACGACCCACGTGGTCGCCGTCGCTGAGCACCAGGCCGGCGGTCATGATCCCGCGGGCGGTGCAGGCGGCGCCGATGCTCTGCGCCGCCACGGCACCGGCGTCGTCGGCCGCGACCATCACGGCGACGTCCACCCCTGCCAGCGTCTCCCCGAGCATGACGACCGAGCCGTCCATCGTCCGGAGCTTGAGTGAGTCAGCAGACCCACCGTGGCCGTTGGCCGAGCCCGGCGAGTCGTCGTAGACGAAGAAGCGCGCGCTCGCCCACGGTTGCGTGGCGACCTGGCGCACCACAGTGGCGGCGTCCTGGTCGAGCGCGACCACCCGGCTTGCCCTCGACGGCGCGATCGGCGCGTCGATGCGGAAGCGCGCCTCGGCCGCCGTGGCTGCCATGGCACAGCTGTGCAGGAGCGTCGGACGTGGCTGCATGTCACACCGACGTCTGCGGGACGCCGGGCTTGACCTTCGCCGCGTCGGCGGTGGACTCCATGAACGAGTCCTCCTTCGGCAGCACGATCGCGACCGAGCGAACCCGGTGGTGCGCGGGGTCGACGCCCGGAGGGGTCGCACCCTCCTCGGCGAGCGCGATCGCCGCCTTCCGCAGCTTCTGCCGGGCCTTGATGATGCCGCTGTCCGTGGCCACCAGACGTTCCTTGGTGCGGTCGACGATCGGCCCCATGCTCTCCTGCAACGAGGCGTCCTGCATGGCGATGCCCTTGATGCCGGAGAAGTGCTCGTTGCGCCGCTGCGCGTCGCGGTCCATCAGGTAGTCGTTGTCCTTGTTCGCCAGTGGACGGTACGTGCCGGGGATGTTCTCGCTGTGCACGCCGTACCCGTCCATCATCGCCTGGCGCTCGGGGCCCGTGAGCGCCCTCGCCGGGTGGTAGTCGAAGGTGTAGACCCAGCAGTTCTCGTCGTCGATGGGTACCCAGATGTGTCCGTGCACGGGGTGGTCGCCGCGCGGAGGCACCATCGTGAAGCTCGGCATCACCCAGGGCGTGATCCGCCAGTAGTACTTGCCCTCCTCGGCGTTGCGCCGTGCCCCGACGAAGAGCCCGCCGTCGGTGTCGGCGACCTCGAAGAACGGCTTGAGGTCGCCGGCGTTGTACTGGTTGCCCTTCGAGCCCTTGAACAACGGGTCGCTGTTGAGCTGCCCGGAGTGCAGGAATGTGACGTGGCTCGAGTCGATGCCGCCCTCGAGCGCCTGCAGCCAGTTGCACTCCTGCCAGCGCTTCGATGTGTAGGTCTGCTCGGCCGGGACCTGCACGAACTCGAACTCCGGCAACGGCGGCCGCGTCTGCGGTGCTCCCATGTAGGTCCAGAGGATGTCCCCGACCTTGACCAGCGGGTACGCCCGGAGCTTGACGTTCGCGCAGAAGTTACCGGTCTCGGGCTCGGAGGGCACCTCGACGCACTGACCGGTGACGTCGTACTTCCAGCCGTGGTAGGCGCAGCGCAGACCGGACTCCTCGTTGCGGCCGAACCAGAGGGAGACTCCCCGGTGCGCGCAGAACTCGTCCATCAGGCCGTACCGGCCCTGGCTGTCGCGGAACGCGATCAGCCGCTCGGACAGGATCTTCACCCGCACCGGCGCGCAGTCGTTCTCCGGCAGCTCCTCCGCGTGCAGCGCGGGCATCCAATACTGACGGAAGAGGTCGCCCATGCGTGTTCCTGGGCCGGTCTGGGTCAGGAGCTCGTTGATCTCTCTTCTGAGCACCGTCGCTTCCTTTCACCTGGGCGCTCACCCGGACGGCGACGCCACCGACCATGCCGCGACCCCCCGGCCGACGACACGGATGTCTGCTGCCTACCTCGCAGCGGACGGTGGGGCTGTGGTGGAGTTGTGGTCTAAATATCTGTCCATTGGGCCGTTACTGTCAACAACAGGTGTGCTCCGGCTGAATCGCC
Organism: Nocardioidaceae bacterium; assembly: GCA_035557095.1. Classification (GTDB taxonomy): domain Bacteria; phylum Actinomycetota; class Actinomycetes; order Propionibacteriales; family Nocardioidaceae; genus JALZDI01. The sequence continues at coordinate 35,060 of DATMEB010000105.1, read as the reverse complement.
CTCAGGCCTGCTCGGGAGGCACGTCGACGGTGAGGCCGTCCAGGTCGTCGGAGAGCTCGATCTGACACGACAGCCGGCTGCCCGCGCGCCTGTCGGCGACCGCCAGGTCGAGCAGGTCGTCCTCCAGGTCGTACGCGGGCCCGACCGCGTCCTGGAACTCCTCGCGCACCCACACATGGCAGGTCGCGCACGAGGCGTTGCCGCCGCACTCCCCCACGATGCCCGCGACGCCGTTCCTGACCGCCGTGGCCATGACCGAGTCGCCGGCCGTCCCGTCGATGGCCTGCTCCACGCCCGTGGCGTCCACGTAGACAACCTTCGGCACGATCCCGAGTCCTCTCAACAGCGCTACAGCGCCCACACCGCCGAGGCGGATTGGGCTGACCAATATACCATAGCCGCTAACGCGCGCTCAGGAAACGTCGCATCGCTGCCGCGGCCCGGACCGCCCGCTGCTGCGGGCTGCGCGCGGCGTCCTTTAGGGTCGGGGCCTCCAGCGTGATCGGCACCCCGGCGGGCACCAGCGCCAGGACCCGGTCCAGCGGCAGCTCGCCCTCACCGGGGTAGCGCCGGCCCGCGAGGGCCTCTGCACGCAGTCGGTCCGGCCCCGGGCCGGCATGATCCGCGTCGCAGAGCTGCACCAGCTGGAGGGCACGGACAGCGGGTTCGCGGAGGTCGTCCGCCGTGCCGCCCGAGCGGTACAAGTGCAGCGCGTCGAGGACGAGGCCGACGTTGTCCGCCCCCGTGTCCGCCGCGAGCTGCTGGGCCTCTGCGACTGTCCGGGTGCACGAGTACGGCATGAACTCCACGCCCACGAGCAGTCCGTAAGGCCTGGCCAGGTCGGCTACGGCCCGCAGCGTGGAGGCGGCTCTGCGACCGTCGTCGTCGGCGTTCATCACGATCACCAGCCGCGCGCCGAGCGCGTGTGCGGTCACCAGCACCCGCTCGACGACATCGATGTCCAGCCGGGGTCGCAGGACGACCACCCCCACGTCGGTCACCGAGACCCCTGTCGCCTCGATCCGGCGGCGGACCTCCGCCAGCAGTCTCCGGTCCCGGCACACCGGCGCGCAGTCCTCGTCGGGCACCCACAGAGTCATGCCGAGAGAGTCGAACCCTCCGGCCTCGGCGGCGGCGACCATCGTGAGCGGATCCGGCCTGCCGACGGTCAACGGGGCAAGCCCGACTCCCAGGGGACTCTGGATCACCATCACGCGTCATCGTATGCGTCCGGGCACGGTGTCCTGCCGCGTCGCAACGGATCCTTGCGCCGCGCGCCGGTGACCCGGCAGGATGCATGGCGTAATGGTTAGTCCACGCCGGAGGAGGGTGGCGTCGTGACCACCCGCACGACCACCAGGCCGCCGCTCGAGGTCGAGCTCCCGGCACCCGATCCCGCTGCCCCGAGACCGCCGGCGTACGGCAGCGACCTCGTTGCCGACCTGCTGCGCGAGCTCGGGGTGCGGTACCTCCCGATGAACCCTGGCTCGTCGTGGCGAGGGCTGCACGACTCGGTGGTCAACCGGGGCGGGAACCGCGACCCGCAGCTGCTGCTGTGCCTGCACGAGGAGATCGCGGTCTCGCTCGCACACGCGTACTCCAAGGCAAGCGGCGTGGTCGGGGTGGCGGCGGTGCACGACCTGGTAGGGCTGATGCACGCGTCGATGGCGGTGTACGACGCGTTCGCCGACCGCACGCCGTTGTTGGTCCTCGGCGGCAGCGGCCCGGCCGACCCCGCCCAGCGGCGTCCCGTCGACTGGCTCCACTCTGCCCAGACACAGGCGCAGCTCGTCCGGGACTACGTGGTCTGGGACGCCGAGCCCGCTACCCCCGCTGCCTTCGTGTCCGACGTCCTCCGCGCGCACCAACGTGCCTCGTCGGCTCCGCGTGGCCCGGCCTACGTCTCGCTCGACGCGGGGGTGCAGGAGGCGCCGCTCGCCGAGACGGTCGCGCTACCCGACGTCACGATGCACGCGGCAGCGCCGCGCATGGCACCCGACCCCGAACAGGTGCACCGTGCCGCCCGGTTGCTCGCCGAGGCCGACCGCCCCGTGGTGGTCGCCGGTCGCGTCGGCCTCGACCCGGCCGCCACCGCCCCGCTCACCCGGCTGGTCGAGATGCTGGGTGCGGCCTACCGCGACGACCGCAACACGGTGGTGCTGCCCACCGCGCATCCGCAGAACCTCACCGGCGCACCCGACCTTCTGCGCGAGGCGGACGTCGTGGTGGCCGTCGATGTGGTGGACCTGGCAGGGCTCCTCGACCGACGGAGCCGCAAGCGTGCCGACGACGTCACCCCATCACCGGGTTCACCCGCGCCACCCGCCCCCGCGGTCGTCGACGTGTCCCATGGCGACCTCGGCCTGCGCTCGTGGTCGAACGCGTTCGCCGCTCCGGTGCCCCGGAGCGTCGCCCTGCTGGGTGACCCGCTCCTCGGAGTGCACCAGCTGATCGAGGAGCTCGCGCCGCTGCTGGACCCACACGTCGCCGAGCAACGGCGAGCCAAGGTGCGGGTGCGGGGCACCGAGCTACGCGCTGCGCAGCAGGAAGCCGTGCAGGCCTGCTGGGACGAGGTCCCGGTCTCCCCCGCTCGCCTGGTCGCCGAGCTGTGGGAGACGGTCCGCGACGTTCCCCATCTGCTGTGTCTGCGCAACACCAGGAGCTGGCCGGAGGGCGTGTGGCAGTTCCGGGGTGCCGGGTCCTACCTCGGTCATTCCGGCGGTGGTGGCGTCGGCTACGGACCGGGCGCCATGGTCGGTGGGGCGCTGGCCGCCCGCGACAGCGGCAGTCTCGGCGTGGGCATCATCGGTGACGGCGACCTGCTGATGGCCGCCGGTGCGCTGTGGACGGCCTCGCACTACGAGATCCCCATGCTCCTGGTGGTCAACGACAACGGCTCGTTCCACAACGACGAGGAACACCAGGCCGCCATGGCAGAGGACCGCGGGCGACCGCGGGAGAACTCCTGGATCGGCATGCGCATCGCCAGTCCCGCCGTCGACATCGCCGGTCTCGCCCGCTCGTACGGCGCCAGCGCCCGGGGTCCGGTCGAGCAGCCCGACGACCTGCGGCCGGCCCTTCGCCAGGCGCTCGCCGACGCGCAGGCCGGTGCCGTGGCCGTCGTCCACGTGCGGACTGCGGCGCAATGAAGGACCAGCGCGGTGACGACGGACCCTGACACCACCGAGCCGGCCCGCGCGGCCGAGCACCTGCACCCGGCCAGGACCGCACTGGTCGTGTTCGACCTCCTCGAGTGCTACCGCGAGGCAGCCGAGAGGGCCGGCGTCATCCCCACCGTTCGGCGGCTCGTGCAGGGCTGCCGCGACCGTGGCGTACCGGTGGCATGGGCGCGGGCCGACCATCGCGCGGACGGGCTCGACTTCGCCCGCACGCTCACCGACACCGACCCACGGCACCGGCCGTGGGGTCCCGCCAACCCGCGGCCGAGCGCGCCACCGTACGGCTCGGGCTCACCGATGTACGCCGTGCTCGCCGAGCTCGGCCAGCGCGCCGAGGACTACGACGTGCCGAAGCACCGCTGGTCGGCCTTCCACGGAACGCATCTCGACACGTCGCTGCGTTGTCGGGGCATCGACAGCATCGTTGTCGTCGGAGGGTCCACGCACGTCGGCGTCGCGGCAACGGTCTACGCGGCCAGGGACATGGACTACCAGGTGGTGGTCGTTCGCGACGGCCTGACGGGCCTGGAGCAGCAACGCGAGTTCTTCGCCGAGCACGTCTTCCCTCGCGTCTGCCGCGTACGCACTGCCGAGCAGGTGCTGGGCATGCTCGACCGATCCGTGCAGGAGGAACCCGCGTGAACAGCTTCGCACCGTACGACCAGCCCGAGTGGGGCTCCGACGTCATGGTCGACCTCCTCGAGCGGCTCGAGATGCCCTACGTGGCGCTCAACCCGGGTTCGTCGTTCCGGGGGCTGCACGACTCGCTGGTCAACCACGCCGGCGATCGCATGCAGATCATCGAGTGCCCGCACGAGAAGGTCGCCGTCGGTGTGGCGCACGGCTACGCGAAGGCCAGTGGTGAGCCGATGGCGGTGGTCCTGCACGACCTCGTCGGGCTGCTGCACGGCACCATGGGGATCTACTACGCCTACATCGACCGGGTTCCGGTGCTGGTGCTCGGGGGCTCCGGGCCTGCCGACCACACGCGGAGGCGACCCAACATCGACTGGATCCACTCGGCGAACGTGCAGGGCGAGGCCGTGCGGGCGTACACGAAGTGGGACCACGAACCCCGCTCGGTTGGTTCGCTTCCCACGGTGCTCGCGCGGGCCAACCGGGTGATGCGTGAGCAGCCCGCGGGACCGGTCTACGTCGCTCTCGACGCCGGGCTGCAGGAGGACCCGCTGGAGCGGCCCGTGTCACTCGAGGGGTTCGAGAGGCTTGCTGCCGTCCCGGCAGCGATCGGCCCCGACCCCACCGGACTGCGACGCCTGGCCGAGGAGCTCTGCGCCGCCGAGCGTCCCGTGATGGTGCTCGGCCGCCCGGGTCGCGACGCCGACGCCTTCGACGTGCTGGTCGACCTCGCCGAGACCGTCGGAGTCGGCGCCGTCGACACGAACTGGAGGCTGAGCTTCCCCAACCGCCATCCGTTGTGCGTCACGGGTTCGGGGGCGATCGAGGAGGCCGACTGTGTCCTGTTCGTCGACGTCAAGGACATGGGCAAGGAGACGCAGACGCTCGTGTCGACCACGCGCGAGGTGGCCTCCCGGCTCGCGGCCGGCTGCCGGGTTCTCGACCTCGGGTTCAACGACGTGGGCATCTCGTCGTGGAGTGAGGACTACGCCGAGCTGCAGCCCGTCGACGTACAGGTGACCGCAGACACCACCGTCGCCCTGCCACAGCTGCTGGCCGAGTGCCGGCTGCTGCTCGAGCAGGACGATGCCGCCCGCCGCGAGCAGCGGCAGGCGTGGCGTACGACTCTGACCGCCCGGCACGACGACACCTGGCAGGAGTGGCGCCAGCAGGCGGAGAAGGTCTGGGACGAGAGCCCTGTGTCCACGGCACGGCTGGCGGCCGAGGTGTGGGCGGTGGTGCAGGAGCACGACTGGGTCCTGACCGCCGGCACTGCCGCCGGCTGGGCCCTGCGCACCTGGGACTTCGACCGGCCGCACCGACACCCCGGTCGACATCTCGGCACCGCGACGCAGATCGGGATGTCGCTCGGTGTCGCCCTTGCGCACAAGGGAACCGGACGTCTCGTCGTCGACCTGCAGCCCGACGGCGACCTCATGTTCGACGTGGGCGCCCTGTGGGTGGCTGCACGATACGAGCTACCGCTGCTCGTCGTGATGTTCAACAACCGCGCCTACTACAACGACTGGGAGCACCAGGAGCGGCTGGCCCGTCAGCGGGGTACGCCGGTGGGACGTGCACACATCGGCATGGCGATCAGCGAACCGGCTCCGGACTTCGCCTCCGTGGCACGCGGGTTCGGCTGGTGGGCTGAGGGTCCCATCGAGGACCCCGCGGCCGTGCAGGCCTCGGTGCGCCGGGCAGCCGAGCACGTCATGTCCACGGGAACCCCCGCGCTCGTCGACGTGGTGTGCCAGCCGAAGTGAGCCCGCGGAGTCAGCCTCCGCCCGGCCCTGCGCGGGGTGGCACCGTCGGCCGCGCATCCGCAGGAGCCGCCGGTGCCGTCTCGTCGACCCCGACGGCGCCGGTGTAGTCGCGCACGACGTTGGGCCGCGCGAGGAAGCCCACTGCGACCAGCACCGGCCCGAGGCCGCCGACCGTCAGCGCCAGCACAGGCCCCACGAGCCCCGCCAGCCCGCCCACGACGACGTCGCCGATCGCGGGTCCTCCGCGCGAGGACATCTGATAGAACGCCTGGACCCGCCCGCGGATGTAGTCGGGCGTCTCGATCTGGACCGCAGCGTGCCGGATGGTCGTGGCCATCGCGTCGAAGGCTCCGAGCACGAGACCCAGCGCGAGCATCAACCAGAACATCGGCGCTTGCGCGAACGCGATCGCACTTAGCCCGTACAGCCCGGTCGAGACCAGCAGCACCCGCCCCTGGCGGCGGCTGCGGTCGACGACCCGGAACACGCTGTAGGTCGCGAGCAGCGCTCCGGCCGACGGCGCGCTGCTCAGGAGCCCGTAGCCCGTCGGTCCGACACCGAGCACGTCGACCGCCAGGGCCGGGAGAACGACGCGGTAAGCACCGAACACCGTCGCCGTCAGGTCGAGTGTCATCAGCTTCCAGATCAGCGGCCGATGCAGCACGTACCGCGCGCCCTCGCCGATCGAGGACAGCACCGACGTGCGTGCTCCCCCTCCTTGCGCCATGCCCTGCACGCGGATCGCCGCGAGTACCGCCACCAGGACGGCGTAGGTCGCCGCATCCAGCACGTAGACCGCGCCCGGGCCGGCCAGGGCGATCAGCAGACCCGCGAGGGCCGGACCCACGAGGACGGCGAGCTCACGCGAGGGGTTCAGCAGGGCGATGGCCTGCGGCAGCTGCTGCCGTGGGACGAGGGCCGGGATCAGAGCCTGCCTGGCGGGCTGGTCGAACGTCGCGGCGGCGGTCGCCAGCAAGGCACTCACGATCACGTGCCAGGCCTCGACGTCACCGGTGAACGTCAGGACTGCGAGCACGAGCGCGACCAGCAGCGAGACCGACTGAGCGACCTGCAACAGACGCCGACGGTCCAGGCGGTCCGCGTACGCCCCGCCCAGCGGGCTCAGCAGCAGCAGCGCCACGGCCTGGGCGGCCCCGACCATGCCGGTGAGAGCCACCGAGCCGGTCAGGTCGTAGACCTGGTAGAGGTTCGCCGCGACCGCGCCACGCGTGCCGATCTGGGAGAGGACGACACCTGACCAGTACAGGTCGAAGTCGCGGTTGCGAAGAACCGGCGGCAGCGGCGACACGTCAGGCGTCCTCAGGCGCGGTCGCGTGGACGCCGCACGGGCGCCTCAGCCGACCGGCAGACCGATCGGAACCCGTCATCCCTCGAGCGGGACGAGCGAGAGCTTCGCCGGGTCCATGCAGAGGTAGACATCGGTGCCGGGTGCGACGGAGATCGACGGGTTGGACCGGTTGCGGATGTGGTACTTGCCCACGCCGATGACGTGGTCGACCGAGTCGCCGAGGAACGCGCGGTTGGTCACGGTTCCGGACCACTCGTTGGGAACCGTCCCGTCCCAGCTGCGCGTTGCCAGCTCGACCGCCTCCGGGCGGATGCTGACGACCACGTCGGCTCCCATGGCGACGTCCACCGTTCCGTTCACCAGGAGTCGCCCCTCACTGGTCTCCACGGTGAAGCAGTCGCCCTGCCGGTCGGCCACGACGCCGTTGATGAAGTTGGAGGTGCCGATGAACTCGGCGACGAAACGTGACCTCGGGTTCTCGTAGATCTCGCGTGGTCGACCCAGCTGCTCGATCCGCCCCTCACTCATGACCGCCACACGCGACGACAGCGCAAGCGCCTCGATCTGGTCGTGGGTGACGTAGATGCTGGTGATGCCCAGCTCCCGCTGCAGCCGCTTGAGCTCGAACCGCAGGGACTCGCGCAGCTTCGCGTCCAGGTTCGACAGCGGCTCGTCCAGCAGCAGCAGCGGGGGCTCGGTCACGATCGCGCGTGCGAGCGCCAGCCGCTGCTGCTGACCGCCGGAGAGCTTGGTGGCCTGGCGCTCGGCGAGCTGGTGCAGCTCCATGACCTCGAGCACGCGCATCACCTTGTCCGCGATGTCGCGCTTGCTGGGCCGGCTGCCTCGCTTCATGACCTGCAGCGGGAACGCCGCGTTGTCGAACACGGTCATGTGCGGCCAGATCGCGTAGGACTGGAAGACCATGCCGAGACCGCGCTCGTTCGCGGCCACGTTGACTGTTCGCCGGTCCTTGCGGGCGAACAGCACACGCTCGTCGAGCTTGATCGTGCCCGAGTCCGGCTTCTCCAGACCCGCGATCGAACGCAGTGTCGTGGTCTTGCCGCACCCCGACGGCCCGAGCAGCGTGAAGAGCTGTCCGTCCTCGACGTCGAAGCTGATGCCGTCGACGGCGTGCACGCGGGTGGGGCCATGGTCGTCCTCGGACTGCTTGCGCCGAAGCGAGCGGCGGCGCCGGTCGCCCTCGAAGGTCTTGACCAGCTGTTCGATTCGAAGCATCGGTTTCCTTCCTGTGCGCCGGTCGCCCGGCCGCCGCTCAGTCCTGCTTCAGGCCGACCTTGGCCCCGACCTTGTACGCGATGCTGACCAGCACGACGAGCGTCAGCACCATGACCACGCCGAGTGCGGACAGCACCGTGAACTGGCCGTTCACGTACTGCTCGAAGATCAGGATCGACAGCACCTCGTTGCCGGGGCTGTAGAGCAGGATCGAGCTGGAGAGCTCGCGGAACGACACGACCATGATGTAGACCCACCCCGCGATGAGCCCCGGTGACAGCAGAGGCAGCAGCACACGCCGGAACGTCTGCCACCACCCGGCGCCGCAGGCCTGGGCCGACTCCTCGAGCTCGCTCGAGATCTGGTGCATCGACGTGACGGCGTACCGCATCCCGTACGGCATGTACCTCGTGCAGTAGGCGATCAGCAGGATGAACAGCGTCCCGTAGATCGGTATGGGGCTGCGCAGGTAGACGAACGCCAACGACAGGCCCAGGACGAGCCCGGGGATGACGAGCGGCAGGAACGACAGCTGGTCGACGATCTGGCGGCCGGGTACGCGCGACCGGACGACGAGCCACCCCGCGATGGCCATGAACAGCATCACCAGCGTCGCCGAGCCCACGCCCAGGATCAGCGAGTTCTTCAGCGCCGTGCCGGCCTGCTCCATGTCGAGCAGCTCGCGGTAGTTCTGCAGGCCCATCTCCCCGAAGACACTCATCGACGGGGCCCGGTAGAACGGCAGCAGCGAGGTGTAGATCAACACCGCCAGAGGCGCCAGGACGGTGAGGATGAAGTAGAGGATGATGCCCGCGCCCATCACCCCGCGAAGGCGCCCGAGCTCCATGCGCCGCGGCCGGAAGCCCTTGCCGCTGACGGTCTGGAAGTTGCGCCCCTTGCCGAGGCGGTTGCTCAGGAGTACACCCAGCGCCGCGAGCACCAGCAGGCCGGTCGCGAGGGCACCGGCGGCGTTGAGGTCCGGCGGGTAGGTCCGCAGCGTGAAGTAGATCCGGCTGGTGAACACGTAGATGCCGTTCTGCAGACCGAGCAGGGCGGGCACCTCGAAGCTCTCCAGGCTCCGCACGACCATGATCAGCACCGAGGCCACGATGGCCGGCCGTGCCAGCGGCACCGTCACCTTGCGGAAGACCGTCCACTTGTTCGCCCCGGACATCAGCGCGGACTCCTCCAGCGCGGGGTCCATCGACCGGAAGGCCGCCACCATGAGGAGGAACACGATCGGGCTGAGGTGCAGCCCCTCGACCCAGGCCATGCCCCACAGGGAGAACACGTTCAGCGGGCTGCCCCCGACGATCGGCTCCACGGCGGCGTTGATCAGCCCGATGTCGGGACTCGCCAGCAGAATCCAGGAGACGGTGTAGAGGATGCCGGGGATGATCAGCGGGATCATGGACGCAGCGAAGAACAGCCCCTTGAACGGCACATCCGTGCGTACGTTGAGGTACGCCAGCCCGGTGCCCACCACGAGGGAGATGACTGCCGCCCCGATGGAGAAGGCCAACGAGTTGAAGATCAGCTGACCCATGCGTCCGTCGCCGTACGCACGCGCGAAACCCTCGAGCGTGAACCCGTCCTCGCCGAAGAACGTGCCCCACAGCAGGTAGTACAGCGGAACCAGCGCCAGGTAGGCGATGACGCCCACGACCACGAGCAGGATCAGCGCCTTGGGCGTCAGCAGGCCGCGCAGGCCGGTACCCAGCCTGCGCGACCATGCCGACGGAAACGTCGGGCTGGCCGTTGCCATGCGATCAGCGCCTCTCTGCTCGCATCAGGCGAGCATGCCGAAGAGTCGGGCGATCGTCCATGGTCGGCATCAGTCCGACTCGACCTCGTCGCCCTGCTGGACGACCTCCTCGTACTGCTTGCTCCACTCGTCGCCCTGTTTGAGCAGCTTGTCGGTGTCGACCGGGACCACCTCGCGACCCTGGAAGGGGTCCATGCTCTCGACGGCCGGCGTCAGCCCGAGGTCGGCCATCACCTTCTGGCCGTCGGTCAGCAGCCAGTCGGCGAAGAGCATCGCCGCCGCAGGGTGCTCCGCGGTCTTCATCAGGCCGAGACCGTTGGGACGCGCGATCACCGGCTCCACCATCGGCTCGAACCCCACCGGCGCCCCACTGCGCTCGAGGGTGTCGGTGATGTAGCTGTAGTTGGAGGCCACGACGTGGAACTGGCCCGCGGAGAGCAGCTCGCCCTGCACCGTGTGGCCCTTGACGATCTTGGCGCCGTCGGCCATCTCGCTGAAGACCTGGTCGGCCTCCTGCTCGGTCATGCCCTGCTCGACGAAGTAGTCGTGCAGCGTGCCGTACCAGTCGTAGTCCTCGATCTCCATGGAGAGCTTGCCGTCCCACTTCGGGTCGGCGAGGTCCTCCCAGCTCGTCGGCTGCTCACCCGGCTTGACCAGCTTGGTGTTCCAGCTCGGCGAGAACAGGTTGAAGCGGACGCCGGTCCAGGTGTCGAACTTCGCCAGGTCGCTCACCGTCTCCCGAGGAGCGCCGCGGTAGGGAGCCATCAGGCCCTCCTGCTCGAGCGCGATCATCTCGGTGGCGTTGCTCTCCACGACGTCGTTGCCGTAGAACTGCGCCTGCTGCTCCTGGAGCACGCGCTGCAGCACGGTCTCGGAGTCGGCGCGGTACACACTCACGTCGAGGTCGCCGTAGGCGTCCTCGAACGCGCCGATGACCTCGTCGGTGACCTCGCTGGTCATCGACGTGTAGACGGCGAGGGCACCTTCCTCGTTCGCGCGCTTGACCAGCTCGGCGTGCCGCTCGGAGGCCGGCAGCTCCTGGATCTCGGCGTAGACCTGCTCCGCCTTGGTCGGGCCCTGTGACTCTTCCTCACTCGAGCTCGTCGGCGAGGTGCCGCAGGCGCTGCAGGCGACGACCGCGGCGAACACCACAGCCGCGAGCCGCGCGTACGTGGGTCGGATTCTCATGACTGCTCCTAGATCCTCAGTGGCAGGGGTGGAGGGACGGGTCAGTCCTCGGTCGCGACCACCTCGCCGCCCTGGACCACGTCCTCGTAGAGCGTGCTCCACTGCTCGTTCTCGGCCAGGAGCTCCTTCGTCGGGACCGGGAGCGTCTCCAGGCCGTCAAGCGGGTCGCTCTCGGTCGGGATCGCACCGATCCGGTACTCCTCGGCGAAGACCTCCTGACCCTGCTGCAGCTCGAAGTCCGCGAACAGCGTGGCCGCGGCCGGGTTGGTCGCCGTGCGCATCAGGCCGATGCCGTTCGGCCGGGTCACCAGGGGCTGGATCGGCTCCTCGCCCGCGGTCCGCCACGTGACCGGCGCACCGTCCTGCTCCAGCTCCTCGACACTGTGGCTGTACGTCGAGAGCGCGACGTCGAACTGCCCGGCGGCGAGGAGCTCTGCCTGCACGGTGTGGCCCTTCACGACCTTGGCGTTGGCCGCGATCCGGCGGAACAGGTCGTTCGCCTCCTGCTCGGTCATCCCCTCGCGCACCATCTGCTGCTGGAGGGTGGCGAACCAGTCCAGGTCCTCGACCTCCATCGAGATCCGGCCCTTCCACTGCGGGTCGGCGAATCCCTCGATCGACTCGGGCAGCTCCGAGCCGCTGACGTTGTCGGTGTTGTAGGACACGACGAACACGTTGAGCCGGGTGCCGACCCAGTTCTCCGCGTCGGCTTCAGCGCGCACCTTGTGCCGCAGCTCGGACTCGTAGGGCGCGAGCAGGCCTTCCTTGTTCGCGATGTCGAGCTCGAGCGCGTTCGTCTCGAACACGTCGTTGCCGTAGTAGCTGGCGCGGCTCTCCTCGAGCACGCGCTGCAGGACCGACTCGGAGTCACCCCGGTAGACGCTGACGTCGATGTCGTAGGTGTCCTCGAACTCCTCGATCAGCGCGTCGATGTCGGTGTTGGAGGTGTAGATGGACAGCGCGCCCTCCTTCTCCGCGAGCCGGACGAGCTCCTGCCGGCGCTCGTCACCGGTCAGCCCGTTGAGGCGCTCGTACACCTTCGCGGCGCTGTCGGCCACCTCCGAGGACTGCTCTTGCAAGCCCTGTGAGGCGGTGGGAGACTCCCCGCACGCGGCGAGCGCGAGAGCCAGTAGGCAGGCGACTGCAGGGAGCGGGCGCAGTGACCGTCGGTAGCGCATCATTTCTCCGATGTCCGTGTCAGCGCGGTGAGGCGTGGGGTGGGCCAGGGTCGGTACGGCCTGGGCGGCGCCGAGCACTGCTCAGGTCGGTGACTCCACGGCGGAGGAGCGACGGTCCGTGGCGCGGCCGTTCCCAGGTCCCCGAGCAGACCGGCTCGTAGTCGTGCTCGCCGGCCACGTGACACCCGTACCGAGAGTCCTCGAGCAACGGCCTGCCCCTTCCATGGCCGAAGGGTCTTTAGGTCTTACGGTCTAACCACTGGCATGATGTCTATCACACCGCCGCACCCCGGGAAACCCCCAGAAACGAAAACGCCGGCGAGGCGACCGGGGCCTGCTGTCGGTCTCACGACGTCCGCTGCGCGGATCGCCGGCCGGCCGGCGAAGCGCTGCAGTGCCCCGGCCGGCAGCGTTGCTCGTCGCGAGAGTTGTCCGGCGGCATCCCCGGTTCCCTCGCAGTTCGCCCACTCGCTGCGCTCGCGCGCACTCGCATCGGTCACGGGTGCACCGCAAGACGGAGGAGCGAGGCGATGCGCAGCATCGTCGAGCGACGACGCGGTGCGCCTCCCGAGTGGCGCGGGGTGCCCGCCGGGCGACGCGCAGCAGGGCACATGTTGCCGGCCGGGGGACTAACCTGGCTCGTACGGCCAGAGGCATCGGTGCCCGCGTGCGGCGACCCGGACATTTGGCGAGGTACGGGCCCAGGACGTGCGGGCGTGAGAGAGTGCAGACATGGTGACCAGCCCTGGACGGGGAGACGGCGACTTTCCTGCCGCAGACGACATGTTCAGCCGGGTGTCGGTTGACCGGGCCTCGCAGGTGATCGTCGAGCAGATCCGTCTGCTCGTCCGCAACGGCCGGCTCACGCCCGGCGACCGTCTGCCCAGTGAGCGCGACCTGTGCGCACGCTTCGGCGTCAGCCGCGTCACGGTTCGCGAGGCCCTGCGGGTCCTCGAGGCGAGCGGGATCGTGCAGATCCGGGTGGGCGCGCGCGGTGGCGCATTCGTCACCTCGCCGACGAGCGACCGCCTCGGCGCCGGCCTGGCCGACCTGATCTCCCTCTCCCCCATCACTGCAGCCGATGCGACCGAGGCTCGCATGATCTTCGAGCTCGGCATCCTGCCGTTGGTGATCGAGCGAGCGACCGATGAGGACATCGCCGAGCTCGACGAGCTGGTCAGTGCCGGGGAGAAGGCGCTGAAGGACGACACCTACACGATGTCCGACTCCGCCCTGTTCCACGTGCGGGTCGCCGCGTGCACCCACAACCCGGCGATCGAGATGATCGTGCAGTCGTTCCACGGCCCCCTGCTGATGTCGCTCCTGGAGGCGCAGACCGCCGCACCGCTGATGGGCCGCCGTGGCGTACGCGAGCACCGTGACTATGTCGAGGCCATCCGCCAGCGCGACGTCGAGGCCGCCCGCACGGTCATGACGGCACACCTCAAGCGCACCGCCTCCCGGGTGAAGTCGCGGCGCTGACCGGCATACCCCGTCCCCGCATGGCACGCGCGTGCTCGCAGTCGTTAGTCAGCGCAGACGGGCGAGGTCCTCGACGGTCAGCTCCGCCATGAGTGGAGCGAGGCTCCGCATCAGGGGTACGTCGACGCCCACCTCTTCGGCGAGCGCCAAGGCGACGTCGAGGTCCTTCTTCGGCCAGCGGAGCCGCTGCGCGCCCCACTCGGCCAGGGGCCGGTTGGCGCCACTGCCGACGTTGAGGAAGCTGCGCAGCTTCCCCGGCTCCACACCCAGCCTCTTGGCCAGGGTGAGCGCCTCGTAGTTCGCCCGGACGCAGCTCCACAGCAGCAGGTTGTTGGCGATCTTCGCAACCTGGCCGGAGCCCACGTCGCCTACGTGGCATACGTCGATCGCGAAGGCCGAGAACGGTGCCAGGCAGGCGTCGACGGCCTCCGCCTGCCCGCCGCACATGAGCTTGAGGGCGCCGGACTCGGCGCCGCGTTCGCCGCCGACGAGGGCCACGTCGATGACGTGCACTCCGTGCTCCTGCGCGGCCGCGGCCATCTGCACGCAGGTGTCGGGACGCACCGAGGGGCAGATCGCCAGAATCGTGCCCGGCCTCGCCGCCTCGAGGGCGCCACCGGGGCCCGTGACGGCCTCGACCACCTGCGCGTCGTCGACCACGACCAGCAGGACGAGGTCGCTGGCCGCGGCGACCTCGGCGACACTCGCGGCGACCGTGGCGCCGGCGGCCTCGGCGGCGGAGCATGCCTCGGCGGAGGGGTCGAAGGCCGTGACGGTCCAGCCCTTCTCGAGTGCGAAGCGACCCATCACGCCGCCCATGCGTCCCCAGCCCACCAGACCGAGGGTGGTGACCTTGCGGATCTCCGCGGTCATGTCGTACCCCTTCCGCGCATGGCTCCATCGATCGACCGGCGGGGTTGCCCGCACGGGGTCAATGGTAGGACCATAGTCGGGTCCGTCCGGCTTCCGCGAGCCGGCGGCATCCTGCCGATCGCCACGTCCTCGAGGAGCACCGCATGAGCGCGACAGCGACCGTGGCGGGCTCCGAGCGGATGTTCATCGGTGGCGAGTGGGTCGACTCCGGCGACGGCGCGACCATCGCCAGCATCGACCCGTCGACCGAGGCGGTGATCGGCGGCGTCCCCAGCGCGGGCGCGGGCGACGTCGACAGCGCGGTTCGGGCCGCGCGGGCGGCCGCACCGGAGTGGGCTGCGCTGCCGTGGACCCGGCGCGCCGAGCTGCTCCGAGAGCTCGCGTGGCGGATCGACGCGGCGTCGGAGGAGCTCGCTCTGCTCGACACCGCCGATGCAGGCCTGCCGATCGCCGGGAGCCGCCGCGACATCCGCAGCAGCGTGCAGGAGCTCAGGTACTTCGCGGGACTCGGCGGCGAGGCCAAGGGCCACACGCTGCCCGGCGCCGGAGCGCAGATGGCGATGACGCACCGTGAGCCGTACGGCGTGGTCGGCCGGATCGTCCCCTTCAACCACCCGTTCAAGTTCGCCGCCGGCAAGTGCGCCGCACCGCTCATGGCTGGCAACGCGGTGGTGCTCAAGCCGGCGGAGCAGACGTCGCTGTCGGCCCTTCGGCTCGCGGCGATCACCGAGGACCTGCTGCCACCCGGCGTTCTCAATGTCGTCACCGGTCCGGCCGCGACCGGTGCGGCGCTCGTCGAGCACCCCCACGTGCCGAGGATCGCGTTCACCGGAAGCGTGTCCAGCGGACGTGCGGTGCTGAGAGCGGCGGCCGAGCACATCAAGCACGTCACCCTAGAGCTCGGCGGCAAGAACCCCATGATCGTGTACGACGACGCCGACCCCGTCCAGGCCGCCGCCGGTGCGATCGCCGGCATGAACCTCGCTCGCTCGATGGGCCAGTCGTGCCAGTCGAACTCGCGGGTCCTGGTGCACCGCAGCTGCGAGGACGCCTTCTTGTCGGCGCTGACCGACCGAGTCGAGCGCCTGAGCGTCGGGGACCCTCGGGACGAGAGGTCCGATCTCGGCCCGCTGGCCTTCGCCGACCACTACGAGCGGGTCCTGGCCTACGTCGATTCGGGTCGTCGTGACGGGGCGGAGCTGATCGCGGGAGGCGGCCGGCCGGAGGGGTTGAGCCGCGGGTACTACCTCCGGCCGACGGTGTTCGCCGGCGTCGAACCCGGCATGCGAATCGCCCGGGAGGAGATCTTCGGCCCGGTGCTCGCCGTACTCACCTGGGAGGACGAGGACGAGGTGATCGAGCTCGCCAACTCGGTCGAGTACGGGCTCACCGCGAACGTCTGGACCAACGACCTACGTCGAGCGCACCGCACCGCCCAGCGCCTCGAGGCGGGGACTGTCTGGGTGAACGGTGACGGGCGCAAGCCGCTGGGGACCCCCTTCGGCGGCTACAAGCACAGTGGCCTCGGCATCGAGGGCTCGCTCGAGGAGCTGATGAGCTACACCCGCTCCAAGAGCGTCGTGCTCAACCTGCTGGATGCGTGACGAGCCAGGCTTCAGCACCGCTGCCGGTCGGCGACGCCGTCAGGAGAGCGCGCGCTGGGAGTACCCGGTCAGGTGGCGATACCCCTCGGACAGCTGGTCGAGCTCCGACTGGTCGATGACGTCGGACAGCCGGTCGAACCGCTCGTCACCGGTGCGCAGGCACACCTCGCGCAGGATGGCGTCAGGCGGGTTGGCCCGGTTGCGGTAGACGATCTGACTCGTCTTCGGCCGGCGCTCCTCCTCGTACCGGTGCAACGCGTCGACGTGTTCGCGGGTGGCCGCGAAAGCCGACGCGAGCGCCTGGCAGTCCACGATCGCCTGACCGGCTCCGTTCGACCCGCGGGGCACCAACGGATGCGCGGCGTCGCCGAGAAGGGTGACTCGCCCGAACGTCCACTGCGGTAGCGGATCCTGGTCGACCATCGGGAACTCGAGAATCGAGTCGGCCCCGCGCAGCACGGCGGGAACGTCGAGAAAGTCGAAGGTCCACTCCTCGAACGTCTCGATGAAGTCCTCGAGCCGACCCGGACGGCCCCAGTCGCGCTCGATGTTGCGGTCGGTCTCGATCGCGGCGATCCAGTTCATCAACTGGCGACCATCGGCGTCGACGTCGTTGCGACAGGGATAGATGGTGAGCTTTCCGCTGGAGTACCAGCCCACGCGCAGCATCGAGGCGCCCGAGAGGAACGGCTGCCATGGCGTGACACCACGCCACATGTTGAATCCCTGGTAGATCAGCGGCGGCTCCTGCGGGTTCAGCTGTTTGCGCAGAGTCGAGTGGATGCCGTCGCAGCCGATGAGCACGCTGCCGGTCTCGGTGAACGTCAGCGGGCCGTTGCCGTTCGCCGCGCGCTCGAAGTGCGCGTGGACGGAGCGGTCGTCCTGGTCGACCCGGACGAGGCGAGCGTCGAACGTGATCCGATCGTCGCCGAGCCGTTCCCGCACCGCGGCCAGCAGCACGTCGTAGACATCGGCGCGGTGCATGGCCAGCTGTGGCCACGCCAGACCTGCGTGCGTGCCGGTCGGCTCCCGGTACACGAACTGACCGAACCGGTTGTAGAAGACGGAGTCCACCATCGGCACGCCGCGAGTGACCAGCTGCTCCAGCAGGCCGAGGTCGGCAAGCACGCGGGTGGCGTGCGGCAGAAGCGTGATCCCGACGCCGACCTGCGTCACTTTCGGCACCGCCTCGTACACCCGCACGGGCACGCCGACTCGGTCCAGGCAGAGCGCGAGAGTCAGTCCCCCGATGCCTCCGCCGACCACGATCACGTCGTCAGATCCACCTCGCAGGCCACGTGCCACGAGATCTCCTCTCCTCGGGCGGACCGCCGCAGCGGCCGTGGCGAGCGATCATACACAAATGGTAGTACCATTTGCCGCCGTGGCGGTTGGAGGAGGTGACTGCCTCGGGGCCCTCCCGGTGGCGAGCCGCCGTCGCGCTCAGGCGCCGTCGACGATGAAGTCGGCCGCCCGCCACGCGAGCGCAGAGACCGGCCCGTTGAGGTTGCCGGAGACCATGACCGGCAGCACCGAGGCGTCCACGACGCGCAGGTTCGTCACCCCGCGAACCCGCAGCCGCGGGTCTACCACGTCGCCATCGTCGGGCCCCATCGCGCAGGTCCCGATGGCGTGGTAGCCGGCGCTACCCACGGTCAACCCGAAGTCCAGGATCTCCTGGTCGGTGTCGACCGCGGGGCCGGGAAGGGTCTCCCGCTCGATCCGCTTGGCGAGCGGACCGGTGCCGAAGAGGCGGCGCAGGGTGCGGAAGACGTCGACCGTCGTCGTGCGGTCATGCTCGGTGGCGAAGTAGTTGGCGTCGATGTCCAATGGAGCGTCGACATCCGCCGAGGTGATTCGGATGCTGCCCTCGCTGTCCGGCCGCAGGGCGTAGCCGATGCCGAACATGCCAGGCTCCCGTTCGACCTCGAGTGCCTTGCCCTGCTCCCGCGGCGCTATCGAGAACGGCGCGATCTGGAACTGCGCGTCCGGACGGTCGAGCTCCGGCCGGGTCTTGAAGAAGCCGACGATGTCGAACGACGGCGCCGCCAGCACCCCGGTGTGGCTCGTCTGGTACTCCAGCATCGCCGACTGCTGGCCCTCTTCGGTGCTCAGCAGCTTGTTGTACCCGAGATCCTCGGCGAGCCGGAACTGCATCTGGAACACCCGGTGCTCGAGCATGCGCGCGCCCACGTTCGGGCTGTCCACCAGCACGTCGACGCCGGCGGCCCGTAGCGTCTCACCGGGACCGATGCCGGAGAGCTGGAGGATCCTGGGCGTGGCGATCGCACCGCTGGCGAGGATCACCTCGCGGGTGCCGCGGGCCTCGAAGATCTGCCCGTCCTGCCGCCCCCGCACGCCGACCACGCGATCACCTTCGAGCACCACCCGGTCGATGACCGTGCGTACCGCGACGGTGAGGTTGGGACGGTCCATGACCGGGTGGAGGAACGCGCCTGCCGCAGTCACCCGCACGCCGTCGCGGATGGTCGCCATCGCGTAACCGATGCGCTCCTCGTCGGTCTCGTTCAGGTCACGCGTGCGCCGCCAGCCGAGGTCGACGCCCGCGTTGATCACGTCCTCGAGCAGCGGGTCGGCACCGCCGACGGTCGAAACCTGCAGCGGTCCGCCTGCGCCGCGCACGTCGGAGGCGCCGAGCGCGTTGTCCTCGATCTCCTTGAAGACCGGCAGCATGTCGTCCCAGCCCCAGCCCGGGTTGCCGAGCAGCTCCAGCGCGTCGTAGTCCGCCCGCTGGCCGCGGTTGTACACCATGCCGTTGACCGCGCTCGACCCGCCGAGGACCTTGCCCCGCACCAGGTACTCGACCTGCTGCGAGGGCCCGAAGGGGCGCGTGGGGTAGAGCCACGCCGTGGTGGGGTCGCCCAGCAGCTCGGCGAACCCCCGGGGCATCGCGATCAGCGGGTTGGTGTCGTGGTCACCTGCCTCGACCAGCAGCACGGTCACAGCCGGGTCCGCGGACAGGCGGTTGGCGAGCACACACCCCGCGGGCCCTGCTCCGACGATGACGAAGTCGAACTGTCGCACTGACATCCCCCGTCCTTCATGGGTCATCCCTGCTGAAGGTCTTGCCGAGAATGCGATCTTGTCCCAACTGTGCGGACGTGGCAACGAGGTTTCGCGGGCGGAGAGCAGCCCGGACTACATGGCGCCGAAGGAATGGGTCAGGGCAGCACTGCGGTCAGAGCCGTCCAGCGTTGAGGAAGTAGATGAGCACGAGCACGGCGGCCATCGCAACGGGGATCCAGAAGCTGCTCAGCATGCTGCGACGCAGACGGCGGCGCGCCTGGGCCAGGGCGTGCCCCGATGTGGGCGTGGCGACCGGTGTGGCCGCTGCCTCCGGCGTGAGCGGGAACCGCACGCCGACAGTGAACCCGCGGTCGGTGGGGCGCGCGTCCAGGGTTCCGCCCACAAGCCTTACTCGCTCGTCGAGGCCGATGAGCCCGTAGCCCGGGGTGCCGTCGCTGCGTGGCGACGCCGCCGGCGGGGCGTCGTTGACCACCGTGACGACCATCTGCGGGACGCCATCGTCGTGGGGTCGCACTGTCTCGTCGGGTCGTACGGTGATGGCCACGGCGGCACCGGGTGCGTGCTTGGTCGCGTTGGTGAGTGCCTCCTGGACCACCCGGTAGACGGCGCGGGCCGTGGCCTCCGGGACGGGTGTGCCCACCTCCGCCATGGTGTCGTCCAACGTCACGGTCACGCCGGAGGCGGCCGCCTGCTGCACGAGTGACTGCACCGTGTCTGCCGCTGGGACGACGGGCGGGCCATCACCGTCGTCCCTGAGTACGCCGATGATCTCGCGCAGCCGGTCCGTGGCCGACGCAGCGGCCCGTCGTAGGTCTCCGGCTGCCTGTCGGCCATCCGTGCCGATCCCCGACGTCACCTCGAGGGCGGCCGCGCGTACGGCGACCAGGCTGAGCTCGTGGCCGAGGGAGTCGTGCATGTCCCTGGCGATCCGTGCCCGCTCGCGAAGCCGAACCTGGTTCGCCACCAGCTCCTGTTCGTGCTCGAGCCGCTCGGCGAGCTCCCAGCCGGCGCGGAGCAGCTCGGCATGCTGGCGCGCGTACTGACCCGCGGTCCATGGCAGGACGATCTGCAGCAGCATCGAGCTCGCGAGCTCGAACCAGCCCTCGCCCGAGCTCCGGTTCACGAACGCGAACAGCAGGCCCACCGCGCCAAGGACGGCAAACAGCTGCAGCGCGGCTCGTGCGCCGCCTGTCCGGCGGCCGAGCAGGAACGCCAACACCACCTGGGCGAGTACCAGCTGCTGACTGAAGAACTCGCCCGTCATCGCCAGAGCGAGAACGGCAGGCACTGCGGCCGCGACGAGCGGGGACCGGTGCGACACGAGCACGGCGAGTCCCAGCAACGGCAGCGCCCACAGCCGGAACGCCTGCAGAGACAACACGGACCCCTGCGGCAGCGCATCGTCGCCCAGCAGCACCGGAGCCGAGATGGCAACCCATACGAGGAGGTCGACAGCACGGTGTCTGCTCAGCAGCCTCCCGATCCACTCCACAGCCGCCAGGCTACGCGGGGGCGCTCAGCCGAACCCCTGTCGAAAGTCAGTACGCGGACCTGACGATCGTGCGCTGTGTGCGGCGGCCACGATCCGTAGGTTCGGCGTCATGATCAGCCTGACCAACCTCACCAAGCGCTACGGAAACAAGACGGCCGTCGACGGACTGACACTGCAGCTCCACCCGGGAACCGTCACGGGGTTCCTCGGCCCGAACGGGGCCGGCAAGTCCACGACGATGCGCATGATCCTCGGCCTGGACGCACCGACCTCGGGAACCGCGCTGATCGACGGGCGCCCCTACGCCGGGCTCGAGCAGCCCCTGCGCACGGTCGGCGCGTTGCTGGACGCCACGGCCGTCCACCCTGCCCGTACCGGCCGCGATCACCTACGCGCCATGGCCCGAAGCCAGCGCATCCCGGCCTCCCGGGTCGAGGACGTCCTCGCCCAGACCGGGATGACCGAGGCCGCCCGGCGGCGCGCCGGCACGTACTCGCTCGGGATGTTCCAGCGCCTCGGCATCGCGGGCGCACTCCTCGGCGACCCGCAGGTCCTGCTACTCGACGAACCCGTCAACGGCCTGGACCCCGACGGCGTGCGCTGGATCCGGACCCTGCTGCGTTCGCTGGCGGCGCAGGGGCGCACCGTCTTCGTCTCCTCACACCTGATGAGCGAGGTCGAGCAGACCGCCGACCGGCTCGTGGTGCTCGGCAGGGGCCGCCTCATCACGGACCAGCCGATGGCCGACCTGCTCGCCGGCACGGGGACCAGGGTGCGAGGTCCGCGGCTGCATGCCCTCGCGGACGCGCTGGAGGATGCCCGTTGGTCGGCCCCCGATGAGCTCACCATCACCGGAGCCACCCCGGAGCAGGTGGGCGCACTCGCTCACGAGCTCGGGCTGATGGTGCACGGGCTCAGCCCCGTCGAGCCCAGTCTCGAGGAGTCCTACATGAACCTGACCGCGAACAGCCTCGAGTACGGAGCCGAAGCATGACCACCCTGACCCGTCCGCCCATCGCCACCACCGCCTCGACCGCGGGCGCAGAGTGGATCAAGCTGCGCTCCCTGCGTTCCACCTGGTGGTTCGTGGGCGGCTCCGTCGCCGTGATGCTGCTCGTCGCGATGCTCGGAGCCGACGACGGCGATCCCAGCACGGTCCTCGCGGTGCCCGTCGCCATGGCGGGGCTGGTCAACTTCGTCCAGTACGCGCTCGGGGCCTTCGCGATGCTCGTCGTCACCGGGGAGTTCGCCACCCGCAGCATCACCGTCACGTTCGCGTGCACACCCTCACGAACCCGCGTCATGCTGGCCAAGACCCTCGTGGCCGGTGGCACGGTCCTGCTCGTCGGCACCGGCATCGCCGCCCTGGGCGTCGGCGTCGCGGCCGCGCGGTTCGGTGAGCTCGGGGCTCTCGACGGCACACACATCCTCGACGTCCTGGCCATGGGCCTCTACCTGACCATGATCGCCGGGCTCGCGCTGGGCATCGGGACCGTGGTCCGCCGGACAGCCGGCGGCCTGGCGATCCTCATCCTCCTGCTCCTCGTCGTCCCCGAGATCCTCAGGCTCCTGTCCGCGCGCTTTGCCGCCCCCGTCCTCGAGACGATCGCGCAGTACACCCCTGCGCCGGCGGGCGCACGGCTCATGGCCGGGGAGTGGGAGTACGGGCTGGTCCTCGCCGCCTGGGCAACCGCCGCGATCGCCGCGGGAGTCTGGGCACTGCGGACCCGGGACGCCTGAGACCAGGACGTGCCCTACTCGCCCGCGGGGTCGTCCACCAGGCCGGCCTCGTGGGCGAGCACCGCTGCCTGGACTCGGTTCTGCACGTCCAGCCGGGTCAGCAGAGAGCTGACGTGCGCCTTGACCGTGCCCTCGACGAGGAACAGCCGCCGACCGATCTCGGCGTTCGACAGCCCTGCGCCCAGCAGGCCCAGCACCTCGCGCTCTCGAGGCGTCAACCGGTCGAGGCGTTCCTTCGCGGCCGTACGCCGCGACAACCGGCCACCGCTGATCTGCTGCATGACACGGTGCGCCACCTTCGGGGACAGGTACGACGCGCCGTCGTGCGCGGCCCGCACCGCCGCCATGAGCTCGTACGGGTCACCGGACTTCAGCAGGAAGCCGCTCACGCCGCTCTCCAGTGCCCCGGCGATGTACTCGTCCTCCCCGAACGTGGTCAGCATGATCACCGCGGTCTGCGGGACGGCGCTGCGCAGCTCGTCAGCCGCGCTGAGCCCGTCGAGCACCGGCATGCGGATGTCCAGGAGTGCGACGTCGGGCCGGTGGGCGCGAGCGGCCTCGACCGCCGCACGCCCGTCGGCGGCCTCCGCGACCACGTCGATGTCCGGAGCGGCAGCCAGAATGGCGCCGACGCCTGCGCGAATCATCGCCTCGTCGTCCGCCAGCAGCACCCTGATCACGGCTTCGACGGTACTACCGGACACCCGTGACGCTGCCCTACCGTGGACGCCGCCACAGCGCCAGTCGGTGATGTGGGGACCTCGCACGCGAGCCCAGCGCCCACGACGTCGCGCTCGGCCGAAACCGCAGGAGGCGATCGACGAGTGACGACGGAAAGCCTGGAGTCCGCGATCCACCGGGCCGGCGGCCCGGTGAACCTGCTACGCAACTCGAACGTCCGCGCCCACACGTTCCCCGTCGCTCCCGAGTTCACGAACTGGCGCTCCGAGCAGCGGGCGTGGCGGGAGGGCTGCGCACTTCTCGACCAGTCGCATCACATGACCGATCTCTACCTTCGTGGTCCGGATGCGTTGCGGCTGCTCGCGGACTTCGGCGTCAACTCGTTCGAGAGCTTCACACCCGGCAGGGCCAAGCAGTACGTCGCCGTCAACCACGACGGCCACTTCATCGCGGATGCGATCGTCTTCCATCTCGGTGACCGGCTGTTCGACGTCGTGGGCCATCCCACGGTCATCAACTGGCTGCAGTACAACCTGCAGACCGGCGGCTACGACGCCACCGTCGAGCGCGACGAGAACTCCGCGGACCGTGCCTCGGGCCCGCCGCAGACCTACCGGTACGAGCTGCAGGGGCCGACGGCCGTGCCGATCCTGGAGAAGGCGACCGGACGCCCGGTGCCCGAAGTGGGGTTCTTCCACATGACGGAGTTCTCCATCGCGGGGCGGCGCGTACACGCGCTGCGGCACGGCATGGCCGGTCAGCCCGGCTTCGAGCTGTTCGGGCCGTGGGACGACGGCGCGCACGTCCTCGACGCGATCCTGGAGGCCGGGGACGGCCTCGGCGTCGTGCGAGCAGGCGCCAAGGCGTACTCGACGGCGAACCTTGAGTCCGGATGGATCCCGTCGCCCACTCCCGCCGTGTTCGGCGACCAGATGAAGGCCTACCGCGAGTGGCTCGCCGCGGACGCTCTCGGCTCACTCGGTGGGAGCATGGACTCCGACGACATCACCGACTACTACGTGACGCCGTACGACATCGGCTACGGCCGCGCCGTCAGGTTCGACCACGACTTCGTCGGACGCGAGGCATTGGAGCACGTGGCCGAGCGCCCCGGCCGGGCCAAGGTCACGCTGGTGTGGCACCCCGACGACGTGTCCGCGGCCGTGCGGTCCCAGTGCGAACCCGGTACGCCGGCCAAGTTCATCGAGTTCCCGAAGGCCCGGTACGCGCTGTTCCAGGCCGACAAGGTCCTTTTCGACGGTGAGCAGGTGGGCATCTCCATGGACGTCGGCTACATCGCGAACGAGCGGGCGTTCGTGTCGCTGGCGACCCTCGACACGGCGGTCAGCAAGCCCGGGACCCAGGTGCGCGTGTTGTGGGGCGAGCAGCCGAACTCGGCCAAGCCCGCCGTCGAGGAACACCGTCAGGTGGAGATTCGCGCGACGGTGGCCCCGGCTCCCTATGTTCAGTACGCACGCGAGGCGTACCGGCGGTCCTGAGCATCCTCGACCGTCAGCGTGGTCTGCATGACGAGCGGACGGCGGCGACTTCGGCGGTCACTGCTCGTGGATGACGACCCCGCGGATGATCCTGCCCTCGTCGAGGTCCTGGTAGCCCTGGTTGATCTCGTCGAGGCTGTAGCGACGCGTGATGAGCTCGTCCAGCTTGATCTGGTCGTCGCGGTAGAGGCTGAGCAGGTTCGGGATGTCGTACAGAGGATTGGACATCCCGAACACATGGCCCTGGATGCGACGTTGGTACCCGACGAGCGCGCCGTTGGCGGCGAGCTGCACCTGGTTCTCGCCGGTCCTGCCGACCGAGGTGACGGTGACCTGGCCGTCCTTGCCCACGATCGAGGCGGCCTGCGAGACGACCTCGTGCTCGAGCACGCCGACCGTGCAGATGGCGTGGTCGCCCAGCTGGCCCCGTGTCATCTGGACAACCGCCTCGTGCGCCTCCTCCGCCGACGCGAAGGCGTGCGTGGCGCCGAACCCGATGGCGTTGTCGCGCTTGAACGCGACCGGGTCCACGACCACAACCGTGCGCGCACCGGCGTGCACGGCGCCCTGGACCGCGTTGGTCCCCACTCCCCCGGCGCCGAAGACGACGACCGTGTCACCGGGCGCCACCTTGGCGACGTAGACCGCGGAGCCCCAGCCGGTCGGGACCCCGCAGCCGACGAGCGCGGCGACGTCGAAGGGGATGTCCTGCTCGATCCGCACGCAGGAGTGCTGCGAGACGACGGCACGCTCTGAGAAGGTCCCGAGCATGCAGAACCCGCCGAGGTCGGAGCCGTCGTCGTCGTGGAACCGGAACGTGCCGTCGGCGAGCATGCCGGTCTGCATCTGCGCGCCGTGGTCGCACAGGTTCTGTCGACCGCTGGAGCAGTAACGACAGGCGCCGCACGCGGGAATGAACGAGCACACCACGTGGTCTCCGAGCGCGACGCGGCCGACACCAGGGCCCACGGCCTCGACGACCCCGGACCCTTCGTGACCGCCCACCATCGGGAGCCGGCACACGCTGTCGCCGGTGCGCACGTGCTCGTCGGAGTGACACATCCCGGAAGCCGCGAACCTGATTCGAACCTCACCCGCTCCGGGTTCGTCGAGCTCGAGCTCGGTCAGCTCCCAGGGCTTGCCGGGTTCACGGATGACGGCTGCTCGTGTTCTCAACTCCGGGTCCTCCAGATCGGTGCGCGATGCTCAGCTGAACGTCTTGTCGGCCTTCTGGTCCAGGGAGAGATCCCTCGAGTGGTCCTCGCCCGCGTCAGCGCGCGCGCCGGCCCGGAGGAACGCGCGGCTGGCGGGAAGGATCGCGGCCAGGCTCACCACCGAGACGCCGGCGATCAGCAGCGCGACCGCGCTGGACGTCCCGAACCGGGCGAGCAGGGCCGTGGTGAGCAGGGGCACGATCCCGCCCCCGACGATCGACCCGAACTGGTAGCAGATCGACGCACCGCTGTAGCGAAGCTGGGTCGGGAACATCTCGGTGAGGAGGGCGGGCTGCGCGCCGGCCATGATGGCGTTGGCGGCGATGATCGGCACCAGCCCGACGACGACCCACAGGACCTGGGCGGTGTCGATGAGCGCGAACATGGGGAACGCCCAGACGACAGCCAGCGCCGCACCGACCACGAAGGTGGGCTTGCGGTCGAAGCGGTCGCCGGCGGCGCCTGCGAGCAGCAGCATGGCGATCTGCGGGACGCTGAGCCCGACCACGATGTACAGCATCGTCGTGGTGGACAGCTGGAGCGTCGACGTGCCGTACGCGATCATCGACACCGACCAGAAGTAGCCGATCGCCGGTGAGGCGATCGAGGCGAGGCCACCGACCGTCAGCTGCCGCCACGACGTCTGGAACACGTCGACCAGTGGGGTCTTCGCGATCGCACCGATCTGCCGGACGCGCTGGAAGTCGATGCTCTCCTCGATCGTGAGGCGGATGGCCAGACCGACGACGATCAGGACCGCGCTGATGAGGAACGGGATCCGCCAGCCCCAGGAGACGAAGCTCTCCGGGGACATGCTGGAGCTCATCAGCAGGAAGACCAGCTGAGAGACGAAGATGCCGGTGGGCAGGCCGAGCTGAGGCAGGCAGCCGTACAGAGACCGGCGGTGCCGGGGTGCGTGCTCGATGGACATGAGCACCGCGCCGCCCCACTCCCCGCCGACGCCCACGCCCTGCGCCAGCCGGAGGACCACGAGCAGCACGGGCGCCCAGATCCCGATGCTGTCGTAGGTAGGCAGAACGCCGATCAGCGTCGTGGCGAGCCCCATGGTCAGCAGCGAGACCACGAGCATCGACTTGCGCCCGACACGGTCCCCGAAGTGACCCATGACGACGCCGCCCACGGGCCGGGCCACGAAGCCGACCGCGAAGGTGGACAACGCGGCCAGCGTGCCGCCGAGCTCGGAGAACCCCGGGAAGAACTCCGTGCGGAACACCAGCGTGGCGGCGATTCCGTAGATGAAGAAGTCGTACCACTCGATCGTGGTGCCGATGAAGCTCGCGAAG
This sequence comes from Nocardioidaceae bacterium, assembly GCA_035557095.1. Classification (GTDB taxonomy): domain Bacteria; phylum Actinomycetota; class Actinomycetes; order Propionibacteriales; family Nocardioidaceae; genus JALZDI01. The sequence continues at coordinate 7,866 of DATMEB010000105.1, read as the reverse complement.
GCTACCCTGCCCGGGCTGTGACGTGCCGGGGGGACGGCCGAGGTGGTCTCCGGACTGGACATGTCCGCTCCTTCTGCGCGTTCCCGCGATGCGCGGGACCGGGAGACTCACCCTTCACCCGGGCGGGGAGACTCTTACCCCGTGCGCATGCGGCTCGACGCTAGCCCCCGGGCATCACGCGGTTAACTCGCTAATGACGGAGAGCACCTACGTCATATGTCGTTCACGGCTGTCGCAGGGACCCATGGTCGTCACGCGACCCCCGCAGCTCCTCGAGCACCGGTAGGAGATGCGTGCGGAACAGCGGGTAGTTCTCCGCCATCGGGAAGTGCCCGATGCCGGTCATCGTCCCGCCTGTTGCGCCGGGGATGGCCGCGATCGCGGCGGCGGTGTCGTCGGGAGTGCAGGCGTGGTCGTACTCGCCGGTGAGCAGCACCACCGGGCAGCGCGCGGTGTCGATGGTCCCCGCGGTCTCGCGCAGGTCCAGGTCCTCGGAGTAGAAGTAGGTGTCCCCCCGGTACACGCCCGGCCCGCCCTGGCTGTACGTCCACCAGACCTCGCGGCGCGAAGCCTCGGGGCTGTGCGGCGACATCAGGCTCGCCGTCCACGACGCCACCACCTGCTGTGCGTTCAGGTCGGGCCACAGCGACCAGTCGGCGAACCGGCCCTCGACGTGCAGGCCGCCCGACAGCCCGATGACACCGCCCCACCGATCGGGCGATCGCCGGGCGAGCTCCATGACCAGCGATCCCGCCATCGAGCAGCCGAGCACGATCGGGCGCTCGAGCCCGAGGGCATCGCTGACGTCCTCGACGACGGCGACGTAGCGGTCCGTGGTGAGCAGGTACTCCCGCTCCCACCACCGGTCCGGGGGCAGGGAGCGGCCGTGCCGGGGGAGGTCGAAGGCGACGACCCGGTGCCGAGACGTCACCTCGTCGTCGGCGAGCAGGTGCCGGAACTGGCGGCTGTCGGATCCCGCGGTGTGCAGGGCGAGCAGCGGCGGCCCCGACCCGGCCTCCTCGAAGTACACCCGGTGCTGCTCCCCCGACGACGCCACGTGGAGGTAGCGGCCGACGACGTCCTCGATGACGGGCTCAGCCATGGACCCGCCCGATCTCGACCAGCCGGGTCAGCACCCGCAGATGTCGCAGCAGGTGCTCGCGGCCACGCACTACCTCGATCCCGTCGGCCGCCTTCGTCAGCGAGAGCAGGTCGTGGCGCCGGGGCGCCGGCTCGGGGTCGACCAGCTCCGCCCAGGCCGACGCCGGCCCGCGCAGCACCAGGTCGGCGTCGAAGGCACGGTGCTCGGCCTCCGGCGCGTCCTCGACCTGCACCCGCCCGTGGTCGTAGTGGAGTACGACGTCGGCGCCGTTGTCGTCGACGACCCGCACCGTGACGTCGGTGAACCGGCCGATGTGCGCGTTCTCGGCGTCCCGCGCCACCGCAGCGGCCCACTCGTCCAGCCAGGCGCGGGAGATCACCGCTCCAGCCTCCCGATGACCCCGGCCACGCCGGCGAGGTCGTCGTTCCACGGCTCGAGCTCGTCGAGTACGCCGGCGGTGTGGCCGGTGACCACGTGGTCGACCTCCCCGGCGGCGACGAGGTCGCGGACGTTCTGCAGACCTTGGTACATGGCGGGGAGATCGGTGACCGCGACGAAGGGCATGTCCCTGTCCAGCTCCTCGGTGAAGTGGACGGCGTCGGACGTGAGCAGGACCGTGCCCGCGGACGTCGGTGCGGTCACCATGCTCTGCCCGGGGGTGTGGCCACCGACCTCGGTGACGACCACGCCGGGGGCGACTTCCGTCGAGCCGGAGAACCGGCGCAGCCTGCCCTCCGCGTCGACCCGTGAGAGAGCCGCGATCTCCTCCGGCTCGGTGAAGTGGCCGAGGAGCGGCTTGAGCGAGACCGGGCTGGACCAGAAGTCGACCTCGGCGGCACTGGCGATGACGGTGGCGTTGGGGAAGAGGTCGACGTTGCCGATGTGGTCGTAGTGGGCGTGCGTGACGACGATCGACAGCTCGGTGTCGGTGTCGACACCGAGGGCTCGGTAGGCCTCGGCCGGCTCCACCAGCACCTGCCGGCCTCGTGCCTCGGCGGGGCCGCGGGCGTACCCGGTGTCGACCAGCACGGTATGGGTGTGGCTACGCAGCACCCACAGGTAGTAGTCGACGACGAACGGGCCGTCGGGCTCGCCGTACTGGGCGTAGTTGAGGAAGACCTCGCTGCGCCGGGCCTCGCGGGTGCCGTGCCGCACGACCACGAGCTCGTAGAGGTCGCGCCGGCGGGGGTCGTCGCGGACGACACCGGCCGGATCGGTCACGACGACCCGCCGCTGCCGCCTTCGTGCACCGTCACCGTAGGTTCGAGGCCGTCCGCACCCACGACCTCGCACCAGGCGTCGAAGCCGGTCTGGAAGGCGACGATGCCGGCCTCGGGCAGGGCGATCTCAATGGCCTCGAGGATCTCCTGGGGCGTGACGCCGAGGTCGAGCGCGACGCGGATGTGGCTCTGGATGTGCCCCTTCGACGCGCGCATGACGGTGAGGCTGAGGATGAACAGCAGCTCCTTGGTACGCCGGTCCAGCGAGCGCTGCTCGAGATAGGCGGCGCTGACCAGCCCGTTGGCGGCCTGCAGCACGGGAAAGTCGTGCTTGGCCATCACCTTGTGGTAGTCGAGGACGTACCCACGGCTGCGCGCCATGTCGTCGACGTACTGCTGCGCCTGCTCGCTCATCGGCTCTCCTCATCGTTGCGGGGCTCGCCGGGATCCCCGCTGTCGTGGTCATGGGCGCGCAACGAGGCATCGTTGACGCCCTCGTACCAGCGCGCCACCTCGGTGTGGTCCAGACCGGCGCCACCGAGGGCCTCGCGGGCCCGCACGGCGGCATCGCGGGCCGACGTCGTGACCGGTGTGGTCGCGCCCTCGTCGCGGGCCAGCTCGAGGGCGATGTCGAGGTCCTTGATCATCAGGTCCATCGCGAACCCGGAGTCCCACGCCCCGGTGAGGACGTGCCGGGGGTACTTCACCTCGCTGGCCTGCGACCGTCCGGTGGAGCTGTTGAGCACCTCCACCATCGCCTCGGGGGTGATGCCGAAGGAGCGCGCGACGGTGAGGACCTCCGCGGCGGCGGCCAGGTTGGAGGCGGACGCCAGGTTGTTGAGCGCCTTCGCGGCGTGGCCCGCCCCCGACGGTCCGACGTGGTGCACGGTCGAGCCAAGGGGCTCCAGATGCGGCCGGGCGCGTTCGACCTCGTCGGTCTCGCCGCCGACGATGATCGTCAGCTGGCCCGTCGTGGCCTTGGAGACACCGCCGGAGACGGGGGCGTCGACGTAGCCGACGCGGCGCTCGGCCGCCGCGGCGGACAGCCGGCGCGTGCTGGCTGGAACCGACGACCCCATGTCGATGACGAGCCCACCGGTGGGCACCCGTGCCAGCAGCCCCTCGTCCAGCAGGACGGTCTCGACCACCGCGCTGCTGGGCAGCATGAGGATGACGGTGTCGACCGCATCGGGGACCGAGCCGACATCGGCCGCGACGGCGCAGCCGATCTCCTCGCCGAGGGCGTCGGCGACCGACGGGTCGCTGTCGAGCAGGACGGTCTCGTGCACAGCGGAGTGCAGCCGCGCCATGGGAGCACCCATCCGGCCGACGCCGACGAACAACGTGCTCAAGGGGCGTACCTCTCTCGCAGCTCGACCTTGCGGATCTTGCCGCTCGGGGTCTTGGGCAGGGCGTCGACGACCTCGACGCGTTCGGGCAGGAAGTGCCGGGAGAGCCCCTGGGTCACGAGGAAGTCGCAGAGCTCGGCGAGGGTGGGCACCACGTCGCCGGTGGGCACCACAACGGCACAGGCACGCTCACCCAGCCGTGGGTCGGGTACGCCGACGACCGCGGCCTCGAGGACCTCCGGGTGCTGGTAGAGCAGGCTCTCGACGACCGTGACGGGGATGTTCTCGCCTCCGCGGATGACGATGTCCTTGGTGCGTCCTTCGAGCAGTACGTGGCCGTGGCTCGTCCACCGGGCGGTGTCGCCGGTCGTGAACCAGCCGTCCGGTCCGATCTCGGCCGCGGTGGCCTCCGGAAGCTCGAGGTAGCCGAGGAACAGGCCAGGACCGCGGATCTGCAGACTCCCCACCACGTCGGCGGCGGCCTCCGTGCCGTCCGGACCGACCACCCGCACCTCGGTCCACGGAACCGGTACCCCGTCGGTGGCGGTCGCCCCGGGCGACAGGTGCGGCGAACAGGAGATGCCGATCCCGAGCTCGGTCATCCCCCACGCGGGGCAGACGTAGCAGCCGAAGGTCTCGCCCGCGGTGGCGGGCAGCGTGCGCGGAACCGGGCCACCGGCGAGCACGACGGTGCGCAACGGGCAGTGCTCGTCGTCGACGAGGTCGGTCTGCATCAGGTCCTGCAGGAAGGTCGGCGCCGAGAACATCGTCGTCACCTGCTCCTCGCGGACCACCGGCGGGACCTGCTCGGGCACCCAGCGGTCGAGGTAGACGGCAGTGCCGCGAACCAGTGTGGTCAGCAGCACTCCCCACAGGAAGCCGGTGTGGTGACCGACCGGGGAGGCGATGAGGTTGACCACGTGGTCGCCGAGAGACTCCCGGCCCTGTTGCGCCACCCAGCCGTCCAGCACCGCCCGCAGGGTCTGGTGGGTGTTCATGACGCCCTTGGGCTCACCCGTGGTACCGGAGGTGAAGCCGACGTGGCAGAGCGCGCGCGGGTCGACGTCGGGCAGGTCGACCTCCGGTGCGTCGAGCAGCGACGACAGCGTCGTCGTGCCACCCTCGCCCTCGGCGACGACGACGTGCTGCAGGTCGGGCAGGCCCGGGCGGAGGCGCTGGACGAGATCGAGGGGGCGGTTGCTCCCGAACCGCTCGGTGACGACGACGACCCGTGCGCGGGTGCGACGCAGGATGACCTCGACCTCGCGCTCGCCGTACGCGGCCGGGATGCCGTTGTAGACGGCACCGACCTCGTTGATCGCGAAGATCAGCGCCGCGAAGTCGGACCGGTTGGGGAGCATCACCGACACGGTGTCGCCGGGCCGGACACCCAGCGCGTACAGACCGAAGGCGTAGCGATGCGCCCGGTCGTCGAGCTCGGCGTAGGTGAGCCGGCCGGCGTTCGGCGCGGCCGTGCTGCGGTCCACGGCGGCGACACGATGCGGGTGCAGTGCGGCTGCGTCGGTCAGCAGCGAACGCAGGGTGTGCGCTTTCCATGCCCCGTCGGCGGTGTACTCCTCCACGAGGGCCTCGGTCAGGCGACTGTCCGGGCGGATGCCCGGGTGCTGCGACGGCGGCGCGGTGGTCGGCGGGTGGGTCACGACGGGTCTCCTCCCTCGGGAGCGGTCGCCGAGCGCGTGCAGGTGAGGACGACGCGACCGGTGAGGCCTCCCCGCTGCACGTCGGCCAGGGCGGCCCCGGCCTCGGCCAGGGGGTAGGTGCGCGCGACCGGCACCGAGTACCGGCCGGCGGCCCGCAGGGCGAGCAGCTCGGCAAGGGCGTCGCGCACGGTCTCGGGCTCGCGGTCGCGGTAGTCGCTGACCTGCAGGCCGAGCACGCCGATGTTCTTGACCAGCAGCAGTCCCGCCTTGACGGTCGGCAGGTCACCGGAGGCGAAGCCGATGACCACGACGCGTCCCTCCCAGGCCGTCGCCCGCAGGACCTGGGTGAACACGTCGCCGCCGACGGTCTCCAGCACCACGTCGGCGCCCCGCCCGTCGGTGAGCCGGCGGACGTCGTCGCGCAGCATGGGTCCGGCCACGAGAACGTGATCGGCACCCTGGTCGGCCGCGACCGCGGCCCGCTCCTCGTCGCGGGCGACGGCCAGCACAGTGGCACCCCAGGCCTTCGCCAGCTGTACGCCGGCGGCCCCGACGCCACCCCCGGCGCCGGTCACGAGGACGGTCTCGCCGGGTCGGAGGCGGGCACGACGCTGCAGCGCGACATGCGCGGTGAGACCGGTGAGACCCACCGCCGCGGCCTCGATCGCCGGGACCTCGTCGGGCAGGGGCACGACCTGACAGGCGGAGACGACGACGCACTCGGCGTAGCCGCCGTACTCGACCTGGGCAAGCACTCGGTCCCCCACGGCCAGGCCGGTCACGCCGGCACCGACGGCGCGGACGGTGCCCGCGACCTCCTTGCCCGGGCTGAACGGGCGCGGCGGCAGGATCTGGTAGGTCCCGGCGACCACGAGGACGTCGGGGAAGTTCACACCGGCGGCTGTCACCTCCACGACCACTGTCCCCGGTCCGGCCTCGGGGTCGGGCATCTCCGCGAGCTGCAGCGACTCCGGAGGCCCGAACTCCTTCACGACGGCCGCCCTCATGACGCACCTGCGACGCCGGTGCGATGCGCCTTCGGCTCGGCGAACGCGAGAGCGTCCAGCCCGGTGCGCAACGGCGGCGACCCAAGCGCACCGGGCGGTGCACGGAACCCCTCGGCCACCGGCACCGGCAGCGCCGCGACGTCGAACCCGTCGCCGACGACGCGGTGCGCGGACTCGGTGCGCAGGTCCTGGGTGCGCGCGGCCTCGTCGAAGGTCGCGACCACGCTGCAGCAGACGTCCTCCTCGGCGAACAGCGACCGCCAGTGGTCGGCCGTCTGCGCAGCCACCCGCTCGGCGACGGCTGCGATGACCTCGCCCTCGCGTCCCTCGTCGGCGCGCAGCTCGTCGGGCAGCCCGACCAGGTCGCAGAAGCGCTGCCAGAACCGCTCCTCCAGCGGCGCGGCCGCGACGTGCCGGCCGTCGGCCGTTCGGTAGATGCGGTAGCGCGGGCTGCCCCCGGTGAGCAGGCCGTCGCCGGGGACCGGCCAGGACCCGCTGCCCGCGTGGGTCGCCAGGTAGCCGTACGCGAGCGTGCCGAGGTTCGGGGTCATCCCGATGTCGAGGTGGCAACCCTCGCCGGTCGTTGCCCGCTGGTGCAGCGCGAGCAGGATGTTGAGTACGGCGGGGTAGGTGCCGCCGGCGATGTCGGCGATCACGGTGTGCGGCAGGTGCGGTTCGCCGTCGGCGTCGACGACGTTGCCGAGCAGGCCGGACTCGGCCAGGTAGGTGAGGTCGTGGCCGGCTCTACCGGCCGACGGCCCGGTCTGCCCGTGCCCGGTGATGGAGCAGTAGACGATGCCGGGGTTCGCGGCCCTGACGTCGTCGTAGCCGAGGCCGAGCCGGTCCATCACCCCGGGCCGGAACTGCTCCACGAGTACGTCCACGTCGACAACGAGCTCGAGGAGGCGGTCCCGGACATCAGGATCCTTGAGGTCGACGGCGGCACTGCGCTTGCCGCGGTTGAGGAGCGTGTAGTTGGCGGAGTCTGCGCCGAGTCTCGGCTGGTAGCCACGCATCTCGTCCCCGCGCGGCGGCCGTTCGACCTGCAGCACCTCGGCGCCCGCCTCGGCCAGCAGCAGCGTCGCGAGGGGGCCCGGCAGCAGGGTCGAGAAGTCGAGGACCCGCGTGCCCGCGAGGGGACGGACGCCGGCGCTCATGCCCCGGCCTCGACCAGCGCATCGGCCGCCCACCGAGCGGCCTCCGTCGCCCCCGACGCCGCTCGCAGCGAGACCAGGTCGCGCAGCAGGCCCTCCACGCGGTACTCGACCATGTAGCCGTATCCGCCGTGCGACTGCACGGCATCGGCCACGACGTCGACGGCGTCGTCCAGCATCGGTGAGAGCGCGGCCGCCCTCGCCACGGAGTCGTCGGCGTTCGTGCCGTCGAGGGCTGTCTGCAGGAGCCGGCGCACCGTCGCCACCTGGGTGGAGAGTGACGCCCGAACCGTCGGGAGGTCGGTGAGCGGCCCGCCGAACTGCTCGCGCTCACGGCTGTAGGAGAGCGCGGCGTACGCGGCGGCCTCGGCCG
>DATMEB010000104.1:0-52387 GCA_035557095.1 Nocardioidaceae bacterium | reverse complement strand
CGCCCGCCTTCGGGCTCTCGCTCCTGCCGTCGCTGCTCCCGCGTCCGGCGCTCGTGCAGGGCGTCCTCAGCGGGTTGCTCATCGCCATCGCTCTCGGGCTCTCCGCTCCGCTCGCGCGCCTCGAGCGGCGGCTCGTCCCGGCGTCCTCGGCGCCCGGGCTGCGCTGGTCGGTGCTGTCCGTGGCGACCGGGCTGGGGACGGCCGCGCTGCTGGTGGGCGACATCTGGCTGCGGCAGGGCAACCGCGCGGTCGGCCTCGCGCCGCCCGACGAGCAGTACTGGCTGCTTGCGCTGGTCGCCTCGGCGCTCACGTGCGCGCTGCTGGTCGCGTCGGGTCGCGGCCTGCGACGGCTGCTGCGCGCGGCGACGGCCCGCCGGGTCGTCGGCGGGGTCATCGCCTGTGCGCTGCTCCCGCTCGTCGCCGGCGCAGCCGGTGGCGGATCGGTGTTGACCGCGCTGCCGTACCCGGGAGACAACGAGCCCACGCTCTCGCTGCCCTCACGCGTCGGCGCGGTACGGGTCTACGTCGGCATCGATGAGGCCGCGACCCCGCGGGAGCGGGCGACCCTCGCCGTACACCGGATGGAACGGCGGGGCGCGTTCGACCGCGAGGCGGTGGTGGTCACGTTCCCGACCGGGACCGGGTGGGTCAACATGCGTGCGGTCAACGGCTTCGAACGGGGCCTGGACGGCGACATGGCAACGGTCGCGATGCAGGGCGGTACGGCGCCGAGCTGGGTCGAGCTGCTGGTGAACCGGTCGGCGCAGGAGCGGTCCGCGCAGGCGCTGTTCGAGGCGGTCACGCGCCGCCTGGCGGCAGTGCCCGAGGGGCGGCGGCCGACCCTGCATCTGTACGGCGAGAGTCTGGGCGCGCTGCTCGGGCAGTCCGTGCTGACGCAGGACCGTGCGGCCACCCAGGTGTGCAGTGTGGTCTGGGCGGGCGTGCCCGGGGGTGCGACGACGGCCCAGCCGGGAGACCTGACCGTCGGACCGGTGCGGGAACGCGTCCTGGGCAACCCGGACGACCCCGTCTCCTTCTGGAGCATGCGCACGGCGGTGCAACGGCCGCAGGGATGGCCGGACGACACCCCGTGGGTGCCGGGGCTGAGCTACGTCACCACCTCCCTCGACCTCGTCGCCGCGCTCGGCACCACGCCAGGGCACGGCCACGTCTACGGCGGTGAGCAGCGCTGGCGACTGGACCGGTCCTGCGGTTGACCCAGTGCAGTTGACCCGCCGTGCGAGATTGGGTCCGTGACCCTCAAACCCCCGCCCGCCGGCGCCGCCTGGCGACACCAGGACGCGCGATCAGGCTTCGAGACGGTGTTCTTCGAACCGCGAGACCACGGGTGGCGGATTGCCGGATGCACCAGTGCGGTCGAGGACGACGAGCCCTGGTTCGTCGAGTACGCCATCGACGTCGACGACACCTGGACGACGCGGACCGCCCGGGTCGATGGCCGGTCGTCCGCGGGCACCAGCAGCACGCTGCTGGAGTCCGACGGCGCGGGACACTGGCGCGTCGACGGCCGGGAAGCGCCGCACCTCGACGGCTGTCTCGACGTCGACCTGGAGTCCTCGGCGATGACCAACGCCTTCCCCGTGCACCGGATGGGTCTGGAGGTCGGCGCCCGCTCGGAGGCACCCGCGGCATACGTGCGCGCTGTGGGTCTCGCGGTCGAACGCCTGGAGCAGACCTACGAACGCGCCGCGGACCAGGCACCCGGGCAGAGCTACGACTACGCCGCGCCGCGCTTCGACTTCGCCTGCGTGCTGGTCTACGACGACGCCGGCCTGGTGCTCGACTACCCGGGCATCGCCGTCCGGGTCCGCTGAGCACGGCCAGCCACCCTTCGCGACGCAAGAAAATCGGGCCGCTCGCGCAATCTCGGCGCGAAGGAGGGTCGTCAGCCGCGCGGGGCGCCGATCTCCCACCGCGCGCCGCCGCAGGAGGAGAGGTAGGTGTGCGTGCGACGGGCGATCGGCAGGGGTACGTCGGGGGCACACGGGTAGAGGTCCTGCTCGACGATCGCGAACATGTCCACGCCGAGCCGTTCCACCTCCTCGAGCAGCGGCGGGAGGTCCGGCACGCCGTGCGGGGGCTCGATCATCGCGCCGAGCTTCACCGCCTCGGGGAAGGACAGGTCCTCGGCGTGCACCTTGTCGATCACCGCGGGGTCGACCTGCTTCAGATGCAGGTAGCCGATCCGCTCGGGGTACCTCCGGACCAGGTCGAGGTTGTCGCCGCGGTAGTACGACACGTGCCCGGTGTCGAGGCACAGGTTCACGTACGCCGGATCGGTCGCCTCGACGAAGCGCTCGATGTCACGTTGGAAGCCGACGTGGCTGTCGGCGTGCGAGTGGAACTGCACCTTCAGGCCGTACTCCTCCAGCACCCGCCGGCCGAGCCGGTCCATCTCCCCGGTCAGCCGGTCCCACTGGGCCGGCGTGAGCTCGCGCGGCTCCTTGGGCGCTCCGGTCTTGTGGTCGCGCCAGGGCTCGGGGATCACCACCAGGTGCTCACCGCCCACCGCCCTGGTCAGCGCGGCGACGTCGGTGACCTGCGCCCACACGTGCTCCCACGAGTCCGCCCGGTGCAGGTGCTCGAAGACCGTGCCCGCGGACACCTTCAGCCCGTGCTGCTCGAGCTTCGCGGTGAGCTCGCCGGGGTCGGTCGGCAGGTAGCCGTAGGGACCGATCTCGATCCAGTCGTAGCCGGCGCCGGCCACCTCGTCGAAGAACCGGTCCGCCGGGGTCTGCTCGGGGTCGCTCGGGAACCAGACACCCCACGAGTCGGGGGCGGAGCCGATCCGGATTCGGCCGGTGGACGTCATGAGTCTTCCTCCTGGGTGGGGGCGGACGGGTCGCTCGGCTCCGCAGGCCGTACGTACGGACGCTGTGCGGCCTTGTGCTGCTCGTAGACCTTCCGGGCGGACTGGGTGGACTCCAGGTCGGAGACCTCGCTGACCGGCACGTCCCACCACGACTGTGAGTCGGGCGATGAGGCGTTGGGGTCGGTCTCGACGTGGATGAGCGTGCTGCCGGTCGCGGCCTTGGCGGTCTTCAGCGCGACCGCGAGCTCGTCGGTGTTGCCGGCACGGATGACGTCGACGCCCAGGCTCTCGGCGTTCAGGGCCAGGTCGACCGGCAGGAGGTCGCCGTCGAGGCGCCCCGACCCTTCGGAGCGGAATCGGTACCGCGTCCCGAAACGCTGCGACCCGAGCTCCTCCGACAACGCACCGATCGAGGCGAACCCGTGGTTCTGCACGAGCACGACGATGACCTTGACGTGCTCCTGCACGGCGGTGACGAGCTCGCTCGGCATCATCAGGTACGACCCGTCGCCGACCATGACGAACACGTCGCGGTCGGGGCAGGCCAGCTTCGCGCCCAGGCCGCCGGCAACCTCGTAGCCCATGCAGGAGTAGCCGTACTCGACGTGGTAGCCCTTGGGGTCACGCGTGCGCCACAGCTTGTGCAGGTCACCGGGCATCGACCCCGCGGCGCAGACGACGACGTCACGTGGGTCGGAAAGCTCGTTGACCCGGCCGATCACCTCGCTCTGGGTCAGCAACCCGTCGGTGCCGCCGTTGCCGCTGCGTGGGTGGTACGCGGCGTCGACGGTCCGCTCCCACTCGCCCTTGAGCCGGGCGATCTGGTCGGCGTACTCCTCGCTGACGTGGAAGTCGCGCAGTCCGGCGGTCAGCGCGGCGATCGTCTCTCGGGCGTCGGCGACCAGGCTGAGCCCGGCGTGCTTGGTTGCGTCGAGCGTCGCCACGTTGATGTTGACGAACCGCACGCCGTCGGCCTGGAACGCCGTACGGCTCGCCGTGGTGAAGTCGGACCAGCGGGTGCCGATCCCGACCACGACGTCTGCTGCATCCGCGATCGCGTTGGCCGCGGTCGTGCCGGTGGAGCCGACCGCGCCCAGACACTGTGGATGGTCGTGGACCAGCGCGCCCTTGCCTGCCTGGGTCTGGCCCACCGGGATGCCGGTGACCTGGCAGAGCTGCGCGAGCGCCTCGGTGGCCCGGGAGTAGACGACACCACCGCCGGCGACCACCATCGGCCGCCGCGCCCCGCGGATGACCGCGACCGCACGCTCGAGGGCGGACGGCTCCGGGACCGGGCGAGCGACGTGCCAGACCCGCTTCGCGAACAGCGACGACGGCCAGTCGTACGCCTGCGCCTGCACGTCCTGCGGGAGGCACACGGTCACGGCGCCGGTCTCGGCCGGGTCGGTGAGCACCCGCATCGCCGACAGCATCGCGGCCGGCATCTGCTCCGGGCGCCAGATGCGGTCGAAGTACCTCGACACCGGCCGGAAGCAGTCGTTGACGGTGACGTCGCCGGACTGCGGGAGCTCGAGTTCCTGCAGCAGCGGGGAGGCACTGCGGTCGGCGAACGTGTCCGCGGGCAGCAGCAGCACCGGCAGCCGGTTGATCGTGGCCAGCGCGGCACCGGTGACCATGTTGGTCGCACCCGGACCGACGCTGGAGGTGACGACCCAGGTCTGCAGCCGGTCCTTCATCCGTGCGTACGCCGTCGCGCTGTGCACCATTGCCTGCTCGTTGCGGCCGAGGACGTAGGGCAGCAGGTCGGGGTCCTCGACCTCGGACTGCAGCAGCGCCTGGCCGAAGCCGGCGACGTTGCCGTGGCCGAAGATGCCGAAGCAGCCCGCGAAGAGCCGCTGCTCGACACCGTCGCGCTCGGTGTACTGCGCCGCCAGCAGCCGCACCATCGCCTGCGCGACCGTCAGCCGCACCGTGGGCTCGGCCGGCATCAGTGACCTCCCTGCGCCGAGGTGAGCCGCGGGTCGACGGCCTGGTCGGCCCACGTGTCGCGGACCCAGCGCTGGTCGGGGTGGTCGGAGATCATCCACGCCCGCTCCTCGCCGGGGCCGGCCATCACGTTGAGGTAGTACATGTCGAAGCCCGGCGCGGCCATGCACGGTCCGTGCCAGCCGTACGGCACCAGCGCGGTGTCGCGGTCACGCACCTCCGCCAGCACGTCGACGGCCCCCGCCGGCGAGGAGCTGGTGCGGTGGTAGCCGAACCCGGGCTGGCCGTCAGGCCCCGTCGCGATCTCGAAGTAGTAGATCTCCTCCAGCTCGGACTCGGTCGCGGTCTGCTCGTCGTGCTTGTGTGCGGGGTAGCTCGACCAGTTGCCGCCGGGCGTGACGACCTCGCACGCGAGCACCGCGCCGGCCTCGAAGGTGTCGACCATGCCGAAGTTGCGCACCTGGCGGCTGCACTGTCCGGCGCCGCGCAGCTCGACCGGAACCTCGGCGCGGGATCCGTAGCGGAACGGCAGCACCTTGTCGGTGCGCGCACCGGCGAGCGCGAACCGTCCGCCGGCGATCGACTCGACCCGCACGCGGGAGCCGACCGGAACGTACGCCAGGTCTGTCGGCCCGGAGAACACGTCCGCGCGGCCTTCGAGGCCGATGATCTCGCCGTCGAGCTCGACCGTCGCCGACCCCTGGAGGGGTACGACGAACAGCTCGTCGGGCCCGCTGTCGACGGTCCTGCTCTCGCCCTCGGCGAGGTTCAGCACCCGCAGGCTCGTGTGCCCCCAACCGGCCGACTCGGGCGTCACCACGACGTCGTAGCCGTCTGCCTTGGCCGAGCCCGCCGGCAGGAACAGGTCGTTGCTGGTTCTGGTTGTCGTCACAGGTCTCGCCCTCTCAGCGCACCAGGGACACGGCGGTGTCCACGGCCTTGGTGACATCGTCGTCCGCGGGGTACAGAAGTGCTCGGCCGACGACGAGGCCGCGCACCGACGGCAGCGCCAGCGCGGACTGCCACTGCGCGTACGTCTCCTCCTGCGCGCCGCTGGGGTCGCCGCCCAGCAGCAGCGTCGGCAGGGTGGTGGAGTCCATGACCCGTGCCATCTCGTCGACGACCGGCAGCTTCATCCACGTGTACGCGCTGGAGGCGCCCAGACCCTGCGCGATCGCCACTGACCTGATCACGGCGTCCGGGCTGAGGTCGTTGACCACACGTCCGTCGACGCGACCGCACAGGAACGGCTCGACCAGGGCCACGACCTCAGCACGGTTGAGCTCGGTGACGGCCCGGCCGCACGACTCCAGGGTGGCGACGGTCGCCGGGTCGTCGAGGTCGATCCGGGTGAGCATCTTGGCCCCGTCGAAGCCTGCCTCGATCGTGCCCTGCACGTCGTAGGCCGTCATCCGGTCGTCGAGCTCGAACACGCTGCCGGCCAGCCCGCCGCGGTTGAGCGAGGAGAAAACGACCTTGTCCTCGAGCGCACCGAGCAGAAGCAGGTCCTCGGCGACGTCGGCGGTCGCGAGGACGCCGTCGACCCCCGGGCGTGCCAGCGCGGTGACGAGCCGGTCGAGCAGGTCCCGGCGGTCGGCCATCGCGTTGGCCCGCCCGTTCGCGGCCAGCGCTCCCCGGGCGGGGTGGTCGCAGGCGACGATCATCAGCCGGCCGTCGGCGGCGAGCAGGTCGCGGCGACGGCGCGAGCCCAGCAGCTTCTTGATCCGCTCCGGATGCCGGGCACGGATCTCGGTGATCTCGGCGTACGTCGTGGCGAAGTCGGTCATCGCGGGTCACCGGCTCGCGCGTTCGGGTCCTCGCCCGCGAGCAGCACGTCGACCTCGGCCCCGGTGGGCATGGCCGTCGAGCACTCCAGCCGGGAGGCCACGATGGCGCCGGCTGCGTTGGCACGTTGCAGCACCTTCTCCAGCGGCCAGCCCGCCAGCAGCCCGTGCGCGAGCGAGCCGCCGAAGCCGTCGCCCGCGCCGAGCCCGTTGACGACCTCCACCGGGATCGGTGCGGACACCGCCCGCTCGGTGCGGGTCTTGCCCAGCACACCGCCCGGCCCCTGCTTGACCACGGCGATCTCCACGCCGGCGTCGAGCAGTGCGTCGGCGGCCTTCTCGGGGTCGCTCTCGCCGACCGCGACCTCGCACTCCTCGCGGTTGCCCACAGCAACCGTGACCTGCGGGAGCGCCTTCTGCACCTGCGCCGTCGCGGCGGCGGCGTCGTCCCAGAACATCGGCCGGTAGTCGAGGTCGAGGACGGTGAAGCGCTTCTGGCCGCGGGCTGCCAGCACCTCGAAGTGCGACTCCCGGCTGGGCTCCTCGCTGAGGCCGGTCGTCGACACCCACACCAGGTCGGCCGCGCGTACGGCGTCGAAGTCGATGTCGCTCGGCCTGACCTGCATGTCCGGCGCGGTCGGGCGCCGGTAGAACCACAGTGGGAACTCGTCCGGAGGGAAGATCTCGCAGAACGTCACCGGAGTGGGGTGCTCGTGGTCGACCACCACGTGCCGGTCGTCGACACCAAGGTCGCGAAGCTCCCGGCGGACGTAGCGCCCGAACGGGTCGTCGCCGACGCCGGTGATGATCGCGGCCCGGCGACCCAGGCGCGCCGCGGCTACGGCCACGTTCGCCGTCGTGCCACCGAGGAACTTGCCGAACGTCTGCACGTCCTCGAGCCCGACGCCCACCTGGAGGGGGTAGATGTCTACGCCGCTGCGGCCGAACGTCAGGACCTCGTGCGACCGGACTGGCTGGATCATCGGCTCTCCGGAGTGGGCGGCGATGGGCACGACACTAGGAGCGGCCCGGGACGTGGTCAACGCTTTGTCCAGACATTATTTCAATATGCTCTGACCGTCCCTCGACGTACCCTCGGGGGCATGCCCGAGCGTGCCGCTGCCGTGCAGCTCGACGTCACGCTGGACCGCACCAGCCCGACGCCGCTGTACCACCAGCTGTCCACGGCGATCGAGGCCGCGATCCTCGACGGCACCCTGGCGCCGGGTGACCGGCTGGAGAACGAGCTGTCCCTGACCACGCGCCTGGGCCTGGCCCGGCCGACCGCCAGGCAGGCGATCCAGGAGCTGGTGCAGCGCGGACTGCTGGTCCGCAAACGCGGCGTGGGGACACAGGTCGTGCACTCCCCGATCAGCCGGGAGACCCGGCTTACCAGCCTGTTCGACGACCTCGGCAAGGCCGGGCACCGCCCGAGCACGCGCCTGCTCGAGCTCACGACCGGACCGCCGGGGCCGCACGTGCAGGCCGCGGTGGGTCCGGCCGTCACCGGTGACGGCGCGGACCTCGTCCGGGTCCGTCGGCTGCGCAGCGCCGACGGGGTGCCGCTGGCGATCCTCACCAACCACCTGCCCGCCCGGCTCGAGGTGAGCGAGGCCGACCTGGCCGAACGAGGTCTCTACGAGTGCCTGCGGGCCATGGGCGTGCACATGAAGATCGCGCACCAGAGCGTCGGCGCGCGGCTGCTGACCGACGAGGAGGCCGCGCTGCTCGAGGAGGAGACACCGGCGGCGTGCCTGACGATGGAGCGGGTGGTGTACGACGACACCGGTCGCTTCGTAGAGTTCGGCCAGCACATCTACCGCTCGTCGATGTACCAGCTGCAGAGCTCGCTGGTCGGCTGACCCCGGCCGGCGCCCGTCCCTGCGCCGACGGTCTGCGGCGACCGCGTGCCCTGCCGTCCGGGTCCGCCGCCGCGGCCCGGAGAATCGGACCTCGTGGAGACGATCCGGAGCACCGACCGGGCGCGCGGTGTGCACACGCTGATGGTCGTACTCCTGGTTGTCGCCTGGTCGTCGACGTTCGCCGCGATCAAGCTCGGCCTGGAGTACTGCCCGCCCCTGCTGTTCGCGGGCCTGCGCGCGCTGCTCGGCGGTGCGGCGATGGCCGCGTTCGCCTGGCGGCCGGGGATGTCGCTGCGGTGGCGGACCACCTGGCCGACGTACCTGCTGCTCGCGTTCCTCAACGTCGTGCTGTTCCTCGGGCTGCAGACCGTCGCCATCATGGACCTGCCCACCGGGATGGCCGCCGTGCTGCTCTACCTGCAGCCCGTGCTCACCGGGTTGCTCGCCTGGCCGGTGCTCGGCGAGAGCCTGTCGGTCACCAAGATGCTCGGGTTGCTGCTCGGCTTCGCCGGCATCGTCACGGTCAGCTGGGACGGCCTGAACGGCGACATCGCGCCGCAGGGCGTGGCGATCGCGCTGGTCGCCGCGGTCGCCTGGGCGTTCGGCACAGTCCTGGTCAAGCGCAAGGAGGAGATGCTGGTCGGACCGGTGACGATCACCGTGCAGTTCGTCATCGGCGGGGCGGCGCTCACTGCGCTCGGGCTCGTCGTCGAGGGGCCGGCCGAGATCACCTGGGTGCCGGGGCTGTGGGTCGGGCTGGGCTACTCCGCCCTGGTGGGTACGACGCTGGCGTGGGCCCTGTGGTTCTGGCTGATCCGAGCGGGTGAGGCCAGCCGCGCCGCGGCGTTCATCTTCTTCGTCCCGCTGTCGGCCATCGCGATCGGCGCGGTCCTGCTCGACGAGCAGGTGACCCCCCTGCTCGCGGTCGGCGCGGCCCTCGTCGTCGCCGGCATCATCCTGGTCAACCGGCGACGCCGCTGACACGCGGGTCGGCCGGAATAGCCCCGTCGGACTTGCCCAGCGGACTAGCCCGGTCGATGAGCTTCGGAACTGCTGCTGTCGCGCGGCATGATCGCGATTCCGCCGTCGGTCTCGAGGACGGCGTACTGGATGTCGTCCATCCGTTCGAGCCCGTGCGCGAGCCGGGCATGGGAGAGCACGTCCTCGGGAGTCACCCGGGCCTTGCCCATCCGGTCGTGCAACGGCTCGCCGTTGTCGACGAGCACGACCGGCCCGTCCTTGGTCACCCGTGACTGGCGAACGGCGAGGTAGTCGATCAGCCGGTTCAGCCCGAGCAGGAGCACGATCAGCGTCAGCGCGACGCGGACGCTGAAGTCACGGCCGGCCACCTGCTGGGTGGCCTCACCGACGACGAGGAGCAGCAGCAGGTCGGAGGTCGTCGCCTGCGCCAGGGACCGTTTTCCGGCCAGCCGGAACAACAGCAACAGCACCAGGTAGATCGCCAGGCCACGGAGTACGTCGTCCAACGCTTCGCTCCCGTCGTCTCACGGCCAGGAGCCGGCCCGGCCGTCAGGTGCCCGGCTTCCGGACACGCTGGGTAGTCGTGATGACGCCTACCCCGCCCGCGTGGCTCTCATGCGCGGACACCGCCGGTGATTTCACCGATTCGCCTGCGCAGGCCAACCGACCCGAGAAGAATGACACCAGCGGAACACCGCCCCCGGCCGCAGTGGGGTGTGGCCGGACGGCAACCGCACGGTGGGGAGCAGCATGTACGACATACTCAACGTCCAGACAGTCGACGACGAGGTGCTGGCCGAGATCGAGATGACCAGCAACCTGATCATCGCCGCCTCGACCAGCAACGAACGACTCACCCAGGAAGCGATCAACCAGGCCCTGGGAATCCTTCGCTGCCCCGAGACGGTTCCCGAGCAGCGGGGTCGCTGACCCGGTAGTCCGCGTCGCCGGAAACGCGCGAGGCGACGTGCCGATGCGCCTAGGCCCGCGAGCGGTCAGCGACGGCGCAGCAGGCGCGTCAGCAACAGCAGCAGCAACGCGGCGACGGCCTGGCCACCGATGATCGCGCGGTTGACGTCGATGGCCGGCTGCCAGGAGACGTCTCCGCCCTGCTTGACCACCCAGGCCCCGGCGGGCTTGGCGACCACGCCGTAGCCGCCCCCTCCCGAAGCCTTGCCGCGTCCGCCGACGCCGCCGCCGACGCGCACCGACGCGACCGGCACGACGGTGACGCCGTCCCGTTCGACCGCGGGTCCGAACACCTGGTGCTCGCGCAGGCGTTCGGCGAGGTCGGCCATCAGCTCCGGTGTCTCCATCGTCCCTCCCAATATGGATGTCCGGTATGGATGATCCCGTCCGGTCGCAAGACCTCCGGCCACAGTAGCCGCACAGGAGCGACTCAGTAGCCGTTCGGTGGCTGGCTCGTTGTGTTCGTCAGACGAGCCGACCGGAGGGCTGCCATGGCCGAGACAGGACTGAGCAGGCGAGCCCTTCTCGGGGCAGGCGTGACCGCAGGTGCGGGGACGGTCCTCGGCGCCGGGCCGCTCGGCGCACCCGCGGCCGCTGTGGCGTCGACGGCGGCGCAGCAAGCGGAGGTCGTCGTGGTCGGCGCGGGCCTGGCGGGGCTCACGACGGCCCGCGCGCTGGTGCAGGCCGGGCACTCGGTCGTCGTGCTGGAGGCTCGCGACCGCGTCGGCGGGCGCACCCTGAACCACCGGCTCGCCGACGGCCGCGTGGTGGAGAAGGGCGGTCAGTTCATCGGGCCGACGCAGGACCACATCGCGCGGCTCGCGCGCGAGGTGGGGGTCGAGACGTTCCCGACCTACATCGAGGGGGAGAACGTCTACTACGCCGATGGCCTGCGGCGCACCTACACCGGCGACCTCCCGCCCGACCCGTTCGCGCTGCCCGACGCGCTCGTCACCCTCGAGCGGGTAAACCAGATGTCCCGCGAGGTGCCCGTCGACGCTCCCTGGACGGCGGCCAGGGCCGACGAATGGGACGGGCAGACGATGGAGAGCTGGCTGCGCGGCAACAACGTTCTGCCGCGCACCCGCGAGCTGGTCGACGTGCTGTTCAACTCGCTGCTGGGCGGCCAGTCGCGCGACACGTCGCTGTTGTTCACGCTGTTCTACATCGCCGGGTTCGGCAACGAGGACGAACCGGGCACGCTCGACCGCGGTATCGCCACCAAGGGCGGGGCTCAGGAGCAGCGCTTCGTCGGCGGCAGCCAGCTCATCTCACAACGGGTGACCCGGGAGCTCGACGGGCGCGTCGTGCTGAACGCCCCGGTACGCCGGCTCACCCAGGACGCGACCGGTGTGGACGTCGTCACCGAAAACGGCACCTGGCGTGCGCAGCGGGTGGTCGTGGCCGTCCCACCGACGCTGGCCGCGCGCATCGTCTGGGAGCCGGGGCTGCCCGCCGCACACGACCAGCTGTTGCAGCGGCTGCCGATGGGGACGCTGATGAAGGTCGAGGCGGTCTACGACCAGCCGTTCTGGCGTCCCGACCTCACCGGCATGTCGCTGAACCTCGAGGGCCCGGTCGTGACCACGTTCGACAACACGCCCCCGGAGGGCTCCCCCGGCGTACTCATGGGCTTCGTCGGCGGGCGGCACTGGCGTGCGGTGGCGCATCTGCCGCTGGCCGAGCGTCGCCGCCAGGTTCTGCGCAACTTCGCGACCGTGGTCGGTGACCGTGCCCTGCAGCCGGTCGACTGTCTCGAGCACGACTGGGTACGCGATCCGTGGTCGGTGGGTGGTCCGGTGGCGGTAGCCGGACCCGGAACGACGGTCGGATTCGGTTCCCGTATCCGCCGGCCCGTCGGCCGGGTGCACTGGGCGGGCACCGAGACCTCGACCTACTGGAACGGCTACATGGACGGTGCCGTGCGCTCCGGCGAGCGGGCCGCCGCCGAGGTCGTCGCCCTGCTCTGAGACTTCACCTTCGCCGGCTCGCCACGATGCATGCCCGCCGCCCCGTTGGGTACCCCACGCAGGACCCAACGGAGGAGGGGAGCGTTGGAGCACCGAAGCGTCTGGCTGGCAACAGCGGAGATCGGCTCCTACCCGGTTCTGCAGGACGACCTCGACGTGGACGTGGCAGTGGTCGGCGCAGGTATCGTCGGACTGACGACAGCCCTGCTCGCCTTGCGGGACGGGGCCCGCGTGGCGGTACTGGAGGCACGGCAGGTCGGCTCCGGCACGAGCGGCCGGACCACGGGCAAGGTCACGTCGCAGCACGGCCTGGTCTACGACACGCTGCTCGAACGTCACGGCGAGCTCAAGGCACGGCAGTACGCCGAGGCCAACGAGGCCGGCGTACACGAGGTCGCCCGGCTCGCCGAAGAGCTCGACATCGACTGCGACCTGACCTGGGCGCCGGCGTACGTCTACACACGTGACGCCGAGCTGCGGCGGGAGGTGGTCGACGAGTTCGACACCGCGCAGCGTCTCGGACTGCCGGCCAGCCTCGCGGAGTCGGTCGAGCTGCCGTTCGCGGTCGAGGCCGCGGTGGGCTTCGACGACCAGCTGCACATCCATGCCGGCCGCTACCTCGCCGGGCTGGCCCGCGGGGTCGCCGATGCCGGTGGCGAGCTGTTCGAACAGACCCCCGTCACCGACATCTCCGAGCGCCAGGACCTGGCCGAGGTGAGCACCCGCGGCGGCACCGTACGCGCCGGTCAGGTTGTCGTCGCGACGCTCCTGCCGATCCGGTACGTCGGCGCGTACTTCGCCAAGACCCGGCCCGTGCGGTCGTACGGCATCGCGCTGCGGCTGCGCGACGAGGCACCGCGCGGCATGGGACTCGGTGTCGACGCGCCGACGCGGTCGACCCGACCGTGGCCGGACCCCGGCCCCAACGGGCTGATCGTCGTCGGCAACGACCACGAGACCGGGACCGCGGACACCGCCGGTGCGTACGCGGACCTCGAGGGCTGGGCCCGCGAGACCTTCGACGTCGAGGCGGTGGACTACCGCTGGTCCTCGCAGGACTTCGTCACCCCCGACCGGATCCCGTACGTCGGCCGCGCCCAGCTCACCGAGCGCACGCTGGTCGCCACCGGGTTCGCGAAGTGGGGACTGAGCAACGGCACCGCCGCGGCGTTGATGCTCTCTGATCTGATGGCCGACCGCGACAACGAATGGTTCCCGGCGTTCGACGCGACCCGTGTCGGCGGGCCGCGCACGATCGCCGAGCTGGTGAAGGACAACCTCAAGGTCGGCAGGGAGTTCGTCGGCGGTCATCTCGGCCGCATCAAGGCCGCGTCGGTCTCGCATCTCGGCCGCGGCGAGGGTGACGCTGTCGAGGTCGACGGCCACAGCGTCGGCGGCTATCGCGACCCCGCCGGCGGCCTGCACGCGGTGAGCCTGGTCTGCTCCCACCTGGGCTGCCGGGTCAACTGGAACGCCGCCGACACGAGCTGGGACTGCCCCTGCCACGGGTCGCGATTCGACGTCGACGGCGCGGTCCTCGACGGCCCCGCCGTCACCCCGCTGCGCACCCTCGAGATCGACGAGCCCTGACCCACTCCGTCAGCACCCGGGTGGGCCGCTCGCGCAGTCTCGTCACGAAGAAACGGGCCACACGCGCAATCTCGGCGCGATGGGGCGGCGCCTTCGCGGCGAGATTGCACGAAGTGCTCAGTCGACGGGCCTGGTGGGGCCGTCGTCGCCCTCTGCCTCGGCGGCGACCCGCGACATGCGGCGGCGCACGAGACCGGCCCCGGGGAGGCTCTCCAGCTGGGTGAGAGTCGCGTCGACCGTGGCCACCAGCCGTTCGGTCGCGACCCGCGCGCCCTCGACGTCTGCCTGGGTGGTGGCCACGCTCTCCAGTGACGGCAGCCGCGCCTCGGCCTCGCGGGCGACCTCCTCCAGCATGGTCAGCGTCTTGTCGAGACGCGCGACCATGCGCGCGAGATCATCGAGTACGCCGTCGTCGACCGCCGTGTCGAGCCGGCGCAGAAGCGGCCGGGTCTCGCGCAGCGTGAGCAGCAGCTCCTCGAACACCACCTCGGTGGTGTCCAGCAGCCGCACGGTGCGTGCGCTCGCGCGGCGCGCCCATGTCAGCGTCGCCGAGGTGGTGCCGACCACGGTGCCGACCGCAGCGCCGGCCAGGGTCGCCAGCGGGGAGACGAGGTCAGGCATCCTCCGAGGGTACGCTCACACGTCGAGCGATCGGCCGATGATCTCCTTCATCACCTCGGTCGTACCGCCGTAGATCGTCTGCACCCGGCTGTCGACGTACGCCTTCGCGATGGGGTACTCCAGCATGTAGCCGTAGCCGCCGTGCAGCTGCACCGCCTGGTCGACGATCCGCTTCTGCAGCTCGGTGGTCCAGTACTTCGCCATCGACGCCTCGGCGGCGTCGAGGAGACCGTCGAGATGCGCGCGCACGCAGCGGTCGACGAAGACCCGCGCGATCCTGGTCTCGGTCGCCATCTCGGCGAGCATGAACCGGTTGTGCTGGAACGACCCGATGCTCCTGCCGAACGCCTGCCGCTCCCGGCTGTAGGACAGCGCGAGCTCGAGGATCCGCTCACACGCCGCCGCGGCGGCCACCGCGATGCCGAGGCGTTCCTGGACGAGGTTCTCCATCAGGTGCACGAAGCCGTTGCCCGGCTCGCCGAGCAGGTTGGCCTTGGGCACCTGGACGTTGTCGAAGAACAGCTCCGCGGTGTCCTGCGCCTTCAGGCCGACCTTCTCCAGGTTGCGCCCGCGCTCGAAGCCGACCATGCCGCGCTCGACGACGAGCAGGCTGATGCCGCGCGCCCCGGCTTCCGGGTCGGTGCGGGCGACCACGATCACCAAGTCGGCCAGGATGCCGTTGCTGATGAACGTCTTCTGTCCGTTGAGCACGTAGTGGTCGCCGTTGTCGACCGCGGTGGTGCGGATGCCCTGCAGGTCGCTGCCTGCCCCCGGCTCGGTCATCGCGATCGCGGTGATGATCTCGCCCGAGCAGAATCCGGGCAGCCACCGGTCGCGCTGCTCCTGCGTGGCCAGCCGGTGGAGGTACGGCCCGATGATGTCGTTGTGCAACGGGAACGCCGGGCCGCTGAACCCTCCCCGGCTGAGCTCCTCGGCGATGACCACGCCGTAGCGGTAGTCGTCGACGCCACCACCGCCGTGCGCCTCGTCCACGAAGTAGCCGAGCAGGCCCTGTCGGCCAGCCGCCCGCCAGGCCTCGCGGGAGACGACGCCGTCGCGCTCCCACGCCTCGTGGTTCGGCGCGATCTCCTTGGCCAGGAAGGTGCGCACGCTCTCGCGGAACGCCTCGTGGTCGTCGGTGAACAGGTCGCGCGGCATGCTCATGTCAGGTCACCCCACCCACTCAGGTTGCCCACTCTTTGACCCGGCTCACCAGCGCCGCCGGGTCGTCGGCGACCGGCGTGATCTGCAGGTTCGTCACCCCCGAGTCACGGAAGGCCTGGATGCGCTCCTTCACGTAAGCCTCGGGACCGACGAGGTTGCCGAGCTCGAGCAGCTCCAGCGGCACGGCTTCCTCGGCCTCCTTCTTGCGACCGTCGAGATAGAGGTCCTGGATCTTGGTCGCCTCCGCCTCGAAGCCGTACTGGCAGACGAGGTCGTTGTAGAAGTTCTTGCCCCGCGCGCCCATGCCGCCGATGTACAGCGCGACCATCGGCCGGACGAAGTCGAGCAGGCCCTTCACGTCGTCGCCGACGGCGACCATGCCGCCTGCGGAGATCTCCAGCGGCGCCAGCGCGGGGTCGCGTCTGGCGGCTCCGGCTTCGAGCGACTTGCCCCACACGTCGGCGGCCCTCTCCGGGATGTACAGGAACGGCAGCCAGCCGTCGGCGATCTCCGCGGTCGCCTGGACGCTCTTCGGACCCAGCGAGGCGATGTAGATCGGCACGGCGTCGCGCACCGGATGCGTCAGCATCTTCAGCGGCTTGCCGAGCCCGGTGCCCTGGTCGGCGGGCAGCGGCAGGTCGACGATCCCCTCGTTGGTCACCACCTCACGCCGGATCGCCCGCCGGACGATGTCGACGACCTCGCGGGTCCGACCGAGCGGCTTGGTGTACGGCAGGCCGTGCCAGCCCTCGATGACCTGCGGCCCGGACGCGCCGAGGCCGAGGATCGCGCGGCCCTCGCTGACGTAGTCGAGACCGGCGGCCGTCTGCGCCAGCAGTGTGGGGGTGCGCGAGTAGATGTTCAGGATGGCCGAGCCGATCGTGATCGTCTCGGTCTTGGCCGCCAGGTACCCCATCAGGGTGGGGCTGTCGAACCCGTAGACCTCGGCGATCCAGACGACGTCGAGCCCGGCCTTCTCCAGCGAGACGACCTGCTGCACCGCCTCGCGGACGTCGCCGGAGTACGTCAGCGGCATCGACAGCCTCATGCGAACCTCTCTCCCGACGCGGCCTTCTCGCGCAGCAGCGCCGGCGGCGCGAACCGGTCGCCGTACTGCTTGGCCAGCACCTCGGCGCGCGCGGTGAACGCCGCGATGCCGCCGGGATAGCCGTTGACGTACTGCAGCACGCCGCCGGTCCAGGCCGGGTAGCCGATGCCCAGGATGGAGCCGACGTTGGCATCGGCCACGGTCGTCAGCACCCCCTCCTCCATGCAGCGCACGCTCTCCAGCGCCTCGATGAACAGCAGCCGCTCCTGGACGTCCTCGAACGACGGCTGCCCGTCGGCGGTCGCTCCGGAGCCGAACTGCTCACGCAGCCCGGACCAGAGGCCGGTGCGCTTGCCGTCCTCGTAGTCGAAGAAGCCGGCGCCACGCGCCTTGCCCGGTCGCTCGAGCGCGAGCATCGTGTCGAGCACGGCGTCGGCCGGGTGGGGCTGGTGGGTGCGACCCTCGGACTCGGCGGCATGCTCGGACTCGACGCGGATCTTCTTCATCAGCTCCAGGTTCAGCTCGTCGGTGAGCTGGAGCACGCCGACCGGGTATCCCGCCTCGGTCGCGGCGCGTTCGAGGCTCATCGGGTCGACGCCCTCAGCGAGCATCGCCAGGCCCTCGTTGACGAACGTGCCGATCACCCGGCTGGTGAAGAAGCCGCGACTGTCGTTGACCACGATCGGGGTCTTCTTGATCTGCAGCGCGAGGTCGAACGCCTTGGCCAGGGTGGCTTCGCTGGTGTTGGCCCCGGAGATGATCTCCAGCAGCGGCATCTTGTCGACCGGGGAGAAGAAGTGCAGGCCGATGAAGCGGTCCTGGCCGGTGACTCCCTCGGCCAGCCCGGTGATGGGCAGCGTGGACGTGTTCGACCCGAGCACCGCTTCGGCGCCGACGGCCGGCTCGATCTCGGCGAACACCTTGTGCTTGAGCTCGGTGTTCTCGAACACCGCCTCGATCACGAGGTCGGCACCGGCGCACTCCTCGGCCTTGTCGGTGGGGGTGATCCGGTCGAGCACCTCGTCGCGCTTGGCCTGGTCGAGCTTGCCGCGCTTGACCGCCTTGTCGAGCACGGTGGCGGAGTAGCTCTTGCCCTTCTCCGCGGCCTCGGAGGACACGTCCTTGAGCACCACGTCGATGCCCGCGCGAGCACAGGCGTACGCGATCCCGGCACCCATCATCCCGGCGCCGAGCACGGCGACCTTCGTAGCGCGCCACGGTTCGTAGCCGTCGGGGCGGCTGCGGCCGGCCTGGATGCCCTGCATGTCGAAGAAGAACGCCTGGATCATGTTCTTCGCGGTCTGACCGGTGACCAGCTCGACGAAGTAGCGGCTCTCGATGCGGAACGCCGTGTCGACGTCGACCTGGGTGCCCTCGACGGCCGCGGCCATGATGTTGCGCGGCGCCGGGTACGGCGCACCCTTCAGCTGCTTGCGCAGGTTGGCCGGGAAGGCGGGCAGGTTGGCCGCGAGCTTCGGCGTCGCGGGAGTGCCGCCCGGGACCTTGTACCCAGGCAGGTCCCAGGGCTGCGCGGCCTCGGGGTTGGCCTGCACCCAGGCCAACGCCTTGTCGAGCAGGTCGTCGGGACTGTCGACCAGGTCGTCGACGATGCCGGTCTCGCGCGCGTCCTCTGGCGAGAGCCGCTGGCCCTGCAGCAGCAGCTTGAGCAGGGCGTTCTCGATGCCCAGCATGCGCACCGTGCGCACGACTCCGCCGGCACCCGGCAGCAGACCGAGGGTGACCTCGGGGAAGCCGAACTGGGCCTTGGACCCGGCGACCGCGATGCGGTGGTGACACGCGAGCGCGATCTCCAGGCCGCCGCCGAGGGCCGCGCCGTTCAGGGCCGCGACCACGGGCCTGCCCAGGGTCTCCAGCCGGCGCAGCGAGTCCTTGACCTGGTTGGAGTTGTCGAACACGCGCTGGGCGTCGTCGGGACGGGCGGCGATCAGGTCGTTGAGGTCGCCCCCGGCGAAGAAGGTCTTCTTCGCCGAGGTGACCACCACACCGGCGATGTCGTCCTTCTCGGCCTCGAGCCGCGCGACCGCCTCGGCCATCGAGCGCTTGTACAGGTCGTTCATCGTGTTGGCCGACTGGCCGGGCGCGTCCAAGGTGAGGACGACGATGCCGTCGTCGCCCTTGTCCCAGCGGATCGCTGACTGCTCACTCATGCTGTGGTCTCCGGGGTAGTCAGGTGGGGGTCTCAGATGCGCTCGACGATCGTGGCGACGCCCATGCCGCCGCCGACGCAGAGCGTGACAAGGCCGTAGCGCAGGTCGCGACGTTCGAGCTCGTCGAGGACGGTGCCGAGCAGCATCGCGCCGGTCGCGCCGAGCGGGTGCCCCATCGCGATCGCGCCGCCGTTGACGTTGACCTTGTCGGGCGAGAGGTCCATGTCGCGCATGAACCGCAGCACGACGGCCGCGAAAGCCTCGTTCATCTCGACCAGGTCGATCTGGTCGATGGACATGCCGGCGCGGGCGAGCACCTTGCGGGTCGCGGGAGCCGGGCCGGTCAGCATGATCGTCGGGTCGGCGCCGGACACGGCCGTGGCCACGATCCGCCCGCGCGGCGTGAGCCCGAGGTCCTTGCCGGTCTGCTCGTTGCCGACCGCCACCAGTGCGGCACCGTCGACGATGCCGGAGGAGTTGCCGGCGGTGTGGACGTGCTTGATCCGCTCGACGCTGTGGTACTTCTGCAGCGCGACGTCGTCGAAGCCGCCCATCTCGCCGATCATCTCGAACGACGGCTTGAGCTGGCCCAGCGCCTCCAGCGTCGTACCCGGACGGATGAACTCGTCGTGGTCGAGAACGGTGAGCCCGTTGCGATCCCTGACGGGGACGACGGACCGCCCGAAGTAGCCGTTGACCTGGGCCTTGCCCGCACGCGCCTGCGACTCGACGGCGTACGCGTCGACGTCCTCGCGGGAGAACCCCTCGAGGGTCGCGATCAGGTCGGCGCCGATGCCCTGCGGCATGAACTCGGTCTCGTAGTTGGTCTCCGGGTCGAGCGCCCAGGCGCCGCCGTCGGAACCCATCGGCACCCGCGACATCGACTCGACACCACCGGCGAGGATGAGGTCGTGCCACCCGGACCGGACCTTCTCGGCGGCGGTGTTGACCGCCTCGAGCCCGGAGGCGCAGAACCGGTTCAGCTGGACGCCGGCGGTGGTGGGGGGAAGGCCGGCGCGCAGCGCCGCGGTCTTCGCGATCACCGAGCCCTGGTCACCCAGCGGCGACACGACACCGAGGATCACGTCGTCGATCCGTTCGGGGTCGAGACCGGGGAACCGCTCCCTGATCTCGTCGATCAGGCCCACGACGAGCGAGATCGGCTTGACCTCGTGCAGCGAGCCGGTTTTCTTCCCCCGGCCCCGGGGAGTCCTGATTGCGTCGAAGACCAGCGCTTCCGCCGTCATGGAGACGTCCTTTCTGCCGCGCGGACCCCTGCGCAGGGGCCGGATGGAGGCGGTCCCCGGCGTACCGGGCACTCCGTCACGGCCAGTGTGCCAGAACTACTGTCACGGTACTGTGGTGCCGGACACACCCACCATGCTCCGCACCCACGGACTGGCCCAGCACAGGGGTTGAAGCGATGACAGCAGCGTCTCAGACCGAGGCAGCCGACGACCTGGTGACGATCGACGAGCTCGCGGCCACGGTCGGGCTGACCGTGCGGACCACCCGCTACTACGCCAGCCTCGGACTGGTCCCGCCGCCGGTGCGTCGGGGTCGGGTCGGCTACTACGGGCCCCAGCACCGCGCCCGGCTGGAGCTGATCCGCGAGCTGCAGGCGCACGGGTACGCCCTCACCGCGATCGAGCGCTACCTCAGGCGGCTGCGCGAGGACGCGTCGGTCGAGGAGATCACCGCCCAGCGCGTGCTGCTGGCTCCGTGGGTCCCCGACCCCGGCGAGGAGGTCGACCGCAAGACGCTGCAGCAGCGGCTGGGCCGAAAGCTCGACGCGAAGACCCTCGAGGCGCTCACCTCGCTCGGTGCGATCGAGCCCAGCGGGCGCGGGCGCTACCGCACCACGCCGTCGCTCGACGTCGCCGCACAGCTGCTGGACATGTCGCTTCCGCTGGACAGCGTGCGCGAGGCCGGTGCCGCGATCGACCGGGCGACCTCCGAGCTCGCCGAGGAGCTCAGCGAGATCCTGCGGCACCGGATCGTGGAGCCCTACCGCGAGGCCCACCAGGGCTCGATGACCGAGGACCTCGCCCGCACCGTCGAACGCCTGCGGCCGCTCACGATCCAGGCCATCGTCACCGGGTTCCAGCGCGCGGCCAACCGGATCATCCGGCAGTCGCTCGGCGTCGACCGCTAGGCAGGTCGACCGCTGGGCACTCTGTGGGCGCGACCGGGAGACCACCCTGGGGAGGTCATCTGGGGAGGCGCCTGCATAAGCGGTCTCCCGGTCGGCGTAGGTGGTCGCGCGTCCACCGGCCTCGTCGCCCACCTGGGCGCGGACGCGCGAGAAGACCGCACGGCACGAGGGCCGCACGGTCGAAGTATCTGATCGGCACCAGCCCGCCTCGACGCCGGTCGAGACCACGCGGGCTCGACGGACGGAGCGGGGGCTGCCGGCGCAAGGGCATCCAGGCAGAGCTGTCCCATGGTGCCGGCCTTCGGGACGTGCTCGACCCCACCCGCATAGGCGCCGGACAGTGACTCGTCGGAGGTGCGCCGGCCACCGCCGACGCCGAAGAGCACGAGGACGAGCAGGGCGAGCGTGACCAGCGCCTTCCCGTCAGGCGAGGGGTCGAGGTCTGAGCCGCCCGCGGGGTTCGGCTCCGTGTCGGGGCTCGTCGCGGGAGCGGAGACCCCCATGGCGGGGTTCGGCCCCTGTGTGCCGGCCGGGGAGACCGATGTCGCGGATGGCGAGAGCAGGCCTACGACTGTGCTGCGCGTCCCGCCGTCGTCACCGGCCGAGGCAGTGCCACCGACCGAGGAGGACATGCCGAGCAGACCGAGCGTCGCCAACACGGTGGCGGCGAGGACGGCCAGGAAGGTCCAGGGGACCCGTCCGCGACGCGTACGAGCCGGCCCTGGGGCGCGCGCTCTCACGACTGCACGGTCCCTCGGCGGCGTCACGACCATGCAAAACGCCAGGCTGCCGCGTTGCCGGCACGGTGCCCGGCGGCCTCGGCGGTCACCCCGGGCTGACGAACCCCGACTCGTAGGCGACGATCACGGCCTGGGTACGGTCACGGGCGCCCAGCTTGGCCAGCACGCTCCCGACGTGGGTCTTGACGGTCTCGACGCCGAGGTACAGGGCCGCGGCCGCCTCGGCGTTGGAGAGGCCGCCCGCCATCAGCCGCAGGACCTCCTGCTCGCGTTCGGTGAGGCGCGCCACGCGGTCGTCTTGCCGGGTGGTGCCGTAGCTGCGGACCAGGCTGCGGATCGACGCCGGGAAGAGCAGCGACTCGCCCCGCACGACCGTGCGTACACCCTGCACGATCTCCTCCGGCGGCGAGCGCTTCAGCAGGAACCCGCTGGCGCCGGCGCGCAGCGCCTCGTAGACGTACTCGTCGTTCTCGAAGGTCGTCACCACCAGCACCTTCGGCGGCTCGGCGGAGGACACCAGCGTCCGCGTCGCGGCGATGCCGTCGATCAACGGCATGCGCACGTCCATGAGCACGACGTCGGGCCGAAGGCGCGACACGGCGTCGGGCACGTCGGCACCGTCCCCGACCTCACCGACCACCGTCATGTCCGGCTCGCTGCCGAGCACGGCACGCAGGCCGCTGCGCACCAGCGGCTCGTCGTCGACCAGCAGCACCTCGACCGTCAACGCCGACCCCCTCCGGTCGGAACGCTCACCCGCAGCATCCAGCAGTCGCTCTCCGCACCGGCGCTGAACCGGCCGCCGAGCAGCCGAACCCGCTCACGGATGCCCTCCAGTCCCCGGCCCCCGCGGCCCGGGCTGCCCACGCGAGCGCGTCGCGCGGGGAGCGCGCCGTCGGCCACGGTGAGCCGTCCGGCGCCCGGCGCGGCGTTCGACACCTCCACCTGCAACAGGTCCGGGGTCGCGACCAGCCAGACCCGCGTCGGCACCGCTCCCGCGTGCCGCTGCACGTTGGTCAGACCCTCCTGCACGATCCGGTAAACCTCGCGGGAGACGACGGCGGCGACCGACGCGACGTCGCCGCTGACCTCGAGGTCGACCGGCAGCCCCGCCTCCCGGTGCGAGGCGACCAGCGCCTCGACGTCGGCCAGAGTCGGCTGCGGAGCTCGCGCGCTGGCCTCGTCGCGAAGCAGTCCGAGGAAGTCGTCGAGGTCGGCAGCCGCGGCACGGCCGGTCTGCTCGATGGCGGCCAGCGCCTCCGCGGCGAACCGCGGGTCCCGGTCGAGCACCTTGCGCGCGGCCATCGCCTGCAGCGTGGTCACGGACAGGGCATGTCCGATCGAGTCGTGCAGCTCCCGGGCCAGCCGGTTGCGCTCGGTCAGCTCCGCCGTTCGCTGCTCGAGGGCAGCGAGCCGGTCGGCCTGGTCGGGTCCGAGCAGCCGGGGAGCGAGCCACGCCGCCGCCCACCCCAGTCCGGCGGTCACCGCGACCAGGCCGGCGAGCAGCACCGGGCCGAGCACGACCGCCCATCCGGGCGCGATGTCGGCCGCTGGGACGCCGGGCCAGACGCTCGGAGCCCCGAACCACGGCGTCAGCAGCAGGCGCAGCGACAGCGGGGGTCCCACCACGGAGGCCAGCGAGACCGCGGCGCCGACGAACAGGTGCAGCACGAACCAGGCGGCCTGCCGGCGCCGGGCCGTGGTGGAGTGCCCGGGCGGGAGCACCAGCCCGGTCGCGGGCCCGGCCAGCAGGGAGGGCACCGCACTCGCCTCGATCGTGCGGACGAGCGGCACCCGAGACGTGACCACGATCGTCGCGGCCACCAGCAGCAGCGCGCCCACGAACAGCGTGACGCTGTCGACCGAGGCCAGCGACGGCACCGCGAGCGGGACCACGATCATCGCGAAGATCGCGTACGGCGTGAACAGTGCTCCACCGAGCACGAAGAAGATCCACCGCCCCACAAGAACCCGCACAGCCACAAGGTACGCAGAACCGGTCAGGGCGCGCACTCCCCCACACGAGGGACACGAACCGCCCTCGCTGGGGATGGGCCGTCCGTCGACAGCGGAGACAGTCGAGGCATGGAGACCACGAACACCATCCAGGCAGCGACCGCGACCGGCACGCAGACGCCGGCTCGTCGCGGCACCGCCCGCCTCGTCGTCGGCTACCTCACGATCGCGACCATGCTGCCGTACCTCGTCCTCAAGACGCTGTGGCTCAGCGGCAGCACGGTGGGTCTGCTCGACGCCGACTTCGCACACGACCCGTCGGTGCTCGCGCTCAACGCGGTCACGTTCGGCATGGATCTGGTCGCGGTGGTGATCGTGCTGGCGTTCACGCACAGCTGGGGCCTGCGCGCACCGGCGGCCATGGTCGCGCTGCCGCTGTGGGTCGGCACCGGCCTGCTGGTGCCGGTCGCGCTCACGATGCCGGTGAGCTGGGTGACGATGCTGCTGACCTCGCCGGCCGCGGGTACGGCTACCGACGTCCTGGAGTCGTGGGTGCGCCCGATGGTCTACGGCGGGTTCACCGGGCAGGCGATCGGGCTCAGCGTCGCGTTCGTGCTCTACGCCCGCGCCCGCTGGTCCGCGCTGTTCACCCGGCGGGTCGGCGACCGCTTGCCCGGCGTGACGCATCCGGTCCAGGTGCTCGGCGCCGTCGTGGCGGCGGGCATGGTGGCGTTCGTCGCGCTGTTCCGGCTGCTGTGGGCCTCGGGCGCCGGTTTCGGCCTGCCCGACGGGTACGCCGCGCAGAGCTCGTTCGACGACATGTGGGCGCACGGCGTTTTCGGGGTGGCAGCGTTCGGCGCCGCCGCCGGTCTGCTGGTGATGGTGCTGCGCTGGGCTGGTCGCACTCCGTTGTGGGTGCCGCTCGTGGTGGTGTGGACGGGCTCGGGAGCGATGCTGGCGTGGGGCCTGTGGAGCATGGTCAACCTGCTGGGCGGGACCGCGCTGTCCGCCGACACGTTCGAGGCCAACCTGCTGACCGCCACGGAGTTCGTGCAGGTGCTGGCCGGGATGCTGATCGCTGTGGTCGGCACGCTGGTGGTCGTCGAGATGCAGGCGGCGGGCTCAGCTCGCAGCCTCCCGGGCGAGGGCACGACGGCGCAGCGCCACCGCGATCGTGGGGAAGATCAGCACCGACAGCACGCCACCGCCTACGAGGGCAGCGGCGTTCTCCGGGAGCATGGTGCCGTTGCGACGGCCGATCTCGGCCAGCGCCACCAGTAGCGGCAGCGTGGTCGCGCTGCACAGCGCGAGCTGGAACCGCGAGCTCACGTCGAGCGCACGGCGGTGCACCAGCAGCACCGGCACCGCACGTACCAGCAGCAGCAGTACGACGCAGGCGACCAGCCGGCCCGGCGCCTCCATGATCGACTGGAGGTGCAGGGTCATGCCGGAGAACACGAAGAACACCGGGATGAAGAAGCCGTAGCCGATCGCGTCGAGCTTGCTGCCGATCGCACCCGCGCCCTCACCGGCCCAGCGGCGCAGCACCGCACCGGCGATGAACGCACCGAGTACGGCGTCGATGCCGAACTCACCGGTGGTGACCAACAGGGCCAGCAGGAGCACGATGGTCCAACGCACCGTGCTCTGCGCCGTGGTGTCCGCCCCTTCGAGCACGATGCGCTCGAGGGCGCGACCGCGGATGCCGCGCGACAGCAGCATCAGCACCGAGGCGAGTATGCCGATCGAAGCCAGCGCGATGATCGCGACGAACTGGCTGTTGGCGCTGAGGAACAGCGCGATCGCCATGATCGGGAACAGCTCGCCCACGGCACCGGTGGCCATGACGTACCGGCCGAAGACACCGCCGAGCATGTCGTTGTCGTGCAGGATCGGCAGCAGTGTTCCCAGTGCCGTCGTGGTCAGCGCGATCGCGATCGGCAGGAAGTCGCGCACGAGCCCGGCCTGCTCCAGCAACGCGACCACCACCATCGCGATCACGACCGAACAGAGCCAGGCGTAGATCGCCATCCGGCCCTCGCGCTCGCGGAAGAGCTTGGGGTCGAGCTCGTACCCCGCCATCAGGAACAGGAAGCCGACGCCCACGTTGCTGATCAGCTCGACCTGGATCGAGGCTTCGAGACCGAGGACCTCCGGGCCGATCAGTGCACCGCCGATGATCAGCAGCACGACCTGCGCGATGCGGGGGCCGGGAAGCACGGAGGCGATGATCGGAGCCGCGGCGGCGACGCCGCAGACCAGTAGCAGCGTCTCGAGCCCGGAGAGATCCACGCGCCAATCGTTCCAGCAAAGTTCCTGCGAGTCGGGCATTTTGCGCGTGCTGGGCAGAGACGGATCAGCCCGCCCCTTCTAGGCTTACGGTGTGCAGGGGTGGAGGAGCATGAGTGCTGCGTTGGCGGCGAGGTCGCTATCAGCCGCCCCGTGGCGCCATCCACGGCGGCCCCGGCGTCGTACTGCTGTCATGCACGGCCCATCCCCGGCCGGCACCGTCGGTGCCTGGCGGCTACTGCGCGGCGGTGTCGTCGGCGCGACCGCGACGACCCTGGCGGTCGGCGGGCACGGCCTGGCCGACGGCCAGCCACCGTCCTGGCCCGTCGTCACGGCCGCAACCGTGGCGATCGGCGCCGCCAGCGTCGCGCTCAGCCGGCTGCAGTGGACGCTGCCCCGGCTGCTGGCGCTGCTGCTGGTCAGCCAGGCAGGTCTGCACCTGCTGTTCCTCGTGCAGGCTCCGCCGCCGCACGCCGGGCACGGCCACGCAGGACATGTCCCCGAGCCGACGGCAACACTGCTGCTGGACGACCTCGAGATGCTGACGGGGCACGTTGCGGCCGCCCTGGCCACCGCGCTGCTGCTGCGCCAGGGTGAGCGCTGGCTGTGCGGGGTCCTGGAGGCCCTCGGCCTGCGCGCGGTCCGGCTGCTCGGCGCCGCGCTCACGGTGTGCGTGGTGCGCCCGCAGCCGGTGCCGGTGCCGGTGACGGACACCCCGCGCTCGTGCATGCCCGAGGACGCGTGGTGGCAGCGCGGCCCACCCCGCTGAGCGAGTGACCCCGACCCGAGACGCCTGCGCCGGCCACGCCCGGCCACGCGCGTCCTGGCTCTGCTCACCTCACGTCGCTCCCCTCGAAGGGCTCATCATGCGAAAGCTCGTCTTCTCCCGCCGCCTGAGCGCGGCCCTGGCCGGCGCCGCCGGCCTCATCCTGGTCACCGCGCTTCCGGCGGCCGCGCACGTCACCGTCTCCTCCCCCGATGCCGAAGCCGGCAGCTTCGGCAAGCTCGTGTTCCGGGTGCCGAACGAGTCCGACTCCGCCAGTACGACCAAGCTCGAGGTCAGGCTCCCCACCGACACTCCGTTCTCCTCGGTGAGCACGAAGCCGATGCCTGGCTGGACCGTCGAGGCCGACCCGGTCAAGCTCGACGAACCGGTCGAGTCCGACGGGGTCGAGCTCACCAAGGCCGTCACCACGGTCACCTGGACCGCCGAGAAGGATGCCGCT
The DNA here is from genome assembly GCA_035557095.1 of Nocardioidaceae bacterium. Classification (GTDB taxonomy): domain Bacteria; phylum Actinomycetota; class Actinomycetes; order Propionibacteriales; family Nocardioidaceae; genus JALZDI01. The sequence goes on along the minus strand of DATMEB010000104.1, from coordinate 25,084 downwards.
CTTCCGCCGGAGCAGTTCGCCGAGTTCGAGATCTCGGTGGGCCCGTTCCCCGAGGACGTCGAGTCGATGTCGTTCCCGACGATCCAGACCTACTCCGACGGTGAGGTCGCGCGGTGGACCCAGCCGATGCCCGAGGGGGGTGCCGAACCCGACAACCCGGCGCCGACGCTGGAGCTCGCATCGGCAGCCGGCACCGAGACGGTCGCGCCGGCGGCTGCCACCTCCCAGGCGCCGGCCTCGAGCGAAGCCGCCGACAGCGACGACGCCATGGCGCGTGGACTCGCCGGAGCCGCCTTGGTGCTCGCGGCGGTCGCCCTGGTCTGGACGATCCGCAACGGACGCAAGGCGAAGGGCTGATCCGCGATGCGCACGCACACCCGCCTGGCCGGTCTGCTGGTGGTTCTGGCGACGGCGGCGCTCTCCGTCGTCGTCACGGCACCGGTGGCGACGGCCCATGCAGAGCTCGAGTCGACCACGCCGAAGCAGGGGTCGACCGTCCAGCGGCTGCCGCAGCAGGTGACGCTGACGTTCAGCGAGCCCATCCGCACCCCGGCGTTCGTCGAGGTGACCGGACCCGGCAGCGCGAACGTGGCGAGCGGTGACGTCCAGGTGCGCGACGAGGTGCTGACCCAGCAGCTCGGTGACGCCGCCGGCGGCGGGGCGTACTCGCTGTCCTACCGGGTCACGTCCGCCGACGGCCACCCGATCAGCGGCACGGTCCGGTTCACGGTCGCCGGCGGCGCCGCTGGCGGCAACGCGAGCGGCGGCAACGAGCAGAGCACGCCTGCTCCGACCGCGGACAGCACCGAGGGAGCCGGGGGAACCGGGCAGAACAGCACCCCGGCGGCGCCTGCCGAGGAGTCCGGCGGACTGGGCACCACCCAGCTCGTGCTGTTGCTGGGTGCCCTCGTGCTGGGCATCGCCGCCCTTGCGGTCGGCACCCGGCGCGCTCTGCGACACTCGTCGGCGATGGTCGACGACGCGAACGCCAAGCGCACCCGCAGGGAATGAGAAGTCCCCAGTCGCTGCGCTCGACGATCGCGCCATGGCTGCTCGGGTGTGTCCTCGTCGCGGGCGTCGTGCTCGTCGTGGTGCTCGAGGCCGGCGGCGGCGCGTACACGCCGTCACCGGGCGGCCTGCCCGATGCCGGTCCGCTGACCGGCTGGGGGCTGCCGCTCATCCGCCTGCTCGTGGACCTGGCGGGCTTCGCCACCGTGGGACTGACACTGGTGGGCTCCCGGGTCCTGCACGTCGGCCGTGGACCGGCCGACGACGCGCTGCCGGCGGCGGGACGGATGGCCGCGCTCTGGGGGGCGCTGTGCGTGCTGCAGGCTCTGCTGTACGTCTCGGAGACCCTGGCGACACCGCTGGTTACCACCGACCTGGCGGCGCTGGGAGCCCTGCTCGACGCCCTCGCCGAGCTGCCGGAGGCGACCGCGATGCTCGCCCAGGCCGCGCTCGCGGCTTCGGTGGTGTGGCTGGTCGCGCTGGCCCGGACCCCGACCGGCACCGGCGTCGCACTCGCCGCGGCCGTGGCCGCGTTCCTGCCACCGACACTGATGGGGCACGCCGCCACCGGCAACCGGCTCGTCGGCTCGCTGAGCCTGATCGTGCACGTGGCCGCCGCCGCGCTGTGGGTCGGCGGCCTGGCAGCACTGACCTGGACGGCCCTGCGCGGCCGTACGCCGCTGGCCAACGCCGTGCCCCGCTACTCCCTGCTGGCGATGGGCTGCGTCGCGGCAGTGGCGCTCTCCGGGGTGGTCAACGCCGCCGTCCGGATCGGCTCGCTCGGTGCGCTGTTCAGCAGCGGGTACGGCCTGATCGTGCTGGCCAAGGTGGTCGCGATCGTCGTGCTCGCCGGGTTCGGCTACCTGCACCGGCAGCACACGGTCGAACGGTTGCGCACCTGGCGACGCAAGCGCAACGTGCCCGCCGCGGCGCCGGTGTTCATCAGCCTGGCCGCGGTCGAGCTGACGGTGATGGCGGCGACGGTCGCGCTGGCGGTCGGCCTGTCGCGCACTCCCACGCCGACGTCGGACGACGCGCTTGCCCCACCGCCGGCCCAGTCGTCAGCCCGGACGGCCTGACGGGCCGGCGGGTCCGGACGGCAACGGCTGCAGCGGCGGCCTGGACGGCGTGACCGCACCTGCATACCGGTCCGGAACCCGCCGGCCCGAGTCTTCGACCGAGGCAAGGTCTAGGGCAGGGACGTCCTGCAACGGGATCCGCACCTCCACGGTCGCCCCGGCGCTGCGCAGCCGCCCGGTCAGCCCGCTGCGCTGCACCGTCGGCAGCAGCGCGTGGTTGTCGGACTGGATGACGCAGACCAGGTCGCCGGCACCCCGAGCCGCCGCGAGCCGCGCCGCCTCGTACAGCAGTGCCGTCCCGATCCCCTCGCCCTGCCGGCCGTCCTCGACCAACAGGCCGACCTCCATGGCACCCTCGGCCAGCGGCGCGACGACGGCCATCCCTACGACCTCCGTGGCCGTGGCAGCGACCAGTGCACTGCCGCCGGGCGGGGAGACGAGCCTGCGGACAGCTCGCCAGGCCAGCCGCGGCATCGGGACGTGGAACCGACGCAGGAGGGAGTCCTGAGAGCAACGCTGGTGCATGCGGGCCACCGCCGGGGCGTCAGCGAGCTGAGCGAACCGCAGTACCGGCCCCACTGGAGCTGGCGACGCCGCGGGAATGCCCTCGGGCTCCGTGGCCGAGGCGGCCGCTGACCGCACTGCGCGTGCACGTTCGGCCAGCTCCACGAGCACGCCGGCGCGCGCCCGCTCGGTGTGGGTGAAGGGCACGCTCCGCCGTACTCCCGGCCGGGTCCCGCCGGAGCCCGGAAGGTTCTGCACGACGCCGAGGTCACCCGGCCATGCCTGCGCGTCGAGCACGTCGGCGAGTACGACGTCGAGCGCCGCCGGCTCCTCGACCAGCCGCAACGCCGCGCGTAGGTAGCGAGTCGGCGCATCGGCGAGCGCATGCGCGGTGCATGGGGCGACGTGGACCTGACCTCCCCCGGCGTACTCGACCATCTGGGCAACGTCGGCGCGCTGCCATCGGTCCGGGGTACGCAGCACGAGCTCGTCGGTCACGCCGTCGGCGCTGGGGAAGACCTGCAGCCCCAGGATGTTGACCGACCGCTGCCCGCAGCTTCGCGCCAACGCGGCCAGGGCTCCCGGCCGGTCCGCCAGCGTCGTGCGCACCCTCCACAGCATCACGCGTTCCTCCCCGTCCTTCGCTCTCGCCGACCCTGGCCACCAGAGTCTGCGCGTGCTGTGTTGCCACCCGGCTGCGGTCGTGTTTCGGGCAGGGAAATCCTGACGTCAGTCGATGCGCAGGTAGCGGCCTCGACGGTGCGCGAGGACGGACGTCTGCTCCTCGCCGAGCTCGATGTGCTCGGTGACGCCCTCGACGAGCAGCGCCCAGCCGACCTCGCGGGGCTCGTTCGCAAGTCGGCAGCCGGCCCAGCTCGAGGCACCGTGCAGCACCGGGCCCCACTCGGTGTCGTCCCACTCGGCGAGCTTGAAGGGGCCGCCGGGAGCCGGCGCGGTTCCGGCGAACGCGTCGGCGAGCCGGCGCTCGTCGTAGGTCAGCCAGCTCACCGCGAACGTGCGGGAGCCGTCCACCGCCGCCCAGAGCTCGGACTCGGGGTCGAGCAGCGCCACCAGCCGGCCGGGCTCACCGTCGGCGACCATCATCGATGAGACGGTCAGCCCGGCCCGCCGGTCGTCGTGCGTCGAGGTCCAGAGCGTGACACCGGCGGTCAGCCGGCCACGCAGCCGGCGGATCGGGCTCCGGTCGGACTCCGGGGGCATGAACGGGTGGTCGCTGTGGATCGTCACGACCCCGATCATGCCGGTGCGGGCAAGACGAGGCCGCGCTGGGCAACCTGTGCCGGGCAAGCAAAACAGCGCCCACCGACACAGGTGAGCGCTGCCCCCAAGGCCTCGCGCTTGTGCGAGGCTGCCTTATCTGCTCAGCCTTCGGACCCCGGCTGTCGTTGTTCTGGAACCATCCCGGTCAGCAGAGCGCGTACCTCCGACTCGCGGTAGCGGCGGTGGCCGCCCAGAGTACGGATCGAGCTGAGCTTGCCGGCCTTGGCCCAACGGGTGACTGTCTTCGGGTCCACTCGGAACATTGCCGCGACCTCTGCCGGTGTCAGCAGGGCCTCGGACTCCGAGGCGTGGGTGTTCATCAGCGTCCTCCTCTGGGGCGCATGCAGGGGTTGCGCGAGGAGTGACAGACTGTCAATCGCAGGCGCGTACTGTCCATGATTACACCGGCACATGGGCTTTGCGAGGCGATGCCCCCATTTGGACAACCCCGTCGTGCAAAATCTGGACTAACCGAATATGTTTCAGATTTGCCGCATCAGTTGGCGTGTTCGGCCATCCGCACCTGGCGCCATCTTTCGGTCACGCGCTCGTACGCCGCAGTGGCGTCGGCGACGTCTCCGTGTGACAGCGCCTTCACCGCGTGTGAGATATCGGCGCACGAGCGGTCCTGTTCGAGCTCGGCACCGAGCAGCCATGCGACCCCGGCGTAGTCGAGCTCGAGCCACGAGTGCGGGTGGAACGACTCCAGCCACGAGCCGAGCTCGGAGAGCATGTCCACGATCGGCTCGTCGGCGAACGTACGGCGCACGATCGCGAACGCCGTGCTCATCCGCCGGCGGGCCTGCACGATCGGGCAGCGGTAGCGCGCGCTGGTGCGGTGGTCGACGCGGTAGGTCTCCTGCTCGCGCGGGTCGACGAGCAGGAACCACGCGGGCGGCACCTGCCAGGTCTGCTGCCGGATGTGCGGCACCGCGTCGGGGTGCTGGTTGCGCCAGCTCATGAAGTCGGGGTTGACGTGCTCGAGGCTGCCCGGGGACAGCAGCCGCAGCTGCTCGTCCCCGATCTCGTCGATCAGCTCGGCCAGCGCCAGCCAGGAGCGCAGCCGGATGTCGTGCGGGCAGACGAACACGTCGTCGCCCACGCACAGCAGATAGGCGGTGTCGTCGAACGGGCTCGGCGCGGCGAGTCCGGTGGGCTGCAGGACCGAGGTCAATGACTGCTTCTGCTCGTCGCGCAGCGTCGTCACCGTGTCGGTGGCAGCCGCCTCGGCACGGGCGTACGACGCCCACCGAGCCGCCTCGGAGTCCTCGAAGGCACTCAGCGGCTCGTAGACACGCAGGTAGGCCACGTAGGGAACCACCCGACCGAGACTAACGGTTTCCGGCCTATCGTTGTCACGCACCGTCTCCGCACCACCCCCGCGGAAGCCGGGACTCTTCGGGACATGCAGCGTCATACCGGACACTGGCAGCACTCGGCAGAAAGGGTCACCACCGTGACCGCATCGGCGAACCGCCCCAGCACCGCTGCCGCATCCGGCGGCGTTTTCGGCAGGCACTCCGGCCACGAGCAGGTCGTCTTCTGCTCCGACGACGCGACCGGCCTGCGGGCGATCATCGCGATCTACTCCACCGCTCTCGGTCCTGCGCTCGGCGGGACCCGCTTCTACCCGTACGCCTCGGAGGGCGCCGCACTCGACGACGTGCTCAACCTCTCCAAGGGCATGGCGTACAAGGCCGCACTCGCCGGCCTCGACCTCGGCGGTGGCAAGGCCGTGATCATCGGCGACCCCGACGTGCTCAAGACGGAGGGGCTGCTGCGCGCCTACGGACGGTTCGTGCAGTCACTGAACGGCCGCTACTACACGGCCTGCGACGTCGGCACGTTCTCCGAGGACATGGACCTCGTGGCTCGCGACTGCCGGTTCGTGACCGGCCGCACCGTCGAGCACGGCGGTGCGGGCGACTCCTCGGTCCTCACGGCGTTCGGCGTCTACCAGGGGATGCGCGCGTCAGCCGAGGTTGCGTGGGGCTCGTCGAGCCTGACCGGCAAGCGCGTCGGTGTCGCCGGCGTCGGCAAGGTCGGCCACCACCTGGTCGAGCACCTGCTCGCCGACGGCGCCGAGGTCGCCGTGACCGACGTGAGCGAACGGGCCGTCGAGCGGGTACGCCGGCCCCATCCCGAGGTCGACGTGGTCGACGACGCCGACGCGATGGTGCGCGCGGACATCGACGTCTACGCCCCGTGCGCGCTCGGCGGCGCGATCTCCGACGAGGTGGTCGACGTACTCCGGGCCAAGGTCATCTGCGGCGCGGCGAACAACCAGCTCGAGCACGTGGGCATCGAGAAGCTGCTGGACGCGCGCGGCATCGTCTACGCCCCGGACTACTGCGTGAACTCCGGCGGGCTGATCCAGGTAGCCGACGAGCTCGAGGGGTTCTCGTTCGACCGGGCGCGAGCGCGTGCGGCCAAGATCTTCGACATCACCCGCGACGTGTTCGAGCTCGCCGCCGGTGAGGGCGTACCCGCCGCGGTGGCCGCCGACCGGCTGGCCGAGCGCCGGATGAACGAGGTCGGGCGTCTTCGCGGGGTGTGGCTGCCGTGACGTCCGGGGCGCTGCGCGAGATAGAGCGAGCGCGGCCGGGGTCCGGCTAGGGACGCTGCGCCGACTCGGCGTCGTCGTCTGCGTACGGGTCGTCGACGTCGTCACCGTCGTCGTCGTCGCCAGCGGATTCGTTGGCCTTGGATCCGTTGTCGCCGTGCAGCTCACGCTGGAGCTGGTCGAAGTCCGTCTCTAAGGTGCGGTACTTCAGGTCACGGGCGACCTTCGTCTGCTTGGCCTTGGCACGGCCGCGCCCCATAGGGTCGACCCCCTCGCAGGAATGGGCCGGGGCCTGCTCCCGTGGGAGGGCCCGGGCTGGAGTGTCATCGTCTCGTGGATCAACGGTACCTGGCCCGACCCCATTCCCGCACATCGGCCCCGAATTCCCTGCGAGTCTCCCGGCCGCCTCGGGAAGGCACCCGAGCCGGCTGGTTCAGGGGTGGTCGCCGTGCAGCACGACGCTGCCGTCACCGCGCGACACCTCACCGCAGACCCAGGCCTGCACCCCGGCCTCGTCGAGCAGCGACAACGCCTTGTCGGCGTCGTCGCGGTCGACCAGCGCCACCATCCCGACGCCCATGTTGAGCGTCGACTCGACCTCTGCGCGCTCGATGCGACCGAGGTCGGCGACGAGGTCGAACACCGGGTGCGGCTGCCACGTGCCCCGGTCGACGTGCGCGGTGACCTCGTCCGGCAGGACGCGGGCCAGGTTGGCCGCCAGCCCGCCACCGGTCACGTGCGACATCGCATGTGTGCGCGTCCGCCGCGCCAGGGCCAGGCACGGCTTGGCGTAGATCCGGGTCGGTTCGAGCAGCTCCTCGCCCAGGGTGCGGCCGAGCTCGGGGACGTCACGGTCGAGCTCCCAGCCGGCGCCGGTGAAGAACACGTGCCTGGCCAGCGAGTAGCCGTTGCTGTGCAGGCCGCTGGAGCGCATCGCGACCACCAGGTCGCCCGATCGCACCCTGCCCGGACCGAGCAGGGCCTCGGCCTCGACCACACCGGTGGTCGAGCCGGCAAGGTCGTACTCGTCGGGCTCGAGCAGCCCGGGATGCTCGGCGGTCTCGCCGCCGATCAGGGCGCAGCCCGCGGTGACGCAGCCCTCGGCGATGCCTTTGACGATGGCGGCGATCCGCTCCGGCACGACCCGCCCGGTGGCGATGTAGTCGGTGAGGAACAGCGGCTCGGCACCGCAGACGACGAGGTCGTCGACGAGCATCCCGACGAGGTCGAAGCCGATCGTGTCGTGCTGGTCCATCGCCTGCGCGATCGCGACCTTGGTGCCGACCCCGTCGGCCGAGCTCGCCAGCAGCGGCCGCTTGTACGCCCGCAGCGCGCTGGCGTCGAACAGCCCGGCGAACCCGCCGATGCCGCCGAGCAGCTCGGGACGGCGGGCTTTGTCGACCCAGACCTTCATCAGCTCGACGGCCTTGTCACCGGCCTCGATCGAGACGCCCGCGTCGGCGTACGTGCGACCCTCGGGCCCGTCGGCTCCTGAGCTGCTCACGAGGCGGCGCCTACGGGCGGGAGAGCGCGTCGGCGGCTCCGGCCCCACCGGTCAGCGCGGCGAGGCCGTCGGGACCCGCCCCGCCGGGAGGTGTGCCGTTGGGCTGGTGGTCGTCGGGTTCGACCAGGTCGGTGTCGGACTCCAGGAGGTACTTGCCGAGCAGCTCCGGCTCGGGGAGCGTGACCGGGTAGACGCCGTCGAAGCATGCGCGGCAGAGCTGCTCCTCGGGTACGTCGGTGGCCGCGACGAGCTCGTCCTGGGAGACGTAGCCCAGCGAGTCGGCGCCGATCGAACGGCAGATCTCGTCGGTCGACAGCCCGTTGGCGATCAGCTCGGCGCGGGTGGCGAAGTCGATGCCGTAGAAGCACGGCCACTTGATCGGCGGGCTGGCGATCCGCACGTGCACCTCGCGCGCGCCGGCCTCGCGCAGCATGCGCACGAGCGCGCGCTGGGTGTTGCCGCGCACGATGGAGTCGTCGACGACCACGAGCCGCTTGCCCTCGATCACGTCGCGCAGCGGGTTGAGCTTGAGCCGGATGCCGAGCTGGCGGATCGTCTGGCTGGGCTGGATGAACGTGCGCCCCACGTAGGAGTTCTTCACCAGGCCCTGGCCGTAGGGCGTGCCACTGGCCTCGGCGTAGCCGATCGCCGCCGGGGTGCCGGACTCGGGAACGGGGATGACCAGGTCGGCGTCGGCGGGGTACTCCTTGGCCAGCCGCCGGCCGATCTCGACCCGCACCGAGTGGATCCGCTTGCCGCTGATCCGGGTGTCGGGCCGGGCGAGGTAGACGAACTCGAACAGGCAGCCCTTGGGCTCGGCCTCGGCGAACCGCTGCACACGCAGACCGTGCTCGTCGATCGCGATCAGCTCACCGGGCTCGATCTCGCGGACGAAGGACGCGCCCACGATGTCGAGCGCGGCGGTCTCGCTGGCGACCACCCAGCCGGCCTCGAGCCGGCCGAGGACCAGCGGGCGGATGCCCTGCGGGTCGCGGGCGGCGTACAGCGTGCCCTCGTCCTGGAACACCAGGCTGAACGCGCCGCGCAGCTTCGGCAGCACCTGCATCGCCGCGCTCTCGACGGGCAGGTCGGGATAGGAGGCGAGCAGCGCCGTCATCACGCCGGTGTCGGAGGTCTCGACCCGGGTGGGGCGGTGCGGCAGGTCGAACTCGCCGCTCTGCGAGGCGCGCTCGGCCGCCTCGCGCGACAGCTCGGAGGTGTTGGTGAGGTTGCCGTTGTGGCAGAGGGCGATCGAGCCGGTCGCGGTCGAGCGGAAGGTGGGCTGAGCGTTGCTCCAGGTGCTGGCGCCGGTGGTGGAGTAGCGGGCGTGGCCGATCGCCACATACCCCTTCAGTGACTCCAGCGTGGGCTCGTCGAACACCTGTGACACCAGGCCCATGTCCTTGTAGACCAGCGTCTGGTGGCCGTTGGCGACGGCGATGCCCGCCGACTCCTGGCCGCGGTGCTGCAGGGCGTAGATGCCGTAGTAGGTGAGCTTGGCGACGTCCTCACCGGGAGCCCAGACACCGAAGACACCGCAGGCGTCCTGCGGAGCCTTGTCCTGAGGATCGAGATCGTGGTTGAGCCGACCGTCACCGCGCGCCACGTCGCGAGTCTAGGTGATGAGTACGCCGAACCCAGCACCGCGGCGGTGCGTCGTGGGTCACGACTCCCGCACGTGTTTGCGTGAAACGCCGCGGGCCGGGCGGGCCGCCGCCGATAGTGAGGGGACCGTGCTGCCCATCGGCCGGAGACTCGCTCGTGACCCCCTGCAGACCCCGTCGACGTGCCGTGGTCGCCGTCGCCCTCGCCGCGGCGGCGGCGCTGTGCGCGCCGCTGGTCGGCGCCTCGACGGCGCAGGCGGTCGTGCGGACCCGGCTCACCGTCACCTGGTCGACCACGACGGCGACGCTGGGGCAGGCGGTGACGGTTCGGGGCACCGTGGCTCCGGCACCCCTGCCGCGTCCGGTCGCGCTGCAGCGGCGCGTCGGCGACCGGTGGGTGACGGTGTCCGCGCGGCTGACGCACCGGGGCGGCTTCCGGCTGCGCATGCCGACCCTGCGCCCGGGTGAGCGCACCTACCGTGTCCGGGTGCTGCGCACCGTCACCGCGCGTGCGGCCACGAGCAGGCCGAGAAGGGTGCGGGTCGCGAGGCCGCCGGCGCGCGGCAACCCCCGCGCGTTCACGTTCATGGCCACCGCCGGTGCCGCCGTCGCCCGGTGGAACCCGTGCGCGCCCATCGGCTACCGGGTGAACGCCAGGCTCGGTGGTCCTGGCGCGCTGTCCGACACCCGCCGTGCGATGGCCCGGATACGGCGGCTCAACGGTCTGAACCTGGTCTACCGCGGCAGCACCCGGATCATCCCCGGCGGCCGCAACGGCCGGGCGTACCCCCGGGACACCCGGCTGGTGGTCTCCTGGGCCAAGCCGGCGCAGTCGAGCTACCTCGGTGGCGTGGGTGTCGCCGGGGTGGGCGGGCCGTCCTGGACGTCCGCGCGCAACGACCGCGGCAGAGCCGACCTCATGATCACCCGCGGGTTCGCGGTGCTGAACGCCGACCTGCCGCTGGCCGGTGGCTTCGGCCGCGGTCCCCGCTCCGGCTACCAGGGCACCCGCGGACAGCTGCTCATGCACGAGATCGGGCACGCGATCGGGATGGGCCACGCCGGCGGCGACCGCTGGCAGATCCTCTACCCGACGATGACCCGGAAGCAGGCGGTATGGGGAGCAGGCGACCTGCGCGGGCTCGTACGACTCGGCGCCGCGCACGGGTGCCTCTCCACCCGTCCGTCGCTGCGTGGCCCCGGCGGCCCGCCGACGCAGACGACGTACCTGCCCTGAGCACTCCGGCCTCGCCGCGCCGCGTGCGTCGGCGTCAGGTCGGCTCGGCCAGCCGCTGCAGCAACAGCGCCTCGCCCAGACAGACCCGCTCGAACTCGCCGAGGTGCAGCCCCTCGTCGATGCCGTGCGCGCGGGTGTCGGGGTCCTCGACCCCGGTGACCAAAATGGCGGCGTCGGGGTAGGCGGCCGCGAACTCGGCGATGAACGGGATCGTGCCGCCGATGCCGATGTCGACCGGCTCGGTCCCGTCCCAGGCCTCGCGGAACGCCGACCGGGCCGCGTCGTAGGCCGGCCCGGACGCGTCGACCGCGAACGGCTGCGCCGTCTCGCCGTGGTGCACCTCCACCTGCGCTCCCCACGGCGCCTTCGTCTGCAGGTGACGGGTGAGTGCGTCGAGGGCCCGCTCGGCGTCGTCGCCGGGTGCGACCCGGAGCGAGACCTTGGCCCGCGCCACCGGCTGCAGGGTGTTGGACGCGTCCGCGACCGCGGGCGCGTCCACCGCCAGGACCGTCAGCGCGGGCCGGGTCCAGAGCCGCCCGACCAGCGGGCCGGTGCCCAGCGGGTCGACCCCGTCGGCCAGTCCGGCCTCGGCACGGAACCGGCGCTCGGGGTAGTCGAGGTCGGCCGTCGTCGTGCCGGTGAGTCCCTCCACCGCGACGTTTCCCTCGTCGTCGTGCAGGGTCGCGAGCAACCGGCACAGCGCGGTCAAGGCGTCCGGGGCGGCGCCGCCGTAGATCCCGGAGTGGACGGCGTGCTGCAGCGTGCGTACCTCGACGACACAGTCGGCCAGGCCGCGCAGGGACGTGGTGAGCGCGGGTACGCCGACGTCCCAGTTGGTCGAGTCGGCGATCACGATGACGTCGGCGGCGAGCAGGTCGCGGTGCTCCTTCAGGAACAGGTCGAGCGTGGGCGAGCCGATCTCCTCCTCGCCCTCGACGAACACGGTGACACCGACCGGCGGCTCACCGTCGTGTGCGCGCAGGGCCGCGAGGTGCGCGGCGATCCCGGCCTTGTCGTCAGCCGCACCACGTCCGAACAGCCGGCCGTCGCGCTCGGTCGGCGCGAACGGCTCGCTCGTCCACTCAGCGGTGCGTCCCTCGGGCTGCACGTCGTGATGCGCGTACAGCAGGACCGTCGGTGCACCGTCGGGCGCGGGGCGGCGAGCGACGACGGCGGGCTGCCCACCGTCGACGGTGAGGATGCGCACGTCGGGCAGGCCGGCCTTCTCGAACAGCTCCGCGGTCATCTCGGCGGACCGCCGGACCTGATCGTGGCGCGCGGGGTCGGCGCTGACCGAGGGAATGCGCACCAGGGCGTCGAGCGCTGCTCGGACTTCAGGGAGTGTTCGTTGAACTGCAGTGCGTAACACATTGCCTCTAGGGGTAGGAGCCATGGGGTGGGATGCTAGAGGCAGAGAGCTGGTTACGGAACGTGTCCGCGTCGTAACTCAAGCAGCAAGGCCTCGTTGCACCATCCTCGATCGCGCGCCGTGCGCGGTCATCTAGAGAAGCGAGGAACCATGCGCAAGTTCGGTGCAGTCGCCGCGGTCGCGGTGGCACTGGCCGCTGTGGGCGCCACCAGCGCCTCGGCGGGGGGGCTCTCGGCAGCAGATTCTGGGATCTTGGGAGTCAACAGCCCGGACCGGATCGCCGGGCGGTACATCGTCGTGCTCGACGACAACGCCCGTACGTCGGTCGCCGCGACCCGCGCCGAGCACACGGCGGGGGTCACGGTGACCGATGTGTACCGGTCCGCGATCAACGGCTACTCCGCATCGATGACGCAGGCCGACGCCGAACGTCTCGCGCAGGCTCCGGGCGTGCAGTCGGTACAGGTCGACGAGCGGGTCGAGGCGACCGTGCAGTCGATGCCCACCGGCATCAACCGGGCCAACGCCGACGCGAGCCCGACGGCAGCGATCAACGGCACCGACACCCGCGTGGACGTCGACGTCGCCGTCATAGACACCGGCGTCGACCTCGACCACCCGGACTTGAACGTCTTCAGCGAGGGCGGACAGAACTGCTCGCTGCTCGGGCTGAGCCCCGACGACCAGAACGGCCACGGGTCGCACGTCGCGGGCACGATCGGCGCACTCGACAACACCACCGGTGTCGTGGGCATGGCGCCGGGCGCGCGCATCTGGCCGGTGCGGGTGCTCAACGCCGCAGGCGTCGGCAGCACCTCCGACGTCATCTGCGGGATCGACTACGTCACCGCGAACGCGGACCAGATCGAGGTCGCGAACATGAGCCTCGGCGGCCAGGGCACCGACGACGGCAACTGCGGCCAGACCAACGGCGACGCGCAGCACCAGGCGATCTGCGAGTCGGTGGCGGCGGGCGTGACCTACGTGGTCGCTGCCGGCAACTCCGCCGCCGACTCCGCGACCACGACCCCCGCGGCCTACGACGAGGTGATCACGGTCAGCGCGCTCGCCGACTTCAACGGCCAGCCCGGTGGCGGCGCCGCCTCCACCTGCCGCGCAGACGCCGACGACTCGTTCGCCGACTTCTCCAACTTCGGGCAGGACGTCGACCTGATCGCGCCGGGGACCTGCATCAGGTCGACCTACATGAACGGCGGCTACAGCACGCTCTCCGGTACGTCGATGGCGAGCCCGCACGCCGCGGGCGGTGCCGCGCTGTACCTCGCGACGCACCCGAACGCGACGCCGGCCGCGGTCAAGTCCGCACTGCAGGACGCGGGCACACTCGACTGGAACGGCGCCGACGACCTCGACAGCACCCAGGAGCGTCTGCTCGACGCGTCGTCGTTCTGACGACCCCGGACCGGACCCGGGAATCGATGTAACCGCCTGTTCGCTGTTCTTCCCACCCGTGCGAAGGGTGGGAAGAACGGGAACGGGGCGGGAGCCGGTCAGTCGAGCGGCAACAGCGCCCGCAGGTCGGAGCGTTCGCCGGACGCGCGCACGCCGCCGCTCTCGACCGCGTCGGTCCAGGCCAGGTCGCCTCGGGCCAGCCGGATCCAGGTCAGCGCGTCGGTCTCCACGACCGCCGGCGGCGTACCCCGGGTGTGCCGGGCGCCGCCGACGCACTGCACCGCGGCGTACGGCGGGACGCGGACCTCGACGCTCCTGCCCGGATGACGCGCCGCGAGCACGGCGAGGTAGTGCTTGGTCAGCAGCCGGAGCACGTCGACCGGAGTCTCGTCACCGCGCACCTGGTCCCAGGCCGCCGCGACCTCGCGGGCCGACGCCTTCCTCAGCCGTGCCGGCACGTGCGCTCAGTGGTCGAACAGGGCGGGCAGAGTGGCGGACCACGCGTCGCGCAGCTCCGACAGCGGCAGCGTGAACTGGTCCTGCACGTCGATCGCGTCGCCGTCGACGACGCCGATGCGCAGGTGCGGGAACCGGCGCGCCGTGCACATGTCGGTGAACCGCACCTCCTCACTGCGGGGCACAGCGACGATCGCGCGTCCGGCCGACTCGCTGAACAGCGCGACGAACGGGTCGAGGTCGTCGGGCAGCCACACCCGGCATCCGACGCCGTGGCGCAGCGACGACTCCACCAGCGCCTGCGCCAGCCCGCCGTCGGACAGGTCGTGCGCGGCATCGATCAGGCCGTCACGCGAGGCGTTGACGAGGATGTCGGCGAGCTGGCGTTCGGCGCCGAGGTCCACGACCGGCGGCCGCCCGCCGAGGTGGCCGTGCACGGCGTGCGCCCACTCCGACCCGCCGAGCTCGTCGCGCGTGCTGCCGAGCAGGTAGACCTGCTGCCCCTGCTCGCGGAACCCCTGCGGCGTGCGCCGGGTGACGTCGTCGAGCACGCCGAGTACGCCGACGACCGGCGTCGGCAGGATCGCGGTCTCGCCGGTCTGGTTGTAGAGGCTGACGTTGCCGCCGGTGACCGGCACCTGCAGCGCCTGGCAGGCGTCGGCCAGGCCGCGCGTCGCCTCGGCGAACTGCCACATCACCGCCGGGTCCTCCGGCGACCCGAAGTTGAGGCAGTCGGTGACCGCCAGAGGCCGCGCTCCGGTGACCGCGACGTTGCGGTAGGCCTCGGCGAGGGCGAGCTGCGCACCGGCGTACGGGTCGAGCTTGGCGTAGCGGCCGTTGCCGTCGGTGGCGACGGCGACGCCGAGTCCGGACTGCTCGTCGACGCGGAGTACGCCGGCGTCCTCCGGCTGCGCCAGCACGGTGTTGCCTTGCACGTAGCGGTCGTACTGGTCGGTGACCCACGACTTGTCGCACAGGTTCGGCGACGCGGCCAGCCGCAGCACTGCATCCCTTAGCTCCAGGCCGCTCGTCGGTCTGGGTAGGCGCGAAGGCGTTGGAGCGTCGGCCTGCAGCCCGTCCTGCCACATCGGCCGCTCGAACGGACGCTCGTAGACCGGTCCCTCGTGCGCGACCGTGCGCGGGGGCACGTCGGCCACCACCTCACCGTGCCACTCGACGACCAGCCGACCGCCCCGAGCCTGCTCGTCCGCGGAGACCTCGGTGACCTCGCCGACGACGACGGCGTCGACCTCCCAGCGGGCGCAGATCGCGAGGAACGCCTCGACGTCATCGGGCGGCACCACGGCCATCATGCGTTCCTGTGACTCGCTCATCAGGATCTCCTCGGGGGACAGCGAGGAGTCGCGCAGCGGCACCCGGTCGAGCCACACGTGCATCCCGCCGTCACCGGCACTGGCCAGCTCCGACGTCGCACACGACAGCCCGGCGCCGCCGAGGTCCTGGATGCCGGCGACGAGGCCCGCGTCGAACAGCTCGAGCGTGCACTCGATCAGCAGCTTCTCCATGAACGGGTCGCCGACCTGCACGCTGGGTCGCTTCTTGGGCTGCTCGCCGGGCCCGGCCGAGTCGAACGTCTCGGACGCGAGCACAGAGACCCCGCCGATGCCGTCGCCGCCGGTCTTGGCGCCGTACAGGATGACCTGGTTGCCCGCGCCCGAGGCCGACGCCCGGTGGATCTGCTCGTGCCGCATGACCCCGACGCAGAGCGCGTTGACCAGCGGGTTGCCGGCGTACGTCGGGTCGAACACCACCTCGCCACCGACGTTGGGCAGCCCGAGGCAGTTGCCGTAGCCGCCGACCCCCGCGACCACACCGGGCAGCACCCGCCCGGTGTCGGGTGCGTCGGCCGGCCCGAACCGCAGCGGGTCCATCACCGCCACCGGCCGGGCGCCCATCGCGAGGATGTCGCGGACGATGCCGCCGATGCCGGTCGCCGCACCCTGGTAGGGCTCGACGTACGACGGGTGGTTGTGCGACTCGACCTTGAACGTGACGGCGTAGCCCGCGCCGATGTCCACGACGCCGGCGTTCTCGCCGATGCCGACCATCAGCGGCGCCCGCATAGGCTCGCTCAGCTTCTGACCGAACTGCCGCAGGTGCACCTTGGAGGACTTGTAGGAGCAGTGCTCGCTCCACATCACGGAGTACATCGCCAGCTCGCTGGACGTCGGCCGGCGGGACAGGATGTCGCGGATGCGCTGGTACTCGTCGGGCTTGAGCCCGAGGTCGGCCCAGGGCTGCTCCTGGTCGGGGGTGTCCTGGGCCAGCTTGACGGTGTCGAGTGTGCGGACGTCAGCCACCGCGGTGTGCTCCTGGGGGTCGGACGGGACGTGGGCGAGCTGCTGCCAGAAGGCTACCCGCGCGTGCGCGCGTCCGGGGTCCCGGCGGTCCCCGGTCGACCGTAGGGTCGCCTCATGACCGTGCTGCTCGCGCTGGCGTCTGCTGTCGCCTACGGTCTCTCGGACTTCTTCGGGGGGCTGCTGTCGCGGCGTTCCCAGGTGTGGCCGGTCGCGGTGATGGCGCAGGTCAGCGGCGCGGTGTTCGTGCTGGTGCCCGCCCTGTTCCTGCCCGGCGACCCAAGCACCACGGCGCTGCTGTGGGGCGCCCTGTCCGGTGTGGGCTCCGGCCTGGGCACGGTGTTCCTCTACCGCGGGTTCTCGACCGGGCGGATGAGCGTGGTCGCGCCGCTTTCGGCGGTGGGCTCGGCAGTGCTCCCTGTGCTGGTCGGGCTTGTGGGCGGCGAGCGGCCGCAGCTGCTGGCCTGGCTCGGGATCGCCTGCGCGCTGCCCGCGATCTGGCTGGTGTCGGCAGGCGAGGAAGACGAGGGGCTCACCGGCGAGCCGGTCAGCCGGGGCAACACGGGTGTGCTCGACGGCATCCTGGCCGGGTTCGGGTTCGGTCTGCTGTTCGCCGCGCTGGGGCAGGTGCCCGAGGGCGCCGGCCTGGTCCCGCTGGGTGTCGGCCTGACGCTGGCGACACCGGTGATCATCGTGCTGGCGATGGCGCTACGGCATCCGTGGCTGCCGCGCGACCGGCATGCGTTCTCGGCGATCGGCGTCGGCGCGCTGGGCGCCGGGGCGACCGTGCTTTTCCAGCTCAGCACCCAGGCGGGGCTGCTGTCGATCGCGGCCGTGCTGTCGTCGCTGTACCCCGCGTTCACCGTGCTGCTCGCGGTGCTGGTGCTGCGCGAGCACATCCATCGCGGCCAGGCGTTCGGCCTTGCGCTCGCCGGCCTGGCGGTGACGCTGGTGGCGCTGGGCTGACGTCGCAGCGTGCTGCTGCCGGCGCTCAGACCGCGAGCGTCGACCTCAGCACCGAGGCGAAGAACCCGAGCCCGTCGTCGCCGGGTCCGGTCAGCGCCTCGACGGCGTGCTCGGGGTGCGGCATCAGGCCGACGACGTTGCCGCGCTCGTTGGCGATCCCGGCGATGTCGCGCAGCGACCCGTTGGGGTTGCGCTCGAGGTACCGCGCCACGACCCGGCCGTCGCCCTCGAGCCGGTCGAGCGTCTGCTCGTCGGCGACGTAGCCGCCCTCGCCGTTCTTCAGCACGATCGTGACCTCGGCGCCCTCGTCGTACGCCGAGGTCCATGCGGTGCGGTTGCTCTCGATCCGCAGCCGCTGGTCGACGCAGACGAACCTGCGGTGGTCGTTGCGGATCAGCGCACCGGGCAGCAGATGCGCCTCGCACAGGATCTGGAAGCCGTTGCAGATGCCGAGCACGGGCAGGCCGCCGTGCGCCGCGTCGACCAGCTCGGACATCACCGGCGCGAACTTCGCGATCGCACCGCAGCGCAGGTAGTCGCCGTAGGAGAACCCGCCGGGGAGCACCACCGCGTCGACGCCGTGCAGGTCGTGGTCGCCGTGCCACAGCCGCACCGCCTCGCCACCGGCGACCTCGACCGCCCGCGCCGCGTCGCGGTCGTCGAGCGAACCGGGGAAGGTGACGACGCCGACCCTCACCGGTCGGTCCTGCTCTCGTCGACGTGCACGGTGTAGTCCTCGATCACCGGGTTGGACAGCAGCGACTCCGCGACGCTGTGCACCTGCGACATCCGGTCGTCGGTGAGCGCGCCCTCGAGCTCGATCTCGAACCGCTTGCCCTGGCGGACGTCGGCGATGCCCGGGATGCCGAGACGGTCGAGCGCTCCGTGGACGGCCTTGCCCTGCGGGTCGAGGATCTCGGGTTTGAGCATGACGTCGACGACGACGCGGGCCACGCGGGACTCCTAGGGATGAGTACGTCGGGGAGGCGCGGCCAGTCTAGTGCCCCTGCCGGCGACGGGCCGGACCAGTGCTCAGCCCGGTTGGTGGCAGACGGCCTCGACGTTGTTGCCGTCGAGGTCGCGCACGAACACGCCGTAGTAGTCGTCGTGGTACTCCGGCCACACCCGCGGCGCGTGCAGGACCTCGGCGCCGAGCGCGACCGCGCTCTCGTGCACCTCGTCGACGACCGCTCGGGACCGAGCCGTGAACGCCACGTGCACCTCGCGCGCCCCGGTTCCGGTGACCGGCCCGAGCCAGAAGCGCGGGAAGCCGTCCGGTCCACCCAGGCCGACGACGACGTCGTCACCGCGCGGGTAGCGCATGATCTCGCGCATCCCCAGCGGGCCGAACAACCGCACGTAGAAGTCCGCGGCCGCCGCCACATCCCTTGCCTGCAGTGCCAGGTGGTCCAGCATCGCCGCCTCCGCGCGTGTGTGCTCCGTGCTCCAGGTCGGTCGGCCGCTCACCGACTCCTATGTCTACTCCAGCTTCTGCGAGACCAGCCACAGATGGCCGAACGGGTCCTCGAGCCGGCCGTCGCGGTAACCGTAGCCGTGGTCGTCGACGGCGAACACCACCCGTGCGCCCGCGTCAGTCATGCGGGCAGCCACGGCATCGGCGTCCGTGACGTCGACCGACAGGATCACGGCGTTGCCGCCGAGCGAGCGCGGGGACGGATCCACATCGTCACGGTCCTTCAGCGCGACCGGGTTCCCGTCGAAGAGCAGCAGCGCGTGCACGATCCTGCCGTCGTGCTCGTGACGTTCCTGCTCGACCGCGCCGAGCGCGCTGGTGTAGAAGTCGATCGCCGCTGCTGCGTCGTCGACGACGAGCCTCGGCGTGATTGCGGTCAGTCTCTGTGTGGTCTGCATGCCGTTCATCGTGCCCGCCGCCTGGACCACCGGGCTTGAACGAACGGGAAGGCTCAGACGGCCACCGGCTCGGCGTCGGGCAGCTGCACGCGGCTACGCCGGCGTACTGGCACCGCGAACAGGGCCAGCCCGGCCACCAGCCAGCAGCCGAGTACCAGCAGCGCCGGCCCCGCGCCCGCCCCGTCGAAGAAGGCGAACGAGCGCAGCGCCGTGCCGGCCGCTCCCGGCGGCAGCAGCTGACCGAAGGCCCCCCAGCCCGCCGGCAGCAGCTCCGGGGCACTGGCGATCCCCGACAGCGGGTTGCCGAGCAGCAACATCACGGCCGCGCCCAGACCCAGCCCGGCGAAGCCGAACAGCCGTTCCAGCGCCAGGACGACGGTGGCGGTCGCGCCGACCGCCAGGGCCACCACGGCCGAGTTGAGCCAGTAGCTGCCGTCCAGCGAGCCGAGCCAGAACTGCAGGATCGCTGTCATCGCGAGGCCGCCCGCCGCGGCGAAGCCGAGCGCGCCGGCCAGGCGCCGTCCGGTCCCCTGCACCCGGAAGGTCAGCACCGCTGCGGCGGCGATACCGCCGAGCACCAGCGGTAGCGACCCGGCTGCCAGGCCCGCGCCGCGCGGGTCGTCCGCGGGCAGCGGCGCCACGTCGGTGACCGTGGGAGAACCGGCCGCCGGGTCGACCGGCAGCCGAGCGGCGACCTGGCCGAGCAGCTGCGCGACCACGGGGCTCGCCGCCGACGCCGTCAGCATCTCTGCCCCGTTGGGGCCGAGTACGAGCGCGCCGTACACCTCGCGGTCCTCGATCGCGGCGACGGCTGCGGCCCGGTCTGCGACGCGGGTGACCCCGAATGCCTCGCTGCCCGCGCCGGCGGCCAGGCCCTGCTCGACCTGCGCGGCCACCGGTGCGGGCGCGGCGACCGCCAGGGCGACATCTCGCGGCTCGGAGTTGGCCGCGGGCCAGGCGAAGGCGGTGAGCAGCACCGACAGCAGGACCGTGAGACCGAGGACGGCTCCGGCCACTGGCCGCCAGGACCCCCGGGAGCGCGACGTGGCGGCGGCGTGCTCGGTGACCATGGCTCCTCCTAAAACGAATGATCGTTCTGTTTTCTGAATCCAAGCGTGCGGGAGAACCGCTCGGATTGTCAAGAACGAATGTTCGTTTTAATGTCGAGGGCATGCCCAGGGTCACCGAGGAACACCGCACCGCCCGCCGCGAGCAGATCCTGCGAGCCACCTGGCGGTGCGTGGCCCGGGAGGGCTTCCACAAGACGACGATGGCCGACGTCATCGCCGAGTCGGGACTCTCGGCCGGAGCGGTCTACGGCTACTTCCGCAGCAAGGACCAGATCCTGACCGCGATCGCCGACCGGTCGGTCGGCACCGTCGACCAGGTGTTCCACGACCTGCTCGCCGACGGCCGGGCTCCGCACCCGGCCGACGTCCTCCAGGCGGTGCTCGACCGGCTGCTCGACGTCGCCGGCCAGGGCGACGGCGACCTGACGCTGATCGCGGTCCAGGCGTGGGGGGAGGCCGTGCGCGGCGGCGAGATCCACGACATGATCCAGCCGCGGATCGCCGGCCTGCGCGACCACTGGGTCGAGGTGGCCCGGCGCCACCAGGCCGCGGGCGGGCTCAGGCCCGACGCCGACCCCCAACAGGTGGGCCGCGTGCTGCTCGGGCTCATCCCGGGTTTCATTCTGCAGCGGCTGCTGCTCGGTGAGGTCACACCGGACGGGTACGCCGCCGGCGTGCGTGCCATGCTCGAGGCGTAATCTCACAGCCCAGTGCGCCAGCGCGTCCGCGAGTAGAGTCAGTCAGCGCAGGCTGGGCCACGGAAGGTTTTGCCAACGGGCGCAATCCGTTCGGGGTGCCACGCACGAACACCTAACGCCCGGCCGGCGCAGCGCCGTGGCAGCGGTTCGGCCGGCGGTACGAGGTGAGGCCCTGGAGCGGAGGGAGTTCCAGGGCCCCACCGCGTCATCGGGCTTACGACTCCCGTGCCGCGAGCCGACACGGGAGTCGTCCTATGCGAGCTCGCGCTTGAGGATCTTGCCGGTGGCCGTCATCGGCAGCTCGTCGCGGAACTCGATGATGCGGGGGTACTTGTACCCCGCCATCTCCTCCTTGGCCCACGCGACCAGGTCGTCCTCGCTGATCTCGGCACCCTCCTGCCGGATCACGAACGCCTTGACCTCCTCGCCGTGGCTCTCGTGTGGAACCCCGACCACGGCGGCCAGCGAGACCGCCTCGTGCGTCATCAGGACTTCCTCGACCTCGCGCGGGTACACGTTGAACCCGCCGCGGATGATCATGTCCTTGGCCCGGTCGACGATGTAGTAGTAGCCGTCCTCGTCGCGGCGGGCCAGGTCGCCGCTGCGGAACCAGCCGTCGCGCATGACCTCTGCGGTGGCCTCCGGCCGCCGGTAGTAGCCCTTCATGATGTTGTGGCCACGGATCGCGATCTCGCCGACCTCGTCGGTGCCCTCGATCGTCTTCCACTCGGCATCGATCAGCTTGACCTCGACACCCCAGATCGGGGTGCCGACCGAGCCCGGCCTGGGCTCACGGTCGAGGTGGTTGAACGTCGCGACCGGCGAGGTCTCCGACAGGCCGTAGCCCTCGAGCAGCTTGACGTGGAACTTCGCCTCGACGTCCTTGAGGATCTCCACCGGCAGCGACGAGCCGCCGGCGACGGTCCGCCGCAGGTTGCCGGCGATCTTGTCCACGTCGACCGAGTCGTCAAGCGCGCCGAGCAGGCCCCAGTACATCGTGGGTACACCGGCGAAGAACGTGACGTTCTCCTTCTCCATCAGCTGCAACGCGCCGGCCGGCTCGAACCGCGGCATCAGCACCAGGGTCGCACCGAGGGCGAAGCCGGAGTTCATCTGCACCGTCTGGCCGAAGGAGTGGAACAGCGGCAGCGTGACGAGGTGGATGTCGCGGTCCGAGGGCTTGCTCTCGAAAAGCCGGTGCCCGGTGAGGACGTTCATCACCATGTTGCTGTGGGAGAGCTCCGCGCCCTTGGGCTTGCCCGTCGTACCGCTGGTGTAAAGGATCACCGCGGTGTCGTCGGGATCGGTGGTCCGGGTCTCGAACGTCGGCGGCTGCTGCGACACGGCCGCGCCGAAGGTCTCCGCACCCTCGATCGGCGACTGCGCGGCGGGGTCGGCGGTCACCAGGAAGAAGTCGTCGCACCCGTCGGCGTCGTTGAACCCGGTCCAGCCGTCCTTGCCCATGGGCAGGTCTGCTGTCCCCTCGAAGCAGAAGTACGCCTTGGCCTCGCAGTCGCCGAGGTGGTAGGCGATCTCGCGTCCCTTGAGGAGGACGTTCAGGGGTACGACGACGGCGCCGGTCTTGAGGATGCCGTAGTAGATGATCGGGAAGTACGGCAGGTTGGGGCAGGTCAGCGCGACCTTGTCGCCGGGCTGGATGCCACGTGAGACCAGCAGGTTCGCGACCTGGTTCGCGGCGGCGTTCACCGCCTTGTACGGCAACCGGGTGTCGCCGAGCACGACCGCGTCACGGTCGGGCAGGTTGCGGGCGGAGTCTTCGAGCAGCGTGGCGAGGTTGAGCACCGTCGTACCTCCTGGGGGCCTTCCTGGTTCGCGCGGTTCTACCGGCGCGTAGGGCTCAACCTAGTGCTCACCGCGTCGCCGGTCGATGCCCCGTCAGCGGGCGTCCGCGGCGAAGGTGCGCCCCGTCAGGCGCTCGTAGGCCTGCAGGTATCGCTCGCGGGTGCTCCGCACGACCGCGTCGGGCAACCGCGGCGGTGGCCGGTCGGAGGACCTGTCCCAGCCGCTCGCGGGCGAGGTCAGCCAGTCGCGCACGAACTGCTTGTCGAAGGACGTCTGCGGACGGCCCGGCTGCCACTCCTCGGCGGGCCAGAACCGGGAGGAGTCCGGCGTCAGCACCTCGTCGGCGAGGACGATGGTGCCGTCGGGGCGGGCGCCGAACTCGAGCTTGGTGTCGGCCAGGATGATCCCGCGCTCGCGAGCGATCTGCTCGGCGCGGGTGTAGACCGCGAGCGTCAGCTCGCGCAGCGTCTTCGCCACGTCCGCCCCGACCGTGGCCACCATCGTGTCGAAGCTGATGTTCTCGTCGTGGTCACCGAGTGCTGCCTTGGTGGCGGGGGTGAAGACCGGCTCCGGCAGCCGCGACCCGTCCTCCAGGCCGCCCGGGAGCTCGACCCCGCACACCGCGCCGGTCGCGCGGTAGTCGGCCAGCCCCGAGCCCGCGAGGTAGCCGCGCGCGACGCACTCGACGGGGTACATCTCCAGGCGTTCGCAGACCACCGCCCGCCCGGCGATCCGGGCGGCGACATCGGCCGGCAGCCCGTCCGGGAGGTCCGCGGAGCGCACGTGGCCGGGCACGATGTCGGCGAGCCGCTCGAACCACCACAGCGACATCTGCGTGAGGATCGCGCCCTTGTCGGGGATGCCGGGCTCGAGCATGAAGTCGTACGCCGAGATCCGGTCGCTGGCCACCATCAGCAGGCTGGTGTCGGGGAGGCGGTAGAGGTCGCGCACCTTGCCGGAGTGGATGTGCGTCGCGCCGGGCACCTCGGGAGCCGCGGGGATCATGGCCGCGATCCTCGCAGACCGGCCGGTCGCGGAAGTCGTCGACTCCCTGGGTCGCCAGTGGGGGATTCGACGGGCAGCCGCCGAGATGCCAAGGAGGCGGTCATGGGTCAGAGGATGGCCGGGGGGACGTACGCCGCGGCCTCGGGGTAGCGAGCGGCGACGGCCTGCACCCGGCGTACGACCTCGTCGACCTGGTCGGCCGCGGCACCGGTGAACGCCAGCGGCTCGGCGACCAGCGCGTCGAGGTCGGCGCGCGACAGTCCCAGCCGCGTGTCGTCGGCCAGCCGGTCGAACAGGTCGTTGCGGTCGGCCCCCTGCTCACGCATCTGCAGCGCGACCGCGACCGCGTGCTCCTTGATCGCCTCGTGCGCGCCCTCGCGTCCGACGCCACGGCGCACGGCGGCCATCAGGACCTTGGTCGTGGCCAGGAACGGCAGGTAGCGGTCGAGCTCGCGCTGTACGACGGCGGGGAACGCACCGAACTCGTCGAGCACGGTGAGGAACGTCTGGAACAGCCCGTCGGTGGCGAAGAACGCGTCCGGCAACGCGACCCGGCGTACGACCGAGCACGACACGTCGCCCTCGTTCCACTGGTCGCCGGCCAGCTCGCCCAGCATCGACAGGTAGCCGCGCAGGACGACCGCGAGGCCGTTGACGCGTTCGCACGAGCGGGTGTTCATCTTGTGCGGCATCGCGCTGGAGCCGACCTGGCCCGGCTTGAACCCCTCGGTGACCAGCTCGTTGCCGGCCATCAGCCGCACGGTCGTCGCCAGGTTCGACGGGCCGGCCGCCACCTGTACCAGCGCCGACACCACGTCGAAGTCCAGCGAGCGCGGGTAGACCTGGCCGACGCTGGTGAGCACCCGCTCGAAGCCGAGGTGCTGCGCGACCCGCTGCTCGAGCGCGGCCAGCGCGTCGGCGTCGGCCAGCAGGTCGAGCTGGTCCTGCGCCGTGCCGACCGGGCCCTTGATGCCGCGCAGCGGATAGCGGCGCAGCAGGTCCTCCAGGCGCTCCAGCGCCACCAGCATCTCGTCGGCGACGGACGCGAACCGCTTGCCGAGCGTGGTCGCCTGCGCGGCGACGTTGTGCGAGCGACCGGCCATCACCAGGGTCCGGTGCTCGGTGGCCAGCCGCGCCAGCCGCGCGAGCGAGGCCACGACCCGGTCGCGGACGAGCAGGAGCGAGGCGCGCACCTGCAGCTGCTCGACGTTCTCGGTGAGGTCGCGGCTGGTCATGCCCTTGTGGGCGTGCTGGTGGCCGGCGAGCGCGTCGAACTCCTCGATGCGCGCCTTGACGTCGTGGCGCGTGACGCGCTCGCGCGCGGCGATCGACGC
>DATMEB010000103.1:0-6560 GCA_035557095.1 Nocardioidaceae bacterium | reverse complement strand
CCGGGCCCGGCGAACATCTCCCGCTTCACCAGCGCATGCACCGAACGCGGCGCGACCGCGGTCAGCAACGGTCCGTCGAAGAGCCCGATGTGGTTGCAGGACAGCAGCACTGGCCCGTCGGCGGGCACGTGCTCCGCGCCGTGCACGTGCACGTCGTACCGGCGCCGGAGCAGCGAGGCGGCCACCCGGCGCGCCACCCGCAGCGGCACCTCCGATGGCGCCGGGACCGCGATGGTCCGCGGCAGCTGGTCATGCACGACGCCGGTCCTCCGCCAGGTCGACGATCGCCTGGATCGCCTCGTCGAGCGTCAGCTCGGTGGTGTCGAGAAGGACGGCGTCCTCGGCCTTGGTCAGCGGGGCAGCCGCACGCCCGGAGTCGATCTTGTCACGTCGCGCGAGCGCAGCCTGGGTCTCGGCCACGCTGACCGGATTTCCGGTGAGCTCGGCGTTGCGCCGCGCCGCGCGGGCCGACGGGTCCGCGGTGAGGTAGACCTTCAGTGTCGCGTCGGGGCACACCACCGTACCGATGTCGCGGCCCTCCACGACGATCCCGGTGTCCGCGGAGGAGACGGTCTGTCGTTGCAGGTCCACCAGCCGGCGGCGTACCTCGGGAACGGCACTGACGGGGCTGACGGCGTCGGTGACCTCCTGCGTACGGATCGCCGCCCCGACGTCGGTGCCGTCCACGTGGATGGTCGGGGTCTCCGGATCGTGACCGGAGGCGATCTGGGGCTTGTCGCTGTGCGCGGCGACCGCTCCCGGGTCGTCGACCGCGACGTCGTGCTGGAGCATCCACCAGGTGACCGCGCGGTACATCGCGCCCGTGTCCAGGTAGCGCAGACCGAGCCGGTGCGCGACGCCTCGTGCAGTGCTCGACTTGCCCGAGCCCGAGGGCCCGTCGACGGCGATGACGAGGCCAGGCGTCGTGTTCTGGTCAGCGGGCACGGTGTGGAATCTCCAGGCGGCGTCGGCGGCGTCGGCATTGCATGCAGCAGGCAAGGCTACCTGTGCACCGCCCACCCCCGTTCAGCCAAGGCCTCCGCCAGCCGCTCGCCGTCGTTCTCGGGCACCGAGAGCTCGACCAGACCGGAGGGCCGGCCCAGGACGTGGTCGATGCGGATGTCCTCGATGTTGACGCCGGCGTCGCCGCTGTCGGCCAGCAGATGCCCGAGCTGACCGGGCCGGTCCGGCACCAGGATGAACACGGTCGCCACCGACCGCAGGGGACCACCGTGCTTGCCGGGAATCGCCCGGGTGCCCGAGACCCCCCGCTTGAGCAGCGGCCGCACCCGCGGCACCGTCGAGCTCAGCTCGCCGATGAACCGGTCGAGGTCCAGCCGTACGTCGGACAGCAGACGCACGACCGCCTGGGCGTTCGCGCTGAGGATCTGCTGCCACAGGTCCGGGTCACCGGCGGCGATCCGGGTCACGTCGCGGATCCCCTGCCCGCTGAGCTGCAGGTGCTCCCCCGGCGCCCCGTCCAGCCGCGCCGCCGCCAGCACCGCGAGCACGTGCGGCACGTGGGAGACCCGGGCCACCGCCTCGTCGTGCGCCCGCGGGGTCATCAGGACCGGCTCGGCGCCGCAGGTGCGCGCCAGCGCGGCGATCGTGTCGACCGCGGCCGGGTCGGCGGCCTCGTGCGGGGTGACCGCCCACACCCGGCCGTCGAAGAGGTCGACGCTGGCCGCGAGCGGACCCGAGCGCTCGCTACCGGCCATCGGGTGGCTACCGACGTAGCGGGCGACGTCGGCCGCCGCCGCGGTCACCGCCTCCAGCGGCGGGGTCTTCACGCTGCCGACGTCGGTGACCGCCGCGCCCGGCCAGCGCCGCAGTACCGCCGCAGATGCCTTGCCCACGTGGTCCGGCGGTACGGCGACCACCACCACCTCGGGCTCCTGGTCCGGTGCCGCATCGTAGCCGGCACCCAGCCGGGCCGCCGTGGCCGCGACATCGGGCTCCCGGTCCTGCAGGAAGACCGGCACGTCGCGCCGTCGCAGCGCTAGCCCGATCGAGGTCCCGATCAGTCCGGTGCCGACCACCAGCACGGGGCCGGTGACGTCCTCCCCGTCCGTCATCGATCGTCGGGGATCGCGCGAACGTGTGACAGGTCACGGCGCAATGCGGCTGCGCCGTGCAGATAGACGTGCGTGATCTCGGCCCGGGACAGGTCGGTCTCGACGTGCGCCATCACGCGTACGACCCGGGGCATGCCGCCCTCGACGTCCATCTCCCGGGTGCACATCAGGGGCACGTCGGTGAGCCCGATCTGCCGCGCGGCGTACGCCGGGTAGTCCGCGTGCAGGTCCTGCGTCGCGGTGAACCAGATGCTGATCAGGTCGTCATGGTCGAGCTGGTTGTACTCCAGGATGAGACGTACCAGCTCGGTGACCCGCTCGTGCATGTGGTCACGCTCGTCGCGTTCGAGCTGCGTAGCCCCACGCACCGCGCGCACGCTCACTCCGGCCTCCTGCTCTCGGCTCACGGTCACCCGCAACCCTAGAGGGCGCTCCGGCGCGCGTCTGTCGTGTCGCCACCTGCTGGACAAGAGACTCAGGGCCGGACCGATGATTTCTGCCGGTTCTGCTCGTCTGACCTCTCGACACCCATGCCCCGACGTCGACGGCAGGAGCGGAGACGATGCGCAAGATCATCGAACAGGCAGTGGTCACCCTGGACGGACAGATCAGTACCCCGCAGGACTGGCTGCCCACCCGGTGGCCCGGCGAGTTCGAGCAGCTCTCCCGGGACCTGCTGTTCTCCGTCGACGCGCTGCTGTACGGGCGGGTGAGCTACGAGAACCACTCCGAGGTATGGCCGACGCTGGAGGAGGCGTTCGGCGACTACGCCGAACGGATGAACAAGATCCCCAAGCACGTGGCGTCGCGCACCCTCACCGAGGTGACGTGGAACGCCACGCTGCTCGGAGACGACGTCGTCGACGCCGTGCGCGGGTTGAAGGAGCAGCCGGGCGGCGACATCCTCAAGGTCGGCGCCGGCGGTTCGTTCAGCCGTACGCTGCTCGAGAACCGACTGGTCGACGAGTACCTGTTCTGGCTGTTCCCGGTCGTCGCCGGCAGCGGTGCACGGCTCTACGACGGCATCGACACCACGGAGTTCGACCTCGTCGACGTCAAGCGCCTCCGCAACGGCGTACTCGGCCTCACCTACGTGCCTGCCGTCCGCTGACACATCCGCGGGTCACATGTCGACGGTGTCGAGCAGGTTACCGAGCTCCTGCACGGTCAGCTCGCGGTGCTCCCCCGGCCGCAGCCGCCCGAGCCGGACGGACCCGATCGCGGTGCGGGCCAGGCGTTGAACCGGATGCCCCACGTGCGCGAGGAGGCGACGCACGATGTGCTTGCGTCCCTCGTGCAGGACGATCTCGACCAGCGTCCGACGCCCGACCTTCTCCAGCACGCGGAACGCGTCGACCTGCACGGGGCCGTCGTCGAGCACCACACCGGCGAGCAGGTCACGACCGAGCGTGGAGCTCACCGGGCCGGAGACCTGCGCGACGTACGTCTTCAGCACGCCGTAGGACGGGTGCGCCATCCGATGCGCGAACTCGCCGTCGTTGGTCAGCAGGATCAGGCCTTCGGTGTCGGTATCGAGGCGGCCCACGTGGAAAAGCCGCTCCGGCCGGTCGACGACGTGCTCGCTCAGCGTAGGGCGTCCCTGCGGGTCCGACATCGTGCTCACCACACCGCGCGGCTTGTTCAGCACCAGGTAGACGTGCGCGGACGCCGACGGGATCCGCTCGCCGTCGACGCGGATCACCGAGCGTTCTGGGTCGACCCGGGTGCCGAGCCGGGTGACGACCTCGCCGTCGACCTCCACCCGTCCCGCGCTCATCAGCTCCTCGCAGGCGCGCCTGCTGGCGATCCCGGAGGAGGCCAGCACCTTCTGCAGGCGCTCGCCGGTGCTGCTGTCGGTCATGGCGAGGCGGGTTCGTCCTGGTGCGTCGGCGTTGGCGGCGGTGACGGTGACGGTGACGGTGCAGCCTGCGGGGCGTCCAGGTCGTCCTCGACCTCGGCCATCTCGGGCAGCAGCGGTGCCAGGTCGGGCAGGCCGTCGAGGCTGGAGAGCCCCATGCGCTCGAGGAAGTACGACGTCGTGCGGTAGAGCACGGCGCCGGTCTCGTCGTCGGCGCCGGCCTCCTCGACCAGTCCCCGCGTGACCAGCGTGCGCATCACCCCGTCGACGTTGACCCCGCGGATCGCCGACACCCGGCCACGGCTGACCGGCTGCCGGTACGCCACTACCGCCAGGGTCTCCAGCGCGGCCTGGGTCAGCCGGGCCTGCTGACCGTCGACCACGAACTTCTCCACCACCGGGGCGTAGTCGTCGCGGGTGTAGAACCGCCAGCCGCCACCGATGTCACGAAGGTCGAACCCACGGCCCTGCTCGGTGTAGTCGTCGGCGAGCCGCTGCAACGCATCTGCGACCTCCTGAGGGGGCCGCCCGACCGCCTGGGCCAGCGTCACGTGGTCCAGCGGCGCGTCGGCGACCATGAGGACGGCCTCCAGGGCCGGCAGCAGCGGCAGGGACGAAACAGTGTCACCCGAGTCACCCGTGTCACCAGGGTGACCGGGGTCACCCTCCTGCTGCTCCAGCGCCTCCGGCGGCACCGCCTGCGCCCCCTCGTCGCTCATGCCGGCTCCTCGTCCGTCGTGACCTCGCCGTCCTCGGGACCGTCGGTCCTGTCAGCCTCATCGGCTCCCTCGGCTCCCTCGGCGCTCTGGGCGCCCTGGTCGCCGTCGGCGGCAGGTGGTTCCGGCCGACCGTCGAACTCGTCGGCGACCTCGATCTCACCCTCGTCCGACCCGGTCCAGCGTACGTGCAGCTCGCCCAGCGGCGAGACCTGCTCGAAGGCGACGACCCCCTCACGGAACAGCTCCAGCAGCGACAGGAACCGGGCCACCGTCGTCAGCGTGTCCGGCGAGTCGGACGCCAGCGCCCGGAACGTCGTGGACCCTTGCCGGCGCAGCCGGCTGACCACGATCGCGGCCTGCTCGCGCACGCTCACCCGCGGCGCGTGCAGATGGCTCAGCCCCAGCGTGAGTTCGGGCTTCGGGGTCAGGGCACGCGCCGCGAGGGCCGCGAACTCCTCCGGGCCGAGCCCGATGAGCACCTCGGGCAGCAGTCCGGCGTACCGCTCCTCCAGCCCGACCGTGCGCGCCACCTGGCGCGACTCCCGGGCCATCTGCTCGGCGAGCATCGCGGCCACCTGCTTGTACGCGCGGTACTGCAGCAGCCGCGCGAACAGCAGGTCGCGGGCCTCGAGGAGCGCGAGGTCTTCCTCGTCCTCCACCTCCGCGTGCGGGATCAGCCGGGCGGCCTTGAGGTCGAGCAGGGTGGAGGCCACGACCAGGAACTCGGTGGTCTGCTCGAGGTCCCACTGCGGACCCCGGAACTTGATGTACTCGATGAACTCGTCGGTCACCTTCGACAGCGCGACCTCGGTGATGTCGAGCTTGTGCTTGGCGATGAGGGAGAGCAGGAGGTCGAAAGGGCCGGTGAAGTTCGCCAGGGTGACCGCGAAGGGCGTGCGGCCCACCGGCTCCGGTGCGGCGTCCTGCGCCGACGCCGCGGGCTGCTGGGGAGGGGCCGCAGCCGCCTCAGGCGACGTCACCACGGGCGACGAGCTCACGGGCGAGGCGCCGGTAGGCCTCGGCGCCGGGGTGGTTCGGCGCGTAGCTCGTGATCGGCTCGGTGGCGATGGTGGCGTCGGGGAACTTGATGGTCCGGTTGATGACCGTCTGGAAGACCTGGTCGCCGAAGCCCTCCCGCACGCGCTCGAGGACCTCGCGGGCGTGCAGCGTGCGCCCGTCGTACATGGTGACGAGGATCCCGTCGAGCTGGAGGCGCGGGTTGATCCGCTCGCTCACCTTGTCGATGGTCTCCATGAGGAGCGCGACGCCGCGGAGCGCGAAGAACTCCGCCTCCAGCGGGATCATCACGCCGTGCGCGGCAGTGAGCGCGTTGACCGCGAGCAGCCCGAGGGAGGGCTGGCAGTCGACGAGGATGACGTCGTAGTCGTCAGCGACGGGGCGCAGCACCCGGGTGAGGGCCTGCTCGCGGGCGACCTCGGTGACGAGCGTGACCTCGGCGGCCGAGAGGTCGATGTTCGCGGGGACGATGTCGAGCAGCGGGACAGAGGTCTCGTGGATGATCTCGCGGACGTCCGAGCGGGGCTCCATGAGGACCGAGTAGATGGTCCGGTCGAGCTCGTTGGCGTTGACGCCGAGGCCGGCCGAGGCCGCGCCCTGAGGGTCGAAGTCGACGATGAGGACGCGCCGGCCGTACTCGGCCAGGGCGGCGCCGAGGTTGATCGTCGTCGTCGTCTTGCCCACCCCGCCCTTCTGGTTGCACATCGCGATGATGCGCGCCGGGCCGTGGCCGTGGAGCGGCGCCGGCACGGGAAAGTCGGCGACCTGCCCGGACGTGGCGTCGATCAGGGTCGGCTGCTGTGGGTCGGTCACGGCTCCACGTTAGTTCGCCGACGGCGTCCAGGGCGAGCAGGCGCGCGGGCGGGTGGTCGTTGTGGTCGAGGTTTCGCC
>DATMEB010000102.1:0-17736 GCA_035557095.1 Nocardioidaceae bacterium | reverse complement strand
GTGGGGTTGCGGAACTCCTGAGCTTGTCTGGCGGCGGTTGTCGCAGAGGACGACGAGGTAGTCGAGAAGGTCCTTGGCGTCGGCCGTCTTGGCGACCACGGTGTCGGCACCTAGATGCTGTGCCGTGCAGGCGATGTCGGGTGCGGAGGTATGCATCATGATGACCGCGTCCGGGCACGCCTCGCGCATCGCCGGAAGCGCCTCGAGGCCTCCGAGTCCGGGCATCTTGACGTCGCAGATGATCGCGTCCGGGCACTCGTGGCTGACCCACCGGATCGCAGCGTGGCCGTCCGTGGCGATTCCGGCCAACCGCAGCCGGACATCGTTCTCGATCCACAGCATCAGCAGCTGAAGCACCGGCATCTGGTCGTCGACCGCCAGAACAGAGTAGGGCTCGCCGCCCTCACCGGCCGCATTCTCCGTCGACTCTTGGCTCGCTCCCACTCGCACCGTGCCACTCCTGCCCGTCTGCCCGACCGCAGCGATGGAATGCACGGCCGGTCTTACCCTCTATGACGTCCCAGCGGCGTCTTCATGACGCGGACCGCCCCACTGGCCGAGACTTCTCCGTGGCGGGTGGTGCGTGCGGCGTCGTGGGAACAGGCGGCGGCACACCGTCGGTGAGGAACACCTTCACTCGCTGACTGCGCCGGGGCTCGCGCTGAGTTCGTTAGCCACGCGGCGACGCGGGTACGACAACGGCGGGTTGAGAGCCCAGCCCAGAGGACGCCTCCAGTCGAGGCTGTACAGGGAATGACATGAACCCGCCAACGGATGTACGCAGTCAGCCCGAGCGGAACGATCGCCGCGAACGACTACTCATTGCGCGACAGCACGCCGCCGCCCGTAGGCGCCGGAGGAGAGTGACTGTGCGTCCGCCCCAGTCGCTGCCATTGGCCATCGGCGCCAAGATCGTGGGAAGAGTCGGAGACAGGACGCTCGCTCAGTGAGCTCGCGGCAGGGGACGCGTGTGGTCTCTCGATGAGCGGGCAGCAGACTTACGCAGGCGCGGACCCCCACTCACCCGGAGGCCCGATGTGGCCGTGTGCGCCAGCAGGAGTGACCTTCGTCGGAGAT
The DNA here is from genome assembly GCA_035557095.1 of Nocardioidaceae bacterium. Classification (GTDB taxonomy): domain Bacteria; phylum Actinomycetota; class Actinomycetes; order Propionibacteriales; family Nocardioidaceae; genus JALZDI01. Next base: position 16,659 of record DATMEB010000102.1, on the reverse strand, counting down.
CGCCGCTGCTCGCTCAGATGACGAGTCCTGCGAGTAGGCCAAGCGCCGCGCAGGCGCCCAGGGTGCGCAGGACGCTCCATTTGAGGTTGAAGATCAGCACCATGGCGATGGCGCCGATGACCAGGGCGACCGGCTCCACTGTGGCCGGTACCGGAAGGTCCAGACGTATGGGTCCCGCTTCGTACAGGCGGGATTCGGCGAAGAGGGTGTGGACCGCGAAGTAGACCGCCAGGTTCGCGATGACGCCGACGACGGCTGCGGTGATGCCTGTCAGTGCTGCCGACAGTGACCGGTTGCCTCGGAGGCGCTCGACGTAGGGGGCGCCGACGTAGATGAACAGGAAGCACGGCACGAACGTGACCCAGGTGGCCAGCAGCGAGGCGATGACGGCGGCGACCCAGGGGTCGAGGGTGCCGGGGTCGCGGAAGGCGCCCAGGAACGCGACGAACTGCACGACCATGATCAACGGCCCGGGTGTGGTCTCGGCCAGGGCCAGGCCGCGCACCATCTCGCCGGCGTTGAGCCAGCCGTAGGTCTCGACCGCCTTCTGCGCGACGTAGGCCAGGACGGCGTAGGCGCCGCCGAAGGTCACCAGGGCGGTGCCGGAGAAGAACAGGCCCTGCTGGGTGTAGACGCTGTCGGCGCCGGTCAGTGCGAACGCCACGGCGACCGGCCCCAGCCACAGGGGCAGGCCGATGGCGAGGATCAGCCCGGCGCGCCGAAGGCTGGGCCGAGCGTGGTGCAGCGCGTCATCGGATATCACCGCCGCTGGACCGTCAGCACCCTTCTTCTGTTCGGGCTTGGTCATGATGTCTGGCCGAGCGCGGCCGATGATCCACCCGATCAGAGCAGCGGCAAGGACCACGATCGGGAAGGGGACCGCGAAGGCGGCGAGCGCGACGAAGGCGCCGACCGCCAGCCCGATCAGCGCTCGATGATGCAGAGCGCGACCGGCGACCCTGATCACGGCCTGGGTGACGATGGCCAGCACCGCCGGCGCCAACCCGGCGAACAGTGCGGCGACGAGACCGGCGTCGCCGAGACCCACGTAGGCAGCAGACAGCGCCAGCAGGGCAACCAGACCGGGCAGCACGAACAGCACGCCGGCGATGAGGCCGCCGGCGGTGCCGTTGAGCAGCCATCCGACGTAGACCGCCAGCTGCTGTGCCTCCGGGCCGGGAAGCAGCATGCAGTAGGACAGGGCGTGCAGGAAGCGGCGTTCGCCGATCCAGCGGTGCTCGTCGACCAGGCTGCGCTGCATCACCGCGATCTGCCCGGCCGGTCCGCCGAAGGTCTGCAGCGAGATCTTCAACCAGGCCTTGGTGGCCTCCCGCAGCGGCACCAGGTCGTGTTCGCGGCTGGTCAGGCTCATGTGGGGGTCCTTCCAGGGTCCAGCACCTCGCGTCGCAGGTAGTCGTAAACAGCGTCGAAGATTGGTGCGGTCATGGCCAGCACGGTGACGTCGTCGTGGGCCACCGACAGCGCGCGCAGGATCACGTCGAAGCCGGGAGCCTCAGGGGCGTCGTACTGCTCGTCCTCCAGATCGGTCTCGTGCACGATGCCGGCGATGCGCCACAGCACGGGATCGGCCAGGTCGTAACGGCGCAGGATCGTCTCGAAGGTGCAGGCGCTGCCGTGGTGCCCCAGATCGACACCACGCATGTCGAACGGCGTGGCATCCGCTGGTACGTCGTCGGGGTCGGCGACGAACACGGACTCCGCGTCCGGGTCCACATCACGGCGGATCAACCACGCACACGCGGAGCGGTCGATGTGCACCCCGGCCCGGGTGGCCCACCTCATGGCTGCACTTCCTGCTGCTCGGAGGTCGACGGGCGAGGTTGCGTAGGGCCTGGCGGGCTTGCTCTCGCTCCGGTGGTCTGAAGAAGTCGCGTCGCTTCACTCGGCGCATCTGTGCGCGCAGCCGCCGCAACGCCTGCAGCTGTTCGGGCGGCCGTGCGCTCAGCGCCTCGCGTGCCTGTTCTGCGATCTTGTTGAACTCCCCAGCGCGGGCGGCGTTCATGGGCTCGGTATGAGTCGATCCAGAGGCTGGTCGAACCGCACGCCATCAGTCGGCCAGGCGTGGTGATCGCCGCCGGCTTGGCCGGGTTCGCAGGCAACGAGCTCGTGGCCTGGTACCGGATTCGCGCCGGCCGCCAAACAGGGTCAGCGGCGCTGGTCGCCGATGGGCTCCATGCCCGCACCGACGGGTTCACTTCCATCGCCGTGGTGCTCGGTGCGACCGGTGTGCTGGTGGGATTCCCCACGGCCGATCCGATCGTCGGGCTGCTGATCACCATCGCCATCCTCTTCGTGCTCAAGGACGCGACCACGCAGTTCTATCGGAGATTACCCCGGACTGAGCGTGGTGGATGGGCATGCCATCGCCACCGACGCCCATCATCGTCTGATGCACCGCGTGCCCAAGCTCGTCGAGGCGACCGTGCACGTGAGCCCCGGCGGCCCGGCAGGCGACGACCATCACGCAGTGCTCGCACACCACCGCGGCGGCCACCCAGCAATCGAGACCGCCGACGATGGGTGACGGTCTATGCCGGTGAAGGGATCCACTCAGGTCTGTGGGCTGCAAGACGCTCCGGCTCATGTCGAGTGACGACCTGTGCTGGCGGTGATCTGTGCGGCGACTCCGGCGACATAGCGGGCGAGCGTGGGTCGATCCGGAGTGCTGAATGGCTTCTCGGTGACCAAGACGTGATGCATCGCTGCGGTGATGATGAATCCGAACGCCTCGACATCGACGTCGTCTCGTACGTCGCCGCTGTGTCGTCGGGTCTGCAGGAACTCGGTCATGAGCGCTGCCCATGACCTGGTGAGCCCGGCATCGGCGGCGGCACGGAAGAGCTCCTCACGCCGCGGGCCTCGGGTTACGTGGTCGACCAGCACGGGCGCCATCGAGGCGAAGTGAAGGTCGGAGAACTCCATCAGCCGGTCCGCCAGCGCACCGCCTGGCCTGGTCACCCAATCGTCGAGCTGCTCGGTGAGCTCGACGATGGAGGCCCACGTCAGTACCCATAGCAGCTCATCGCGTGACGCGAATGCCTTGTACGACAGCCCGACGGCGGTGCCCGCTTCGGCGGCGAGGGCCCTCATCGTCAGACCGCCCACGCCGTCGCGTTCGATCACTGCTCGCGCGTGCTCGAGGAGGTCGTTACGCAGTGCGTCGACGTCTGTGGCCGGGCGTGGCGACATCCTTCCTCCGAGGGGTTGACGCTGAAATCTATCATGAACTAATGTTCATGAACCCACGTTCACGATACAACCAGGCGGCTCTCATGAACCAGGGAGATCAGCACAACGGCCCGGCGCCCCTGGGCACAGGCAAGGTGCTGCTGCATTTCGTGATGTCGCTCGACGGCTTCATCGCCGACGCTGACGAGGACCCCATCGGCTGGGCGGAGGGAGTGACCTTCCGACCCGGCATCGTCGAGGAGTACGGCGCAAGCATCGGCGCGATCCTGGGCGGCCGCAAGGGCTGGGACGCCTACCCCGATGCCAGCGCCCCGTACGGCGGAGCCATGGGAGGGCCGGTGTTCATCCTCACCCACCATCCCGAAGACGCCGAAGCCGCTGACGGCGTGACCTTCCTCCACTGCGATGTGGCCGAGGCGGCGCGGATCGCGCTGCAGGCAGCTGGCGGCAAGAACCTTGCGGTCTTCTCCGGATCGATCGGCAGTCAGCTGCTCGAACGCGGACTGATCGACGAGGTCCATCTGCACATCGTCCCGGTCCTACTCGGCGACGGGGTGCGGGTCTTCGACAACCCCGGCGGCACACCCATCCCGCTCAAGTCGCTGAGCGACGACGGCCCACCGGCCACGATCGACGTTCGCTACCGCCCCGTCGCATCCCAGTAGCAGGCTGACGGCACCCACCCGACGGACGCACGCACCCACGTTCGTCTACGTTCGTCTCAGTGGTGCCACAAGGCATCGACGGTGTGTCCGCGAAAACGTCGTGCCCAAGCCCCACACCCGCGTTTGACATCCTGCCGCGGAAATCGGCTGCTCCTGACCCGCACCTCCCAGGACGCTCAGCCGCCATCGATGCTCGCTCAGCGGCCCAGCCCTAGGGCGCGCTCCCAGCGCGCAATTCAGGTGACGGAGATCTGATCGCACACCAGCCGTCGGAGGCCAGCGACCGCAGATGCGAGGTTGCCGCGTAGACATCTCTTCACAAGGGCGCCGCTGCGCGGCACCTGGCCGGCCTCCGCCTGCCGGCGGCGCTGGCGCCTGCCGGGGTGTCAACGAGTCGGGTGCACCAAACTCGAATCAACCAGACGCCCAAAATGCTCCGGTGCGCTCGTGTTCCGCCAGGTGGTCGTCGGCACCGACCGCCGCGGTCGACGCCAGTGGGCCGACGACACGCTGCTCTGCACCCGAGGCCGCCCGCCGACGCCGAGTTCGCACCGCCAGCGACACCATCGGTCGCAACCTGGCGGTGTGACCGCGGCCCTGTGGATCCTGGTCGCCGTCGGGCTGGTGGTCGGCGCCGCCATCCTGGCGTGGTGGTGGGATCGACTGGTCGTGGCCGGTTTGGCCGGCCACGCTCTTCAGCTCGCGTCCCCGCGTAACCCCGTTCGCTGGCCTGGTGTTTCCGTCCTCTGTCTCGGTGGGTGACGTGTGTCGAATCTGTGTCCTCGATCCACGCGACGGCACCGAATCCCTGGGTCGCGGACTTGCGCCGTGCAGCCCCACCAGGAGCCGCTCGACACGCCGGTACTCGCGTGACCTGCCGCCGCCGACACCGTCTTACGGTTCCGACGTGCAGTCAGGGTCATCGGGTGAGGGCCAGGGGACCTCTCACGTTGCCTGCCGAGTCGTGGGTGAAGAACGACACCGTCAGCGGTGACCGGGGTGCGGGGTCGGGTATGGAGAACGCCGACGCGCCGCCGGCGTAGGCGAGCTGTCCCGTAAGGGGCGTTCCTGCGACAGAGCCTGCGCCTGACCCACGGTGCCATCGCGCTGTCACGCCGGCGAACCCGCTGGCGCGCCGCGGGTTGACCCAGTCAGCGACGACGCGGCCGTCGACGCGGCGCACCTGCAGGTCGCGGATCTGGGGCGGCGGGGCGTGGTCGGGCCCGGCGCGGTACCGCAGCCTTCCGCGCAGGGCGGCGGTGCTGCCGTCGCAGTACTGCACGAACGACAGGTCGAGGTGCTCGACCGTTCCGTTCGCAGCGGCGCCGAGGTCGTGGACGGTGAAGTCGCCGGTGAGCGTGTTGCAACCGCGCTGGTTGCCGAAGATCCGCATGGCCGGGGCATTGCCGAAGCCGGCGCGGGCCACCCCGGTGTAGGTCCGCTCCGACAGCGGCTGGCTGGTCGCGGTGATGAACTCCAGCCCCCAGCGCTGCCCGCTGTAGGAGTTCACGTTCGACTCCAGGTGGTACGGCTCGTGCCGGTGCACGAAGAACGGCGCGTCACCGGGCGCGAACGCGTACGTTCGGCCCTGGCCCACCCAGTCGCCGCGTTCGCTGACCATGTCCAGGCGGGTGGTGCCGACCGCGCCGAGCCCGTCGAGACGGGTGCGTCGCACGCCCGCGCTGGTGACCATGCGCACCGTCGCCGTTGCCGGGCCGGGGCGGGTCGGGTCGAAGGTCACCCTTACCGTGCAGCCGTTGACTCGCTGCCCGGTGCAGCGGTCCTGCCGAAGCTGGAACTGCCCTGGATGCGGGCCCACGAGTGCGACCGAGCGCACCCGGGCCGCGCGCGTGGACCGCATACGCACCTGAACCGGCTCACCACGCCCGGACCGGGGGTAGACGTTGTCGGGCCACGCGACGGCCGCGGGCGTGGCCGCGAGAGTCGGGGTGTCCATGCCGATGCGGATCTCGCCGAAGTAGCTTCCCGGCCGGGTGCCGCAGGACATCTCGAACAGCAGCCACATCCGGTCGACCACCCCGTCGGTGAAGTGGATGTCGCGTAGGTCGAACGACCCATGGTTGGTGCACCCGTGCCCGTTGGAGACCTCCAGGCCGGCCTCGCCGGCTTCCCGTGCGATCGGGCGAACCGCGCGCGGGTAGTGCCCGGCGACCAGCGGGGTGCTTTCCCGGGTGGTGGGGTCCAGGGTGCCGGCGACCTGGACGTTCCAGTAGTCCCAGAGGGCAGGTGTGCCGGGAGTGTCGAAGGTCATGTCGATGCTGCTGTCCGAAGGTGCGTAGTCCTGGATGACCAGCCGCGCGTTGGTTTCGTCCATCTGCCACTGTTCGCCGCCGGCGATGAACGAGTTGGGTTCACCGACCAGCGTGAGCGAGAAGCTCTTCGGCAGCGTCACCGCCTCGGCCGTGGGCAGCGCCGGCAGGGACATCGCAACGAGGGCGGGAACGCACAGCAGTACGACGCGTCGGGCAGCGGTGGCGAGACGCCTGCTGGACTTCGGAGAAGATGCGAACTGGTCGAATGCCGATGTGGCCGCAGGCCCCAGGTAGCGCAACACTCGACGCATGGCACGCCCCCGTAGCACTCTCCCGCCGACCATCGGCATTCAGACGGTAAGGGGACTTCGCGACAACCAGGGCAAAATCACCGCTCGTGACCGCGTACCTTCGCAGAGTCGCCGGCTCCTGGTCCGGTGGCGCTATCGGGGGGTCAACACACAGAACTCGTTGCCGTCGGGATCGGCCATCACGACCCAGCTGACCTCGCCCTGACCGATGTCGATTCGAGCCGCTCCGAGGGAGACGAGACGGTCGACCTCCGCCTGCTGATCGCCGTCGGCCGGTGGTGCGAGGTCGAAGTGCAGCCGGTTCTTCCCGGTCTTCGGACTCACCGGCGGACCGCCCCACGCGACCTTCGAACCGCCGCGTGGCGACTGGATCGCGGTCTCCTGGTCCTGGTCCCAGACCAACGGCCAGTCCAGTGCCTTGCTCCAGAAGTACCCGACCTCCTGCGAGCCGTCGCTCGAGAGCGCGCCGATGAATCCGGTGTCGGCCAGGAAGTCGTTGCCCGGCGGGATCACGCAGAACTCGTTGCCCTCGGGGTCGGCGAGCACCACATGACCCTCCTCGGGGCGTTGACCGATGTCGATGTGCCGAGCGCCGAGGTCGAGCGACCTGGCCACCGTCTGCCGCTGGTCCTCGAGGGACCTGCTCGTCAGGTCGAAGTGCATCTGGTTCGGTCCGGTCTTCTGCTCGTGGGTCGGGAAGAACTCGATCCGGAACTCGGTGTCTTCGCTCGGCGGGAGCGCAAAGCCGCCGTCAGGGTCGTCGACCAGGTCTCGGCCCAGGACGCCGGCCCAGAAGCGCGCGAGACGGAGCGGGTGGTTCGCATCGAAGCAGAGCGCGGCGAGGTGAGAAGTCATCCTGCTCCGGACCTCCGATGCTGGCTCAATGCCGCAGACAGGGCACATCCTGCGCGCCCGGGTCTAGATCACGCTAGGCGCGTGGTGGCCCGCCAGGCAAAGGGTTTGAGTCCGAGGGCGGCGCTCGCCTGACCGAAACACCGTCCGGCCCGGGCGGGGTGCTGGGCTGCATGCCAGGGTGTGCGTCATGACTGAGTCAGCCGCCGCCCAGCCCGCCGTCGTTGTCGTCACCGGAGCCAACGGTCTGGTGGGCTCTCGCATCTGCGCGGCCCTGGTCGAACGGGGTGCGGTGGTGCGTGCCGTCGTACGACGTCCGGGCAGTGCCCCTGCACTCGCAGGGGTCGAAGAGCGGGTCGGTGACTTCCACGACCCCGGCTTCGCGGCGACCGTCGTGGAGGGTACGAGCGCCGTCGTCACGACCGTCCATCCGATGGGGAGCGACTACGAGACCCAGCACCGGGTCGCGGTCGAGGGCACGCCGGTCCTGGCCCAGGCGGCCCGTGACGCGGGTGTGTCGCGTCTGGTCCACCTCTCCACAGCAGGCGTCTACGACCGATCACCCGAGGCCGGGGACATCGACGAGGCATCGCCGCTGGTGGGCGACGACGCCGGCGCTTATGCCGTGACCAAGCGGGACACCGACGCCGCCCTGGCGAGGATCGATGGGCTCACCACCGTCCTTCTTCGTCCGCCGGCGATCCTCGGCCCCGGCGAGACCTCGATCTGGAACACCCTCCACCCAGCCACGGTTCGCGACGACGAGAAGGCTCGTCACGCCGTGCCCGAGAAGAGCTTCGCGTGGGTGCACGTCGACGACCTCGCTGCGCTCGCCGCGGACGTGGCGTCCGGCCGGGTCCAGACATCGGCGGATCCCGGGAACGGGCCGGTCGAGGGCGCCTGCACAGCAGTCAACGTCGCGGCCGGCGCCGCGACCACCCGGGAGTACCACGAGACCGTCACCGGAGCACTCGGTGTCGAGCCGGTCTGGGAGGACGCTCCCGCGTGGACCGGCCGCATCCTGGCCGGACGCGCCCACGGATGGGGCTGGGTCCCAACCGTGGACCTCACCCACGCCCTCGCCGAGGTCGACGAGGGCCTACGCGCCTGAGAGCACCTAGCGGGTGCTCGCCGGGGTGAGTCCGGGGCCGCGCCCCGCTCACCGGCTGAGCTCGGCCTCCTGGCCGAGCCTGGCCAGCTTGTGCGGGTTGCGGACCGCGTAGATCCGGGTGACCCGGCCGCCCTCGATCACCAGGCTCACCACCGTGTCCATGGCGCCGTCGAGGTCGACCCGAGCCGCCGGCCCGCCGTTGAGCCACATCGGCGTCAGCTCGAAGACGCCGTCCAGCTTCGCCAGGCCGCCCAGCAGCATTGCCACCCGGTTTGCGCCCTCGATCGGGCGGCGAGCCGCGGAGGCAACGCCACCACCGTCGGCAACCAGCACGGCATCCGGCGCCAGCACGTCCAGCAGCGCCTGCATGTCGCCACCGCGGACCGCGGCCAGGAACCGCTCCACCACCGCCTCCTGCTCGGCCCGGCTCACCTGCACGCGTGGTCGCCGCGCGGCCACGTGCTCTCGCGCGCGGTGGGCGATCTGGCGTACGGCCGCCGGCGTCTTGTCGATCGCCTCCGCGATCTCGTCGTACGGCGTCTCGAACACCTCGCGCAGCACGAACACCGCCCGCTCGGTGGGACCCAGGGTCTCCAGCACGGTCAGCATCGCGAACGAGACGCTGTCGGCGAGCTCGACGTCCTCGGCCACGTCGGGACTGGTCAGCAGCGGCTCGGGCAGCCACTCGCCGACGTACTCCTCGCGCTGCCGTGCCAGCGTGCGCAGCCGGTTGAGCGCCTGCCGGGTGATGATCCGCACCAGGTACGCCCGCGGGTCGCGCACGTCCGCCCGGGCCGCGGCATCGACGTTCGCCCACCGCAGCCAGGTCTCCTGCACGACATCCTCGGCGTCGGCAGCGGAGCCGAGCATCTCGTAGGCGACCGTGAACAGCAGGCTGCGGTGGTCGACGAACGGGTCGTCGCTCATGGCTTTTCGGGGTCCCCGCGGAAGCGCGAGCGCAGCGAGCGGTTTCGTGGGGTGGTCATGGCTGCGACGCTACGCGGCTCGGCTGCGCCAGGGGCGCGAGGCCGCACGCCGCTGCGAAACCCTGCGCCTCGATGCCGAGAGCGACGTTGCCCCGCGCGTACTGGTTCGCCAGCCCGACCCACGCGGTGAGCTCGACCAGCGCCGGCGCCCCGAGCTGCTCGAGCAGCCGGGCGGAGAGGTCGTCGGTGACGGTCGGCGGCGTCTGCGACATCGCCTCGGCGTACTCCATGACGTCGCGCTCCGACGGCGTGAAGACGTCGGACTCCCGCCATCGCGGCACCTCACGGGCCTTGGCCAGGTCGAGCCCCTCGTTGTGCGCCTGGAAGTACCCGAGGTCGAGGCAGAACGTGCAGCCGATGAGGGATGCCACGGCCATGTGCGCGTAGGACTTCAGGTTCTCGTCGCACTCGTGCCACTTGGCGGACTTCTGGCCGAGGCCCAGGCTGAACTTGAGCACCTGCGGGTTGTTCCACAGCACCTCGAGCGACTCGGGCACCTCGCCGAACATCCTCCTGCTCATCCGCTTCAGCACCGCGCCGTACACACCGGTGATCTCGGCCTTGGGAACCCGGATGTTGCTGGTCATGTCTCCTCCTCGAATGCTGGTCTCGGCATGGAGACACCGGCCGACGCCGATCTGTGACAACACGGCCTAGGTCTCGGCCAGCAGCCGGGTCACTGTTCGCCTGCCGAGGTGCGCCATGGGCGGGTTGGACTCGGCGTAGTACCAGACCAGGCCCATCGCCTGCTCCAAGGCCCAGGCCATCCCTCGACGCCACTCGACCTCGGCACAGCCCATCGCGCGCCTGAGCTCCTCTCGCGGCGCACGATCGAGCAGGTGCCAGGCAGCCACGAGGTCCAGAGCAGGGTCGGCCGGCCCGAACGCGCCACCGTCGAGTACGCCGACGAGCCTGTCCTCCTCCACCAGGACGTTGCCGGGGATCAGGTCCTTGTGCGACATGACGTCCGGGCTCACCCGGGGGAGCAGGCGAAGCTCGTGCCAGAGACGACGCAGGGGCGCAACGTCGAGCAGCCCCTCGCTGCGCTCGAAGCAGACGTCCATCCAGGCGTCGTGGTCCGGCAGGTGGCCACCCCTGCCCCTGCCGGAGAACGGACGTCCCTGCGTGTCGACTGCGCGCAGGCCGGTGATGAAGCCGGCGAGGTCCTCGGCGAACGCGACGGAGCCCGCGGGGTCATCCGGGGTCGCGACGCGTCCGGGCAGCCAGGTCTGCACAGCCCAGGGGAGTGGAAATCCGTCGCCCGGGGCGCCCAGCGCGACAGGTACGGGGGTCGCGACCGGACTGCACGCCGCCAGCTCCCGAAGCGCCCGGGCCTCGGACTCCAGGCTCGCCCACGCCTCGGCCGTGTCCTGGGCGTGCAGCGGCAAGCGCGCCGCGAGATCGTCGCCGATCCGGAAGATCGCGTTGTCGGTGCCCGCGGAGGTGACCTCGTGCAGGGCTAGCTGTCGCCAGTGGGGGAACTGGTCATCGACGAGACGTCTGACCACATCCTGGGTCACGACGACCTGGTTCTCGTGCATCATCACGCCGCCACCCTGCTCGGCGCCTGCCGCTGCGGCAACGGATTTTGCCTCGTTCGCACCCCCGCACCTCCGGTGCCGGCACCCGGTCGGCGCAGATGTTTCGCAAACTTGCTCGCCCGTGCGCTCCGGCATCACTCAAGATGAAGTGTGCGCGACTTGTGGCAACGGGTCCTGACCCGCGAGATCACGCGGCTACGCGCGAGCGGTCGCGGGGCGGCCCAGTGGTCTCTGCGGATCACGGTCGCCGCGGTCGCGAGCTACGTCGTCGGCACGCTGTTCTTCCCGGGCACGCAGCCGCTGCTCGCACCCCTCACGGCGATGCTGGTCGTCCAGGTCACCCCGGTCTCGCTCCTCGCGAGTGGTATGGACCGGGTGGTGGCGGTGGTGTCCGGGGTCTCGCTCGCCGTGGTGTTCTCCGCGTTCGTGCCGCTGGAGTGGTGGAGTCTCGGCGTACTCATCTTCATCTCCATCACGATCGGCCAGGTGCTGCGCCTGCGTTCGAACCTCGTGGAGGTCGCGATCAGCGGCATGCTCGTGCTGGGTGTCGGCGCGCTGGGTGCGGAGTCGGCGGGCTGGCAGCGCGTCGCCGAGACGCTGGTGGGCGCTGCCGTCGGCATCGCCGCGAACCTGCTGTTCCCGCCGAAGGTCGCGAGCATCGACGCGGGCCGGGCCATCGACGCGCTGGCCGACTCGATCAGCGAGCTGCTGAACCGTGCCGCGGACGAGCTCACCACGCTGGTGGCCGACGGCGGCGACGTGGCCGCGGCCGCGAAGGTATGGCTCGGCGATGCGCGTCGCATCAACCACGACATTCCGCAGGTGGGGGCGATGCTGCTGCGCGCCGAACAGGGCCGGCGGTTCAACGTCCGCGCCGTCGGTACGCCCGATCTGGGACCCGGGCTGCGTCAGGGGCTCGAAGGGCTGGAGCACTCCTCGGTCGCGGTCCGTGGGATGTTCCGTGCCGTTGTCGACGCGACCCGCGAGGCGACGTGGGTCGACGACGAGACCGCCGAGGACGTGTTCCTCGGGCTGGCGCAGACCTTTCGCGAGCTCGCGGCCTGCGTCGACGCCTTCGGGCAGGTGATACGGGAGGAGACCGACCCGGCCATGCGTACGAGCACCGCTGCCGTCCAGGCGCTTCGCGGGGCACTCGAGGGTCTGCACGAGGCGCGTACGCGGCTCGACGACCTGCTCATGGCCGGCGGGTCCCCCGAGCTGCTCGAGCTGCACGCCGTCGTGCTGTCGACCGTCAAGCGGCTGCTGCGCGAGATGGACCTCGAGGAGCGCATCCGCCGGCAGGTCGGGCTGCTGCGCGCACCGCGTGCGCGGACGCGGCACCATGGCGCACCGGAGACGGGCGGTCCACCCACGCCGGCCGAGCCTGCGCCGGAAGCGGAGACCCAGCTCATGCGGCGACTCCCGGACGACCGGCGGGGCCGTCCTCGCCAGTGACCGCGTTTAGGTCGCGCGGGGAAGGGGGACCATCGTCGTGCCAAGGCAACTCATCCACCGATGTGCTGTCCCCCTGTGGAGGTCCCCGCCATGCGCTTCCTGGCTGACTGCGCCGACTGCGGTTCCGTCGTACTGACTGCCGACGCCATCGTGCTCACCGCGCGCGAGGCGGAGTCCACCGAGGGCACCTTCGACTGCCCCGTCTGCCAGCGGGTGTGCACCGTCACGGTCTCGAACGGCGCGCAGCACGCGCTCGTCGCTCGCGGCGCGGTTCTCGTCACCCCGATCCCGCCCGCCGCCGACGACGACCCGCTCACGATGGAGCACCTGGCCGAGCTGCAGCGACTGCTCGACGACGAGGATGCCTGCCGGCTGCTGCTCGACGGCGCCGCCTGAAGCTCGGAGTACGCCGCCGGTCAGGGCAGGGCGAACATCGCCACCATCCCGACCGTGAGGGTCAGGTGGATGCCTCCGGAGGCCCACTCGGTGCGGTCGTCGGCCCGGCGTGACGTCACCATCGACCGGACGTACACGGCCGCGCAGCCCAGCAGGCTCAGCAACAGGGCGACCCGCAGTACCGCCGAGGCCTCCTGCGCCTCCAGGAACATCAACGCCATCGCCACCGCCATCACCATGCCCGGCGTGAGCAGCGCGCTCTGCTGCTGAGCCGTACCCAGCGAGGTCCACCAGAGCAGGGCACGATGGCAGAACGCGGCGGCGAGCACGAACAGCGCCGCGACGCCGATGATCGGCGGCACCGCCTGGGGCAGCAGCATCGTGTAGACCATCGCCGCGCCCATCCCCACCTGGGCCAGTGGCGTCGCAAGGTCGTGCAGCCGCGCCCACTCACCCGCCAGCTGGCGTAGGGCGAAGAGGGTGGCCGCGAGCACCGCGCACGTCACCGCGACGTGCAGCAGCGACGGATCGCTCAGCAGCACACCCGTGTGCTCGTGCATGGCTACCTCCCCCGAGGGCGCGGGACGTGCGCGAACGGCACGGCAGCGTCACCGCGGGGTCGTGGCCGGCGTCCTTCCTGCACGCCGGCACGCACCCGCCGGAGGCTCGACACGTCGAGGGGCTGGGCTCAGCCGCTCAGGTCCTGCAGGAGCGCACGACAGGCCTCGGCCGCGGCGCGCGTGCCCTCGGAGCAGAGCCGGCAGTGGCCGTGGTGCTCCGCGTGCCGACCGCACTCGGTGGAGCTGCGCTCGCAGGCCGCGATGGTCGACTCGAGCAGACCGAGCAGCACGGACGCGTCGGCGCTCGCGCGGGTGAGCAGCTGGCGGGTGGTGTGGCAGATGTCGACGCAGTCGAGGTCGAAGCGGACCGCGCTGCCCATGTCGCCACCGGCCATCGCCGCCGCGCATGCGGTCGAGGTGCGCTCGGCGTCGCCCAGTGCCTCGATCGCAGCGGAGAGCCGGTTCAGGTCGACGATCGTCTCCGTCGTCGACGCCCTGAGAATGTCCGTCATGCTGGTCATGGGATTCCCTCCACCCGAGACGGTCATTGAATCTGTTCGTACGCCCCGCTACAGGCGTTGTCAACAGCGGTCAGGCGCCCCTGCTGGCTGAGCGTACGACAGGTATACGTCGGTCCGACGGGAAACGATCGCTCTCGTCGGAGGCGGCCGAACCGTCCCTCATCCGGTCACCGCATCCGGTCACCGTCGGTGACTGTCGCGGCGTGTGCTACGAACACCTGAGACACGCGGATCGGTGGCAAGGAGGAACGTCGTGCAGCAAGTGCGGGCAGTGGTGGCCAGGGCCAAGGGAGAGCCGGTCACCCTCGAGACCATTAACGTGCCCGACCCCGGACCAGGCGAGGCGGTCGTGCGCGTCCAGGCCTGCGGGGTCTGCCACACCGACCTGCACTACCGCGAGGGCGGCATCAACGACGAGTTCCCGTTCCTGCTCGGCCACGAGGCGGCCGGCGTCGTGGAGACGATCGGCGAGGGTGTCACCGAGGTGGAGCCCGGTGACTTCGTGGTGCTGAACTGGCGGGCGGTGTGCGGGCTGTGCCGTGCCTGCACCCGTGGCGAGCCGTGGTACTGCTTCGCCACCCACAACGCCGCACAGCAGATGTCGCTCCAGGACGGCACCCTGCTGTCGCCCGCGCTCGGCATCGGCGCGTTCGCGGAGAAGACGCTGGTGCACGCCGGGCAGTGCACGAAGGTCGACCCGTCGGCACGCGCGGCCGCGGTCGGCCTGCTGGGCTGCGGCGTGATGGCGGGTCTCGGTGCCGCCATCAACACCGGCAACGTCGGCCGGGGCAAGTCCGTCGCGGTGATCGGCTGCGGCGGTGTCGGCAGCGCCGCGGTCGCCGGTTCGAGGCTCGCCGGTGCCGCCAGGATCATCGCGGTCGACATCGACGACAAGAAGCTGGAGTGGGCGCGCAACATGGGCGCGACCGACACGGTCAACAGCAGGACGTCGGACCCCGTCGAGGCCATCCAGGCGCTCACCGGCGGCTTCGGCGCCGACGTCGTGATCGAGGCCGTCGGGCGGCCGGAGACCTGGAAGCAGGCGTTCTACGCGCGTGACCTGGCCGGCACGGTCGTCCTCGTCGGCGTACCCACACCGGACATGAAGGTGCCCGACATCCCGCTCATCGACGTGTTCGGCCGCGGCGGCGCGCTGAAGTCGAGCTGGTACGGCGACTGCCTGCCCTCGCGCGACTTCCCGATGCTGGTCGACCTCTACCAGCAGGGACGTCTGGACCTCGACGCGTTCGTGACCGAGGAGATCGCCCTCGACCAGGTGGAGACCGCGTTCGAGCGCATGCACCACGGTGACGTTCTCCGCTCGGTGGTGGTCCTGTGAGCACGGCCGCTCGGGTACGCGTCGACCACACCGTCACGTCGGGGACCTTCAGCCTGGACGGGCAGTCCTTCGACGTCGACAACAACGTATGGGTGGTGGGCGACGATGAGGAGTGCGTGGTGATCGACGCGCCGCACGACGCCGAGGAGATCATGGCCGTCGTCGCCGGTCGCCGCGTCAAGGCGATCCTGTGCACGCACGCCCACGACGACCACGTCCGCGAGGCGCCGCAGCTCCGGACGCAGACGCAGGCACCGATCTTCCTGCACCCCGACGACCGCCCGTTGTGGGAGATGACGCACCCCGGCGAGCTGTGGGACGTCGACCTGGACGACGGGCAGGTCGTCGACGTCGCGGGGGTCGACCTCGAGGTGATCCACACTCCGGGTCACGCACCGGGCGCGGTGTGCTTCCACGCGCCGGCGCTGCGGTGCGTGTTCACCGGCGACACGTTGTTCAACGGCGGGCCCGGTGCGACGGGTCGCTCGTTCAGCGACTACGACACGATCGTGGCGTCCATCCGCGGTCGGTTGTTCGAGCTGCCGGAGGACACCGTGGTCCACACCGGCCACGGTGACGACACCACGATCGCGACCGAGCAGGCCAACCTGGCCTGACCCCGAGCGGCAGGACCAGGGAGAACCCGGCACAGGCGAAGCCCCCGGCCGGTTGCTGGTCCGGTCGGGGGCCTCGTCTCCCCGCATCTGTGCTCCGTCAATGAGTCCCGGGCAGGTTTCCGGTCACCGCCGCGGCAGGTTGTCGACCTTGCACGGGGAGGCGAGGATCGGGTCGTTCGGGTCCGGCTGCCCAGGCTCCCAGCCGACCGCGAACTGCTGCATCATGTCGTGGTCCTCGTGCGGGAGGTTGTGGCAGTGGACCATGTAGCGGCCGCGGTTCGGGCCGAACTTCATGGCGACCCGTACGGTCTCGCCCTCCCCGATGTAGGCGACGTCCTTGGGTCCGCGTTCGAAATCGAACGGCGGCCGGCCGTTGCGGGACAGGATCTTGAAGTCGATCAGGTGGATGTGCAGCGGGTGGAACCATCCGCCGGACCGGTTCTCGATCTCCCATACCTCGGTCGCACCGAGCTTTGGATCCGCGAGCAGCAGCTGGAAGTCGCTGGCGATCACGTCCTCCCACGTCCTGCCGTTGATCGCCCAGCCGCCGCTCTTGCGCTCCACCGCCAGGTGCCGGGTGACGCTCGCGTCCGACTCCTTGATCCCCATCACGTGGCTGTTCACCAGCGCGTCCGGGATGCGGTTCCAGGTCCCGTCGCGCTTGGAGAACGGTGCGTCGGTGACGTCGAAGGCCATCACCTTGTCGGTGTGGTCGTAGTCGCGGTTGTTGGGGTTGGAGAGGTTCTGCAGCACGACCCGCTGGCCGGGGCGGTACTTGCGGAAGTCGATCAGCACCTCGTAGCGCTCCGCGCCGGCGTGCCG
>DATMEB010000101.1:0-15500 GCA_035557095.1 Nocardioidaceae bacterium | reverse complement strand
GCGAAGTCGGCCTTGAACCACTCCGGGTGCATCGTGGAGAGCCGCTTGAGGCCGTTGCGCTCGGCCTCCACCTCCTCGCACTCGTACAGGAAGAACGTGATGTCGCGGTTGGGCTCGGCCAGCGCCGCGGCCGTACGCAGGATCACCGCGCAGCCGCCCTTCATGTCACACGCACCGAGCCCTACGAGCCGTTCTCCCTCGGGCCGGCCGGGGAAGTTGTCGTTGACCGGGACGGTGTCGAGGTGCCCGGCCAGCACGACCCGCTCGGCCCGCCCGAGGTCGGTACGCGCCATCACCGTGTGTCCGTCGCGCTCGACATGCAGGTGCGGCAGGTCGCGCAGGGCGTGCTCGACGGCGTCGGCGATCGCCTGCTCGTTGCCGCTGACCGACTCGATGTCGACGAGAGCCTGGGTCAGCGAGACGACATCCTGGCTGAGGTCGAGAGCGCGCATCGGCCCATCCTGCCTCACTCGACGAACGCGCAGAACTCGTTGCCCTCCGGGTCGGCGAGCACGAACCAGTCGATGTCGCCGCCGGGCCGCCGCAGAACCTCGGCGCCGTGCTCGACCAGCGGCTGCACATCGGTGACGGAGACGTCCCAGTGGATGCGGTTGGGCACCGTCTTGGGCTCGGGTACGGCGTTGAACCCCAGCGACTCGAACGGCGCGTGCGGGACCGGCTCGATCCAGCACAGGTCGTCCTCGGCGTCGCGCTGCATCTCGGCGCCGAGCACCTGCGACCACCACCCGCAGACGGCTTCCGGCCGGACCGCGTCGACGACGACCTCGTAGAGCCGGTAGTCGGGCGGAGCCTCGCGCACGAACGCGCACAGCTCGCCGCCCTCGGGGTCGGCCATCACGGTCCAGTGCGGGAAGGTCTCGAGCACCGAGGCACCGAGCGCAATGAGCGACTCCACGGCGTCGGTGTGCACGTCGAGGTGCACCCGCTGCTTGACGGTCCTGGGCTCGGCGAGGACGTTCATCCACACGGCGTGCTGCGGAGTCGGGCCCGTGAGCCGTCCCACGACCCGGTCGCCGACCTCGTCGGGCTCGAAGGACAGGCCGAGCGCCTCCGACCAGAACCGGCCGAGCGCGACCCCGCCGCCGGTGCCGATACACAGGTCCTTGAACCTCGCCATGGCCATGTGCCGACCGTACCGACCTGCGCGGACAGCCGTTGGGTAGCCTCGTGCGGTGACCGAGACAGCAGCGACCTCCGACTCCGCCGCCACCGCCTGGGGCTTCGGACTGGCCACGACCACCGCTGCCGGCAGGGTGCTGGACACGTGGTACCCCGCCCCCGCGCTGGGCTCTCCCACCGACGACGAGCCGCCGAAGGAGCTCCTCGCGCTCGAGGGCGAGGACGAGGCCCGCGGCGTACGCCGTTCCGTCGTGCTCACGCGGATAGACCTGGCTGCCGCACTTGCCGGCGCCGAGGACGCGTACCTGCGGCTGCACCTGCTGAGCCACCGGCTGGTCCGCCCGCACGGCCAGAACCTCGACGGGCTCTTCGGCCAGCTGGCCAACGTCGTGTGGACCAGCGCGGGCCCGTGCGACCCCGAGGGGTTCGAGCAGACCCGGCTGCGGTTGCGCGCCGCGGGCGCCGCGGTACAGGTCTTCGGCGTCGACAAGTTTCCCCGTATGACCGACTATGTGCTGCCGACCGGCGTGCGGATCGCCGACGCCGACCGGGTACGCCTCGGCGCCCATCTGGCCAGCGGTACGACGGTGATGCACGAGGGCTTCGTCAACTTCAACGCGGGCACGCTGGGCGCCTCCATGGTCGAGGGGCGCATCTCCGCCGGCGTGGTCGTCGGCGACGGCTCCGACGTCGGCGGCGGCGCGTCGATCATGGGCACGCTGTCCGGCGGCGGCAAGGACATCATCAGCGTCGGCGAGCGCTGCCTGCTCGGCGCCAACGCCGGGATCGGGATCTCGCTCGGCGACGACTGCGTGGTCGAGGCCGGCTGCTACGTCACCGCGGGCACCAAGGTGACGCTGCCGGACGGCGACGTGGTCAAGGCACGCGACCTGTCCGGCAGCAACGGCATCCTGTTCCGTCGCAACTCCGTCAGCGGCGCGATCGAGGCCGTCTCCCGCGAGGGGCGGCGCATCGAGCTCAACGAGGCCCTGCACGCCAACTAGCCGGGCCTGCCGGGCTGTCCGCGGCCACGGACGACCGGAACGACGCCCAGACAATGCACGTTGAGACGACCATGAAGCGACGACGCGGCTCCGGCGCGGGACGTCTCCTGCTCGGCGCCCTGGGGTTGGTCATCGTCGCCGCCGTGGTCGTCGCCCTGGTCTGGTTCGGCGTGGGCCCGATCCCCGACCGCGAGGGGTGCACCGCGACCGCCTCCGGCGAGTCCGTGACCGTCGACCCCGAGCAGGCCGGCAACGCCGCGGTCATCGCCGGGGTCGCCGTCAGGCGCGGGATGCCCGCTCGCGCGGCCAGCATCGCGCTGGCCACGGCCTACCAGGAGTCCGACATCCGCAACCTCGACCACGGCGACCGCGACTCGCTGGGGATCTTCCAGCAGCGCCCGTCGCAGGGGTGGGGGCCGCCGCGGAAGATCCAGGACCCGCACTACGCCTCACGCCGGTTCTACGACGCGCTGGCCCGGGTCGACGGCTACGAGACGATGGAGATCACCGTCGCCGCGCAGGAGGTGCAGCGCTCGGCCTTCGGCGAGGCGTACGCCGACCACGAGGACGATGCGCGGGTCCTGTCCTCGGCCCTGACCGGGTACAGCCCGGCCGGCATCAGCTGCGTCGTCCGGCACGGCTCCGCAGACGCCGAGAGGCTGCAGCGCAACGGGCTCACCCCGACCGCCAACGCGGTCCGCCGCGACCTTCGGCGCACGTTCGGCCGGCTGCCGGTGGGCGGGTTCCAGCCCGGCGGGGTCACCAGCGGGCACATCGAGGGATCCGCGCACTACGACGGCCGCGCGATCGACGTGTTCTTCGAGCCGGTCAACCGGTCCAGTCAGCGCCGCGGGTGGGCGGTCGCGCAGTATCTCGTCGCTCGTGCCGGTGCGCTGGGTGTGCAGACCGTGATCTACGACGACCGCATCTGGAGCGCGGGGCTGCGCTCGGAGTCAGGCTGGCGGGAGTACGAAGAGCCCGACGGCCCGAACCAGCGCACCTTGGAGCATCGCGACCACGTGCACGTCGACGTGGTCGAGGACTAGGGCGTGTTGGTACACGCCCTGGGCCGCCGAACCGGTCAGACGCTCAGCCGGTCCACCGCCGCGGCAACGCGCTCGTCGGTCGCGGTGAACGCGATGCGTACGTGCTGGGCCCCTGCCGCGCCGTAGAAGGCACCAGGCGCGGCCAGGATGCCGCGATCGGCGAGCCAGTCGACGGTCTCCCAGCAGCCCTGGTCGCGACTGGCCCAGAGGTACAGCGACGCCTCCGAGTGGTCGATCCGAAAGCCCGCACCCTCCAGCGCGCCACGCAGCGCCGTACGGCGGGCGGCGTAGCGCTTGCGCTGCTCCTCCACGTGCGCGTCGTCGTCGAGTGCGGCCTGCATCGCCTGCTGCATCGGCCGCGGCATCATCAGCCCGGCGTGCCGGCGCACCTCGAGCAGCTCGGTCACCACGGCCGGGTCGCCGGCCACGAAGCCGGCCCGGTAGCCGGCGAGGTTGGAACGCTTGGACAGGGAGTGGACGGTGAGGATGCCGTCGGCGGAGCCGCCACACACGTCGGGGTGCAGAACCGACACCGGCTCGGCCTCCCAGCCGCACTCGAGATAGCACTCGTCGGACACCACCAGCACGCCGCGCTCACGCGCCCAGTCCACCACCTTGCGCAGGTGCTCGACCGGCAGCACGCGGCCGGTCGGGTTGGCCGGAGAGTTCAGCCACACCAGGGCGACCCGGCGCGGTCCGGAGCGCAGGGTGCCGTCGGCGACCATGACCTCGCAGCCGGCCAGCCGGGCGCCGACCTCGTACGTCGGGTAGGCCAGCTCGGGGACCACGACCGTGTCACCGGGACCGAGCCCGAGATGGGCGGGCAGCGAGGCGACGAGCTCCTTGGAGCCGATCGTCGGCAGCACGCACCGCTCGTCCAGGTCGGCCGCCGAGAAGCGCCGGCGCAGCCAGCCCAGTGCCGCCTCGCGCAGCGCGACCGTGCCGACGGTCGTGGGGTAGCCCGGGGCGTCGGAGCTGTCCTGCAGCGCGCGCTGCACGACCTCCGGGGTGGGGTCGACGGGAGTGCCGACCGAGAGGTCGACGATCCCGTCGGGATGCGACCGCGCGCGCTGCCCGTAGGGGACCAACGCGTCCCACGGGAAGTCGGGAAGCCGCGCAGACACACGCGCCGCCGGTCCACGCGGGACCGGCGGCGCGTCGTGGTCGCTCAACTGGGGTCAGTCTTGGTTCTGCGGCGGCAGGGCCGCGATCATCGAGTGGTCCTTGTCGATCACGCCCATCTTGGAGGCGCCCCCGGGCGAGCCGAGGTCGTCGAAGAACTCCACGTTGGCGGCGTAGTAGTCCTTCCACTGATCCGGAGTGTCGTCCTCGTAGAAGATCGCCTCCACCGGGCAGACGGGCTCACAGGCTCCGCAGTCGACGCACTCGTCGGGGTGGATGTAAAGCATCCGCGAGCCCTCGTAGATGCAGTCGACGGGGCATTCGTCGACACAGCCCCGGTCCTTCACGTCCACGCACGGTTGCGCGATGACGTATGTCACC
Organism: Nocardioidaceae bacterium; assembly: GCA_035557095.1. Classification (GTDB taxonomy): domain Bacteria; phylum Actinomycetota; class Actinomycetes; order Propionibacteriales; family Nocardioidaceae; genus JALZDI01. The sequence goes on along the minus strand of DATMEB010000101.1, from coordinate 10,807 downwards.
TGAGTCCTCCTCAATCGGGATGCAATGTGCCGCCCACAACGACACCACCCTAGTATCACCGTTCTAGCCGAGAAGTCTTGACGCAGGTCCACCAGTTGGGAGTCCCGTGGCCCTCACCAGCGCTGACGTCGGGCGGCGCGTGGTCGTTCGCCGCGTGCTGCACGGCGAGCGCGGGCCGAGCGGCGGTCAGGCCCTCACCGACGTGATCGGGCTGCTCGAGCAGTGGGAGTCCGACTTTCTGGTCGTACGCCGCAAGGACGACACCACCGTCCGCATTGCGCACGCCGACGTGGTGGCGGCCAAGACGGTCCCGCCTCCGGTCACGCGTGGACGATCACGGCCCGCGGATCCGCCGGACCCTCCCGGCCCAGCGCGTTGACGAACGGCAACCCACGCCTGCTGCGCGCACGCCGGCGTTCCTTCGCGCCGAGATTGCACGAATGACCCACTGCGCTGATGGCCGCCCGTCCGCGGTCCGGGTCATTCGTGCAATCTCGGCGACAGGGGGTCGGCGTCAGTTCGACGACCCGGACGACCCCGTCTCCGCGGAGCCGCCGGTGGAGTCCCCCTCGGGCTTAGGCCTGGCGCGGCAGTGCACCGTGTCACCGGCGTCGTACTTGACGTGCTGCTTCTCGGTCTTGACCCGTTCGCCGTCGCGGTGGAAGTAGCGGTAGACGTCGACCTCGAAGCCGCTGAACCCGGTCTGCTCCACGCACTTGTCGGACGTGTCGTAGCGCACGTTCGGCTCGGTGAAGTCGTACTGGTCGGAGAGCCCGGCCTTGATCTCCCAGTACTTGGTGCTCCACATCCGCACGTGCATCGCGCCGTAGGAAGAGGGTGTGCTGGGTTCGATCCAGGCCTGCACGAGCACCCCGTGCGGGGTGTCGTTCTGGAACTTCAGGTCGAGCGCGCCCCAGACGACGGTCGCCTCGCGGCCCATCGGGTAGCGGTCGAAGTAGAGGCTGTGCGCCTCGTGCTCGACGTCCTTCATGCCGGCGAAGAAGGCGGCGTTGTAGGTGGTGGTCGCGACCTGCGAGACGCCGCCGCCGAACTCCTCCACCAGCACGCCGTCGCTGATGACGTACCCGCGGGTGAAGCCGTTCGCGGCCGTTCGCTCACCCACGACGTCGTTGAGGCTGAACACCTCGCCGGGCTTGAGCACGGTGCCGTTGATCTTCTCTGCCGCGCGCCCCAGGTTGGTGTTGCGGTAGCTGGAGTGCGGGAACTCGGTCGTGAACCGCGACACCACCTCCTTGATGCCGAGCTTGCGCGCGTCGGCGGTGCCGAAGGCGGGCTGGACACGCTGCAGCCCGACGGTGACCGTGCGCCGTTCGCCTGTCCGCGTGAGTACGCCGACGATGCCCTCGGCCAGCCGCCCGACGTCGACACCATGCCCGGGCTCCCCGGGCACCACCTGGGGCGACCCACCACGCAGCGCCACCGTGGCCGGTCGCGCCTGGTCCCCGAGCTTGCGGATGGCACGTGACGCGCGCTCCTCGAGCACCTCGGCGTCGAGCCGCGGGACCAGCCGGCCGTCGCGCGCACGCATCGACAGCGCCTTGCCCAGCTGGGCGGGGAAGATCTTCGCACTGCGACCGGCAGCCTTGACCGTCACCGGGCCCGACATCGCCGGCTCGGCGAACCGCGCCATCGCGGTGTCGACGTCCTTGTCCTTCAGCTCGGTGGTCACCTGGCTCACGGGCAGGGAGACGTCGGCGCCCTCGTCGAGGAACGCCTCCTCGAGGGCCGTGGCCATCGCCTCCTTGTCGAGGCTGCGCCCGGGCGTCGGGTAGACCGGCTCGGCCCGCCCGCCGGCGAACGTGATCGCGCCCTCGACCGGGCGCTGCTGCACCTTCTTGGCCAGCTTGCGCACGGCCTTGTCCAGCGCATCCTCGTCGACCACGAGGACGGGGTCGACGTCGTCGCCGCCGGTCAGCACCTCGACCATCCGCAGCGGACTCAGGCTTCGCCCGCCCCCGGCCGCCTCGACCGTCCCGGCCGCGTCGAGACGCAGCCCTGCCTCGGCCGCGTCGACCCGGTAGGTCTTCGCCTCGTCGCGGACGACCATCGGCTCGTCGGCACGCGGGAGCAGCTCCTTGCGAAGCTTCTCTCGAGCGTCCGAGGGCGTCAGGCCGCCGATGTCGACACCGGAGACGGACACCTCACGGGGTACGCGCTCACTCGTGAACGCATAGCCGGCGGCGTACAGCCCGCCGAGCAGCACGAAGATCGCGACGAAGAATCCGACCGCGAAGCGTCGCGCGCTGCGGCCACCGTTGCCGTCCGAGGGGCTGTCGCCGTAGGTGGGGCCGGGGCCATCCGGCTCGGGCTCCTGGCTGCTGTCCTGCCCGGCGGACTCGTTGCCGGAGCGGCCACGGCTGAGCTTCAGACCCACTGAAGGTGCTCTCCTCGTACGACGACACGGCGCCCCGGTCGAGGGCACGTCCCTTGGTCAACGACGCGGACGGTGTAGGGATACGCCCGATCCGCCATCTGCCACGACAACTGCCACGAGATCAAGCCATCGCGACCAGACCGCTACCCAGTGCTACCCGGTGCCACCGAGGGCTACACACACGACCACCGACGGCTATAGACGGCCACGGACGGTTACAGCGTCGCGAAGCCCCCGCGGAAGTACACCATCGCGGGCTCGTCGGGCCGGGCCAGCTCGAGTCCCACCACCTCGCCGACGACGATCGTGTGGTCACCGCCGTCGTACATCTCCCACGTGCGGCACTCCAGCCGGCACAGCGCGTCCTCGAGCAGCGCCGCCCCCGTGTGCTCGCCGCGCCGATGCGCGACCGCGTCCAGCTGCCCCGCGAGCGGCCGCCCCCGGATGGCCAGCCAACGTGCCGGCTCGAGCTGCGCGCCGCCGAGGATCGACGCGCCCCAGAACCGCGACAGGGCAACGGCCTGGTGGAAACGGGTGGACTTGTCCACGCAGACCAGCACGAGCGGGGGATCGAGCGACACCGATGTGAACGCGTTGGCCGTCATCGCGTGGTCGACGCCGCCCTGCACGGTGGTGACGACGGTGACGCCGCTGGCGAACTGCGCCATCGCAGTGCGGAACAGGTCGGGGGTCGGCGCCGTCACGCCGCGGACCTCTCCACACCCGATCTCTCCGCAGGGCGTCGCGCCCTCGCGCCGGCGACGAGCACGACCCCCATCAGCAGGAGACTGGTCACCAGGAAGCCCCAGCCGAGCACGTCGGAGAGCAGCATGAAGTCACCGCCCGGCCCGGTGGCCAGGGCCACCAGGACCAGCAGCAGCCAGCCGAACAGGTAACCGAGCAGCAGCGGGGTGTGTCTCCGCAGACCGAGCCCGATCACGGTTGGGGCGGCGACGCCCAGCAGGGCGCCCCAGGGCAGCGGCCAGCCCGCCACCCAGAACGCGTGCCGGTGCACCACCAGACCGGTCAGGCCGACCCCGGCTCCCAGCAGAACCGCGGGCAGAGCCCACCACCAGCGCATCCGGACCCTTCAGTCGAGCCCGGCGAAGAGGTCGGTCTCCCAGCCGGTCTCCTCGTCGCGAGGACCGGCCTCCCCCTTGACCAGGCGGTAGAACTCGGTGCCCCAGACCTCGTTGCCGAGGTTGTTCGACAGTGCGAAGAACGGCCCGTCGACGGCAATCTGGGTGGCGTGCGCGCGCATCGCGGCCAGCTTCTGCTCGACGTGCGCGTTGCCGTCGACCATGGCCGTGATCATGTCGTCCTCGATCGCGAACGGCGGCAGTGGTCCCTCGGGGTCCATCCCCTCGAAGGTGGTCGTGTCGCCGGCCGAGCGCAGGTGGCGCAGCCCCTGGCGCAGCCGGCTCGCTGACATCGCCACCCAGTAGACCTTGGCGACGTCCCAGGCCTCGCCGAGGTCGCGCCGGTACGACGGCGCGGCCGCCAGAGCCGCGGCGTACGTCGACACCCGGTGCGCCTGGACATGGTCGGGATGGCCGTATCCCCCGAACTCGTCGTAGGTCACGAGCACCTGCGGGCGCACCTCGCGGATCACCTCGACGAGGAGGTCGGCCGCCTCCCGGAGGTCGGCCCGCCAGAACGTCCCCGGCTTGACCAGCGGCGGCGCGGTCGCCGACCCCGACTCGTCGTAGGCCATACCCGAGTCGCGGTAGTGACCGGGTCCGCCGAGGAATCGGTGGTCGCTGACCCCGAGCTCCTTCATCGCCTCGGCGAGCTCACCGATGCGATGCTCGCCGAGCGCGTCGTTCTCGTCGGCCGCGAGGTGCACCAGGTCGGGGACCAGCACCTCACCCTCCTCGCCGAGCGTGCAGGTGACGAGGGTGACCTGTGCCCCTTCGTGGGCGTACCTGGCCATCGTGACCCCGTTGTTGATGGACTCGTCGTCAGGATGCGCGTGCACCAGGAGCAGCCGCCGGTCTGCGGGGTCGATCGCCATGTGCCCCAATCTACGGGGCGCCTCCCCCGTACCCGAACCAGCGCCCCGGCCCTAGGCGTCGGGAACGGTCAGGCCTCCGGCACGAGGATCGCCCGCCCGCCGGGGATCGCGCCCTGGTCGAGGTCGTGCAGCGCCGCGACCGCGTCGTCGAGGGGGTACACCCGGGTGCTGAGCCGCACCCGGCCCTGCGCGGCCAGCGTCATCAGCTCGACGAGGTCGTTGTACGAGCCGACGAGGTTGCCGATCACGTTGATCTCGCGCGAGATCACATCGATCGTCGGGATGTCGACGTGACCGCCGTACCCGATCACGAAGTACGACCCCCCGTCGCGTGTCATGGCGACGCCGTCCGCCTCGGTGCCCTGCTCGCCGACGAAGTCGAGCACGACGTGCGCGCCCTTGCCACCGGTCAGGTCGAGCACCTCGGCGACCTGCTCGCCGCCGGCCTGCACGACATGGTGGGCACCGAGTCGCTCGGCCTGGCCGAGCGCGTCCTCGGCCAGGTCGACGACCGTCACCTCGGCCGGCGCCAGCGCGAGCAGCGACTGCAGCCCGATGTGCCCGAGTCCGCCGGCGCCGATGAGCACGACGTGCGCGCCGGGGTACAACAGCGGCACCGCCTTGCGCACCGCGTGGTAGGCGGTCAGCCCCGCGTCGGCGAGCGCGGCGACGTCCCGGGGCTCCAGACCGTCGTCCAGCCGGACCACCGAGCGCGCGCCGGTCAGCAGCAGGTCGGCCATGCCGCCGTCGGAGTCGATGCCGGGGAAGCGGGAGTCCTCGCAGTGCACGTCGTCACCGGCCCGGCACGCACGGCACAGCCCGCAGGTCACCAGTGGGTGCAGGATGACCTTGTCGCCGACGGCGACGTTGCCGACCGCGTCACCGACATCGACGACGGTGCCGGCGTTCTCGTGGCCGATCGTGTACGGCAGCTGCACGCCGCTCTTCTGCGCCCACTGACCCTCGATGATGTGCAGGTCGGTACGGCACACGCCCGCGGCGTCGACGCGCACCAGCACGTCGAGAGGCGCCGCGATGGCCGGGTCCGGGACCTGTTCCAGCACCGGGTCCTTGCCGTACTCGTGCACGCGAACCGCTCGCATCGTGACCTCCTCGCACCGACTGGCACCGACTGGCCCGGCTGGCACCGACCAGTCCGAGCCAACGTCACACGCGCGGGACCAGGTAGGCAAGCGTGCCGGCGATCTCCGGCATCGCCTGGTCGAGTGCCGCCAGGCCAGCGTCGATCCTGCCGAGGACGCCGGTCTCGACCAGGCGCTGCATCCCGGGGTCGCCGGCGTCCGCACCGGTTGCGATGCGCTGCCGCGAGCCCTCGATGCGTGGCCGCACGTGCTCGAGGATCCGGCGCGGGTCGACGTCGCCGTACGCCTCGGCCATCAGCTTCAGACGGCCGGCGGCGTCCCCTGGGACATCCAGGAGCGGAACGTTGTTCCAGGCCGCGAACGCGAGGTCGTCGAGGGGGACGCCGGGCCCGGCCACGTCCCAGTCGAAGACACCGGTCAGCCTGGAACCCGTGAAGGCCAGGTTGTACCACCCGACGTCGTGGTGGCAGACGATCTCGTGGTCGGCGAGCGCGCGTCGTTCGAAGCGCCACGACACCACGCCCTCCGGGCGGAAGCTCGCCGACGCGTCGTGGCAGAGGCGCAGCCAGCGCATCAGCGCGGCGAGCTGCTCGTCGTCCATCCGGCGCTCCGGGACGTACACCACCTCGCCCGGGAGGTACGTCAGGATCTCGCGGCCGCGTCCGTCGTATCCCAGCGGACGTGGGATGTGCGGCACACCCTGTGCTCGCAGGTGGTCGAGCAGGGCGTGCACGGCCGGAGTCCACGGCCCGGTCGGCCGGCGTACGGTCGGGCCGATCCGGACCGCACCGCCGACGTTGCCGCCCGGCAGCTTCTCGCCGTCGAGCATGCGTTCGCGCACACCGTCGAGGAACGGCCGGTCGGCGTCGAGCCAACGCACCGTGTCGAGCTCCTCGGGTGCCAGCCAGCGCAGCGCATCGTGCTCGCTGGGGGTGGGTTCGCCCGCGACCAGTCGAGCCTCAACGACCCGCAGCACGAAGCCGGGGTTCAGTGGCTGTTCGCCGGGGAGCTCGCGCACCACCTCGACGTCGCAGCCGAGCTCCTCACGCACCTCGCGCACGCATGCCTGCGCAACCGTCTCGCCCGGATCCACCTTGCCGCCGGGGAACTCCCAGCCCCCCGCCATCGACTCCGGCAGCACGCGACGGGCCGCCAGGAGCCTGCCCTCGGCGAGGATCGCGGCACCGACGACCACGGCAGACGGAGTGGGGTGCGTCACAGTCTGCACACCCTTGCACACGTCGCTCGGGGTGCGTCGGCGCGGCCACCGTCTCGATTGTGGCGAGCCTCTTTCGCATTCGTCCCTTTCAGGCCAGACTCAGGCCGAGGTATCACCGCCGGTCATGCATGGAGGTCAGATGCAGTCGGGTACGCACACGGGCGTCACGGAGGTCCAGGAGGCCCTCCGGCGACTGACACAGGCAGCAGAACGCCTGAGAGCCGAGTACGGCGACACCCTCGGTGTCCGGCGGCTCCTGTCTGACGTGCAGCGTCTCGAAGCCGACCTCGACGAGCTCGGCAATCCGCAGCCGGGCCACGTGCCCGGACCGCCCTTGGAGGATCTCGAGGTGATACCCGACCACGAGTACGACGCCAGCATGTGGTCCGACGCCGAGCAAGAGGGCTTCGGCGCTCCCGACCGGCACGCGCCCTGAACGGCGGGGGTCCCATGTCGACAGGAGTGCTCGGTTCCGGCCGCGCGCGGGTGGAAGACCGCACCCAGCGCCAGGACCGCTGGTGGTTGGCACCCGCGGTCACCTTCGTCCTGTTCAGCACGTTCGTGGTGTACTCCACCTGGCGGGCGTTCGCGGGCGAGTTCTACTACTCCTCGCCGTACCTCTCGCCGTTCTACTCACCGTGCCTGACCACGAGCTGCGTGGAGGGTTCGAGTGACTTCGGCCAGCCGTTCGGCGGCTTCCCGCTGTCGCCCGCGCTGCTGATCCTGATCTTCCCGCTGGGCTTCCGCCTCACCTGCTACTACTACCGCAAGGCCTACTACCGCTCGGTCTGGCTGTCGCCACCGGCGTGCGCGGTGGCCGAGCCGCACAAGGGCTACACCGGCGAACGTCGGTTTCCGCTGATCCTGCAGAACATGCACCGGTGGTTCCTCTACGCCTCGGTGCTGGTCGCCCTGGTCCTCTCCTTCGACGTCGTGCTGGCCTTCCGCAACGCCGACCACGAGTGGGGTCATGCCGGGCTCGGCACGCTGATCATGCTCGTCAACGTCGTGCTCATCTGGGGCTACACCCTCGGCTGCCACTCCTGCCGGCACATCATCGGCGGCCGGGTGCGAAGCTTCTCCAAGCATCCGGTGAGATACCGCATGTGGGGCCTCGTGTCGAAGCTCAACGCCAGGCATGCGCAATGGGCGTGGTCGTCGCTGGCCTCGGTGGCGCTCACCGACTTCTACGTCTACCTGCTGGCTACCGGCACGATCACCGACCTGAGGTTCTTCTGAGATGGCGCACGAGTTCGAGACGCACTCCTACGACGTCGTCGTGGTCGGTGCGGGCGGCGCAGGACTGCGTGCCGCCATCGCCGCACACGACGCCGGCGCCCGGACCGCGATCGTCTGCAAGTCGTTGCTGGGCAAGGCCCATACCGTCATGGCGGAGGGTGGCATCGCCGCCGCGATGGGCAACCTGTGGAGCGACGACAACTGGGAGGTGCACTTCCGCGACACCATGCGTGGCGGGAAGATGCTCAACAACTGGCGGATGGCGCAGCTGCACGCACAGGAGGCGCCCGAACGGGTCCAGGAGCTCGAGGACTGGGGCGCCCTGTTCGACCGCACCGAGGACGGACTGATCTCCCAGCGCGACTTCGGAGGCCACAAGTATGCCCGCCTGGCCCACGTCGGGGACCGGACCGGCCTGGAGATGATCCGCACCCTCCAGCAGCGGGCGGTGGCGCTGGGCATCGACGTGTTCATGGAGTGCACCGTCACCGAGCTCTTCAAGGACGACTCGCCGGGCTCGACCGAAGGCGGACGGATCACGGGCGCCTTCGGGTACTGGCGGGAGACCGGTCGATTCGTCGTGTTCGACGCACCCAGCGTGATCCTCGCGACCGGTGGCATCGGCAAGTCGTTCAAGGTCACCTCGAACTCCTGGGAGTACACCGGCGACGGTCACGCCCTCGCCCTGCGCGCCGGTGCCTCCCTGATCAACATGGAGTTCGTGCAGTTCCACCCCACCGGGATGGTCTGGCCACCCTCGGTGAAGGGTCTCCTCGTCACGGAGTCGGTGCGTGGTGACGGCGGCGTCCTGAAGAATTCCGAGGGCAAGCGGTTCATGTTCGACTACATCCCCGAGTACTTCAAGTCGGAGACCGCCGACACGGAGGAGGAGGCGGATCGCTGGTACGAGGACAAGAAGAACAACCGCCGCCCACCCGAGCTGCTGCCTCGCGACGAGGTGGCACGAGCCATCAACTCCGAGATCAAGGCCGGGCGCGGATCACCGCACGGGGGCATCTACCTCGACATCGCATCCCGGCGCGACGCCACGTTCATCAGACGTCGGCTGCCATCGATGTACCACCAGTTCAAGGAGCTGGCCGACGTCGACATCACAGCCGAGCCGATGGAGATCGGCCCGACCTGCCACTACGTCATGGGCGGCGTCGAGGTCGACGCCGACACCGAGCTGAGCGCCGTACCCGGCCTGTATGCCGTCGGCGAATGCTCCGGCGGCATGCACGGGTCCAACCGGCTCGGTGGCAACTCGCTGTCCGACCTGCTGGTCTTCGGCCGGCGGGCAGGAGAGAGCGCGGCCGAGTATGCAGCCGGGCTCCCCGAGCGATCGCAGGTGAAGGACGAGGAGGTGAAGGAGGCGGAGCGGAGCGCGCTCGACCCGTTCGGACACGAGGGCGGCGAGAATCCCTACTCCATCCAGCAGGACCTCCAGCAGTCCATGAACGACCTCGTCGGCATCATCCGCACCGGTGAGGAGCTCGCGAAGTCGCTGAAGGAGATCGAGGCCTTCAAGGAACGGGCCGGTGCGCTGCACGTCGAGGGGCACCGCCAGTACAACCCCGGCTGGCACCTCGCCCTGGACCTGCGCAACATGCTGCTGGTGTCGGAGTGCATCGCGAAGGCCGCGCTCGCGCGCACCGAATCGCGCGGCGGCCACACCCGCGACGACTACCCGATGACCGACGACACGTGGGGCACCAAGAACCTCGTGCTCACCCTGGACGCCGACGGCACCGGTGCGGACCTGGCCGAGAAGCCGCTGCCGGTCATGCCCGACGAGCTCAAGACCTACTTCGAGAGCAAGTGAGGAATCCCCTGTGGGCTACGACCTGAAGATGCGCATCTGGCGCGGGGACCGCGACGGCGGCGAGCTCGGCGACTACACGGTCGAGGTGTCCGAGGGCGAGGTGGTGCTCGACGCGATCCACCGGGTCCAGGCGACCCAGGCCGGCGATCTCGCCGTGCGGTGGAACTGCAAGGCGGGCAAGTGTGGTTCGTGCAGCGCGGAGATCAACGGTCGGCCGCGGCTGCTCTGCATGACCCGGCTCTCGGACTTCGACCCCTCCGAGACCATCACGGTGACGCCGATGCGCGCGTACCCCGTCGTCCGTGACCTGGTCACCGACGTCTCCTACAACTACAAGAAGGCACGGGAGTTCCCGCCGATCACCCTTCCGCCCCGGGACGCGGACGGGAAGCGCCGGATGATGCAGGCGGACGTCGAGCGCGGCCAGGAGTTCCGCAAGTGCATCGAGTGCTTCCTGTGCCAGGACACCTGCCACGTCGTACGCGATCACGAGGAGAACAAGCCGGCCTTCGCCGGACCCCGCTTCTTCCTGCGGTACGCCGAGCTCGACATGCACCCGCTCGACACCGACGACCGGCGCTCCTACGCCCAGGAGGTCGCCGGCCTCGGCATGTGCAACATCACCAAGTGCTGCACCGAGGTCTGTCCCGAGGGGATCAAGATCACCGACAACGCGATCATCCCGATGAAGGAGCGGGTCGTGGACCGGAAGTACGACCCGCTTGTGTGGCTCGGTAGCAAGATCGGCATCCGGAGCAAGGACACCGCGGGGCGCGAGGAGCTGTGACCTCGCGGGGAGCGCGTCCCTGCGGTTGAGAAAGTCACACTCGGTGGTACACGTCTGCGCGCCCTCCTAGTGTTCGCACCATGGGAGTTGTCTGCGCATGGTGACCGAGGTCGAGGGCGGCCTCGACGAGCCGGCCGAGCTCGAGCCCGAGCAGGGCTCGCTCGACCTGGCCGACGCCGACGACATCCACACCCGCGCTGACTGGGAGCGGTCCGCCGCGGCCGT
>DATMEB010000100.1:0-24834 GCA_035557095.1 Nocardioidaceae bacterium | reverse complement strand
TGGAGCTGAGACGGTCGACGAACTTCCTGACCGCCTGCCGCTTCTGCTCGATCTGCTGGTCGGCGACCTCGAAGCCCGTGGGCGAGAGGGACACGAGCTTGACCCGACGGTCGTCGGGGTTCTCCTGACGCTCGACGATGCCGAGCTTGACCAGCTGGTCGATGGTGCGTCCGGTGGCGGCGACCGAGAGCCCAAGCTGTGAGGCGATCGCGTTGATCGCCAGCGGACCATCGGTGTGGGCCAGGAGGAACATGGTGCGTGCCTGCGTGAAGGACACGTCGAGCTCGATCATGCGATCCATCGAGCTGGACTCGGCGAGGCTGAAGACGCGCTGGAAGAATTCGCCCAGCGCCTCGTAGAGCTCGTCGGACTTCTTGGACACGACAAAATACTAACGCGAACGCAACTGTTGCACAAATGAAATTATCGTGGATGCGCAATGAACGGCGGTTGAAGCGATTTCTCACCGCAACGGTCCACTACTAGACTGGCAAGGCTCCACCGTCGTGGGGTATTCCCCTTCGCAAGGACAGTCCTTTCGCATGCCCATCCGTCATGACCTGCGCAATGTGGCCATCGTCGCCCACGTCGACCATGGCAAGACGACGCTCGTCGACGCCATGCTGAGGCAGCAGGGCAGCTACGACGAGCACCACCAGCTGGCCGAGCGCGCGATGGACTCCGGCGACCTCGAGCGCGAGAAGGGCATCACGATCCTCGCCAAGAACACCGCCGTCCGCTACAACGGGCCGGGCGCACCCGATGGCGGCGTCACGATCAACATCATCGACACCCCCGGGCACGCCGACTTCGGCGGCGAGGTCGAGCGCGGGCTGTCGATGGTCGACGGCGTCGTCCTCCTGGTCGACGCCTCGGAGGGTCCGTTGCCGCAGACCCGGTTCGTGCTGCGCAAGGCGCTGGCCCGGCGGATGCCGGTCGTGCTGGTGGTCAACAAGGTCGACCGTCCCGATGCGCGGATCTCCGCCGTGGTGGACGAGACGTACGAGCTGTTCCTCGACCTGCTCGACGACACCTCCGACCAGGACGCGCTCGACTTCCCCGTCGTCTACGCGTCGGCGAAGGCCGGCCGCGCGTCGACCGAGCAGCCGGCCGACGGCGGGCTGCCGGACTCCCCCGACCTCGAACCGCTGTTCCGGACGATCCTGGAGGCCGTGCCCGCGCCCCGCTACACCGAGGGCGCGCCGCTGCAGGCGCACGTCACCAACCTCGACGCGTCGCCGTTCCTCGGCCGGCTGGCGCTGTGTCGCGTACACGAGGGCACCATCCGCAAGGGCCAGACAGTCGCCTGGTGCCGTCGCGACGGCTCCATCGACCGGGTCAAGATCACCGAGCTGATGATGACCGAGGCCCTGGAACGGGTGCCCGCGACGCAGGCCGGCCCCGGCGACATCATCGCGCTCGCCGGCATCCCCGAGATCACCATCGGCGAGACCCTCGCCGACGCCGAGACACCGCAACCGCTGCCCCTGATCACCGTCGACGAGCCCGCGATCTCGATGACGATCGGCATCAACACCTCGCCCCTGGCCGGTCGCGTCAAAGGCCACAAGGTCACCGCCCGGCTGGTCAAGGACAGGCTCGACAAGGAGCTCGTCGGCAACGTCTCGATCCGGGTGCTGACAACGGAGCGCCCCGACACCTGGGAGGTGCAGGGCCGCGGCGAGCTGGCGCTGGCGATCCTGGTGGAGCAGATGCGCCGCGAGGGCTACGAGCTCACCGTCGGCAAGCCGCAGGTGGTCACCCGTGAGATCGACGGCAAGCTGCACGAGCCCGTCGAACGAATGACCATCGACTGCCCCGAGGACTACCTCGGCACGGTCACCCAGCTGCTCGCCGTACGCCGTGGGCGCATGGAGCAGATGACCAACCACGGCACCGGCTGGGTGCGGATGGAGTTCCTCGTTCCCGCGCGCGGGCTGATCGGCTTCCGCACCGACTTCCTCACCGACACCCGGGGCACCGGCATCGCGCACCACGTGTTCGAGGGATACGAACCGTGGGCCGGCGACCTGCGCACGCGACCGACGGGGTCGCTGATCGCCGACCGCTCCGGCGCGGCGACGTCGTACGCGATGTTCAACCTGCAGGAGCGAGGCACGCTTTTCGTCGAACCGACGACCGAGGTCTACGAGGGCATGATCGTCGGCGAGAACTCCCGCGCCGACGACATGGACGTCAACATCACCAAGGAGAAGAAGCTCACCAACGTGCGCTCCTCCACCGGCGAGGAGCTCGAGCGCCTGGTGCCACCACGCCGGCTCTCGCTGGAGCAGTCGCTGGAGTTCTGCCGCGAGGACGAGTGCGTCGAGGTGACACCGGATGCCGTGCGCATCCGCAAGGTCGTCCTCGCCGGCACCGACCGGGCCAAGCGCCGGGGGCGTCCCCGCGGCGCCTGACCCTGGGGCACCTCAGCGAGAGCTGCCCACCCCACTGTCGCGCGACATCTGGTCGGTCTGCGTCCGGCCGTTCTCCGCGGCGGCGTCCTCCCCGGACACGACCAGGGAGAAGTCGTCGCCATGGGTGGTGACTCCCTCGATCACGGCCTGCTCGACGATCTCCTCGCCGCGCTCGGTGCGCAGCATCAGCGGGTCGTTCTGCAGGTCCTTGGTCAGGCTGACCGCCAGACCGATCATCACCACCACGAACGGCAGGGCCGCTGCGATCGTGATGTTCTGCAGTCCGGTGAGCGCGTCGGTTCCGCCGGCGAGCAGCATCACCGCCGCGACGCCTCCGGTCAGGACACCCCAGAAGATCACCGTCGGCCGCGACGGCTCGGTGGTGCCCTTCTCCGACAGCGTGCCCATCACGATGGACGCGGCGTCGGCGCCGGAGACGAAGAAGATGCCGACCAGCAGCATGACCAGCACGGTGGTGACACCGGCCAGCGGGTACGTCCCGAGCAGCTGGAACAGCACGGTGTCGAACGCGTTCGGGTCGAGGTCGGCACCGCCGCGCAGCGCGGACATCGCCGCGCCGCCGAAGATCGCGAACCACACCAGGCTGACGACACTGGGCACCAGGAGGACGCCGGTGACGAACTCGCGGATGGTGCGTCCACGGCTGATCCGCGCGATGAACATGCCCACGAACGGCGTCCAGGAGATCCACCACGCCCAGTAGAAGACCGTCCACGCCGACAGCCAGTCGGCCATCGCCGCGCCGCCGCTGGCCTCGGTCCGCGAGGCCATCTCCGCCAGCTCGCGCGCATAGTCGCCGAGCGCGGTCGGCAGCAGGTTGAGGATCAGCACAGTGGGCCCGACCACGAACACGAACACGGCGAGGATCGCGGCCAGGACCATGTTGATGTTGGACAGCCACTGGATGCCCTTGGCCACGCCGGAGACCGCGGAGGCGATGAAGCACACGGTGAGCACGGCGATGATGCCCACGAGCAGCGGCGTGGTCACACCGTCCATCCAGCCGGCGAACTCCAGCCCGCCACCGATCTGCAGCGCGCCCAGGCCCAGCGATGCGGCCGAGCCGAACAGCGTCGCGAAGATCGCCAGGATGTCGATGAAGCGGCCGATGGGGCCCTCCGCCCGCTTGCCCAGGATGGGAGCGAACGCCGACGAGATCAGCTGTGACCGGCCACGCCGGAACGTGCCGTAAGCGATCGCGATGCCGACCACGGCGTAGATCGCCCACGGGTGCAGCGTCCAGTGGAACAGGCTGGTTGCCATCGCGGTCTGCATGGCCTCGGTGGTCTCCGGGGCGACGGTGCCCGGCGGCGGCGACGCGTAGTGGTACAGCGGCTCGGCGACACCGAAGAACATCAGCCCGATACCCATACCCGCGCTGAACATCATCGCGATCCACGAGACGGTGTGGAACTCCGGCTTCTCGTTGTCGTGGCCGAGCGGGATCTTGCCGTAGCGGCTCACCGCCAGCCAGAGCACGAACACCACGAACAGCGACGCGGTGAGCACGAACAGCCAGCCGGTGTTGGTCATCACCCACCCGAGCACGCTCGAGGAGGTCGAGCCGAGGCTGGCGGTACCGACGAACCCCCAGACGACGAACGCCAGCGCGATCACGGCAGTGACGCCGAAGACCACTTTGTCGAGGCCGAACCGCCGGTGGTCGTGCGTGCTCGGCTCAGGCGTCGACAAGGACGCGAGCATGTCGTGCTTGTGCGGCTGACCGTTGGAGCCCTGGTCTCCCGATGGATCCGTGTGAGTCGTCACG
Organism: Nocardioidaceae bacterium; assembly: GCA_035557095.1. Classification (GTDB taxonomy): domain Bacteria; phylum Actinomycetota; class Actinomycetes; order Propionibacteriales; family Nocardioidaceae; genus JALZDI01. Next base: position 20,628 of record DATMEB010000100.1, on the reverse strand, counting down.
TTCGTCGGCGCCGACGCGCCTACCACCTCTCACCGAGCAGACGTCAGATGAACAGCACACCACTTTGTACCGGTGATGACCCCCATGCAAGTTTGCGCATGCGGATCAGTTACCTGCATCACGACGCGAACCGTCACGACTCGGCAAGCGCCGCCTCCCATGCGGCCCGCGCCTGCTCGTTGAAGGCGACCAGCTGCGCGCGCTGCACCCGGGTAGAGGTGCTCTGCAGGGTCTGCACGGCGATACGCGCCGCTTCCTGCGGATTCCAGCCGTATACCCCCGCCGATACGAGGGGAAACGCCAGCGACTCGGCCCCCACCTCGTCGGCGACCCGCAGCGCCTCCCGGTAGCAGGACGCCAACAGCTCGGGGTCGGTCTGCCCCGCGTTGCGGTTGGGCCCGACCACGTGGATCACCCAGCTGGCGGGCAGCTCGCCCGCGGGGGTCCAGCCGGCGCGGCCGGTGGCCAGGCCGTCGGGGAAGCGGCGTACGCACTCCTCGAGCAGCGAGGGTCCCGCGGCTCGGTGGATCGCCCCGTCGACGCCCCCGCCGCCGCGCATGGCGGAGTTGGCGGCGTTGACGACCGCATCGACGTCCAGGGCGGTGATGTCAGTCTCGACGACGGTCATCTGCATCCGGGCTGCCTCCGTTCAGGAAGTCTCCGATCAGCGCACGCAGCTCGCGCCGGTGCGTCCACAGCACCCCGCCGGCGTCGAACAGCGACAACCGGCCGTTCGGCAGCGCCTCGGCCAGCTGCTCGGCGATCGCAGCCGGGTGCGCGTCGTCACCGTACTGTCCGATGACGAGTGCGGGAACCCGCACCGAACCCAGCGCTGCACGGTCGTCGAGCGGATGCTGCTCGGGGAGCTCCCGCAGCGCGCGAGCCACCGTGGTGTCCATCAGCCGCTGCGCCTGCTTGCGCGACCAGGCGACCACGTCCGGGCGCTCGCGGGCGTCCTCCGGCTGCTCGGCCCGCAGCAATGCGGCGACACGCTCGACGTCGCGTGCCTCCACGCCCTCGGCCATCCGTTGCATCCGGCGGATCGCCGGGTCACGACGGGGCGAGTCGAGCGCCGCGGGCAGCACGAGCACGAGCCGCTCGAACCGGTCGGGGTTCTCGGCGGCGACACGCAGCAGCGCGCCGGCGCCCAGGGAGACGCCGAGGCCGCGGGTCGCGTGTACGTGGTCGGCCAGGGCGAGGAGCTCGCCGGCGAGCGCGTCGTAGGTCCACGGCGTCTCGGGCGCCGAGGAGGCACCGTGGCCGCGGAAGTGCAGGAACGCCCGGGTGCCGCGCACACCGCTGCCGAACGGGCGGGTCTCGTCGATCGAGGAGGCGAGTCCGTGCGCGAACACGGTGACGGGCTCGCCGGACCCGTTGACGAGGTAGTCGACGCGCGTGTGCGCGGTCTGCAGCAGCGGCACGGGAGCCTCCGTCAGCGGCTGGCCGGCGACTGGTCAGCGGCTGGTCAGCGAACGCACGGTCGGGCGTACGTCGAGGACGTAGACGAGCGCGGCGATGGTGCCGATGAGGTTGAGCAGCCCGATCGGGTGCCAGCTGAGCATGTGCGCGACGAGGAACAGTCCGAGGATCAGCAGCCAGAACGTCTTGGTCTGCCGGTCTGCGGCCGGGAAGACCTCCTTCGGCCGGCCGAGGGCGTCGACGAACGCGAAGGCCTTGACTGCGAACAACACCATCGTGATGCCCAGCAGGACCGTGTTCTCGAACGCGAACGGGTTCAGCTCCACGGTGCGAGCCTATCTCCTCGTGCCCAGAACAACAGCCTCCGCAGACGACCGTGGCCCCGGCTCCGCGGGGGAGCCGGGGCCACGCTCTCGTCTGGCCCAGCGCTGAGCCAGCGGTCTTCTGACTCAGCGGTCAGTCAGCGGCGGTGAGGGGCGACGTGTCAGTCGCCGACCTTCTTGGCCGTCTCCTGGGCGGCCTCACCGGCCGCGCTGGCGGTCTTGCGCGCCGACGTGCCGGTGGCCTTCGCGCGCGACTTGGTCTGCGACGCGCTCTTCTTGGCGGTCTCGCCGGTGGACGAGGCGCTGCTCTTCGCGCTCTCGCCGGTGGTCGACGCAGCCTTCTTCGCGGTGGTCGACGCGGCCTTGGCCTGCGACGAGGTGTTGCTCGCCGTCCGCTTCAGGTTCTGCGTCGCCTGCTGGCGCGTGATCCGGTCGACGAGCGTCTTGCCGCGACCGGCCAGGCTGTCGTACGTCGTCGTGGCCGTGGCCACCACGTCGTTGAAGACAGCCTCGGCGCGCTGCTGCGCCTTGTGCTGCGCAGCGCGGACGTCGTCGACACGCTGCTTGGTCGCGTGCTCGATGTCAGCCTGCAGGCGCTTGGGCTCGAGGTTGATCTTCGCCGAGCGCGCCTGCACGTCGCTGCTGACCTCGCGGATCTTCTCCACGGCCAGGTCGCCGACGCCGATCACCGCGAGTACCGGGGTGGGCGCCTTGAAGTTCTGCGTACGGTTCCGAGCCATCATTCCTCCTCTGTCTGGATGGCTTCAGGCTTCGGAGATGACCGGGCCTGAATCGTTCTGTTCGTTCTCACGGCGGAACGAGGCGTAGATGTCGAGCAACACCTGTTTCTGCCGTTCGGTAAGCGTCGGGTCGTCGAGCACGGCCACGTGGACCGACCGTGCGCCGTCCTCCTGCGGGTCGAGAATCCCGGCCCGCACATACAGCGTCTCCGCGGAGATCCGCAGAGCCTTGGCCAGCTCCTTGAGCACCTCGGCCGACGGTCTCCGAAGACCCCGCTCGATCTGGCTGAGGTAGGGGTTGGAGACGCCGGACTGCTCGGCGAGCTGCCGCAGGGAGAGTCGTGCCTCCCGGCGCTGATCTCGCAAGTACTCGCCGAGGCCCTCGACGGCCTTGCCGACGTTCAACTTGGCCACGGCCCCCAGTCTGCTTGCAATAGTTAGCGAAATGCAAGCAGAGAGCATGTGATTGCCCTCACCCGGCGCCGCGAGGGCCCGGAGCACTGCGCGCAAGTCGCTACAAAGTAGGGCGTACGGCGCCGACCGGGCGGCCTCCGCCGAGCACGACATGCTCGCCGAGCTCGTCGAGGATCGGGGCGTCGACGCCGAGACGGCGCAGCGCCGCCGCCATCACCACCGGCCGGGCCCGCGCCCCACCATCGTCGACCTTCAGCGCGACCGTGTGGCCGTCGGGCAGCGCCACGGCGTAGCAGGCCTCCGCGCCGGCCTTGCCGACGGTGCCGGGAAGCGCACGCAGCAACCGGGCCTCGTCGCGGCGTGTGCCGGACACGTACTCCGGGTGCTGCCGGTACGCCGCGGCGACCCGGCCCTCCGGCGTACCCGGGTCCGCCAGGGCGATCAGGCGGAACGCCTGGGCCAGGCCGGTCAGCGTGCTCGACAGGAGTGGAGCACCGCACCCGTCGACGGCGGTGACCGCGACCTCGACACCGGTGAGGTCCTCGAGCGTCTCGCGGATCGCCTGTTGCAGCGGGTGGGCCGGCTCGCGGTAGGTCGCGGTCTCCCAGCCGTTGACCACGCAGGTGGCCAGCATCGCGGCGTGCTTGCCGCTGCAGTTCATCTGGATCGGCGAACTCCGCCCGCCGGCACGCAGCGCCTCCTCGCGCACCCGCTCCTCGAGGGGCAGGTCCGGCGGCGTCTGCAGCGCCGACTCGTCGAGGCCGGCGTCGGCGAGGATCCGGCGCACACCCGCGAGGTGGAAGCACTCCCCGGAGTGCGAGGCGGCGGCCAGCGCCAGCAGCTCCGGCGACAGGTCCAGGCCGCAGCGCAGCATCGCGGCGGCCTGGATCGGCTTGTTGCTCGACCTCGGGAGCATGGTGGACCCGACGTCGCCGACCGACCACAGCACGGCGCCGGCCGGGTCGAGCGCGACCACGGAGCCGTAGTGGTGGCCCTCGACGAACCCCGACCTGACCACCTCGGCCACGACGGGCCTGCCGGCATCTCGGTCGGTCTGCGGCGCGGTCACGACGGGCGACCCTACCGGGCGGCTGGCACAATCGGCGGCGTGCCGACCCAGTGGACGCCCTCCGCCCGTGAGCTCGACGACCTCGAGCTGATCCTCGTCGGCGCGCTGGACGACATGCTGGCGATCCGGCTGCCGGAGGACGTCGCGGCCTCCCTGGGCGACCACCAGACCCTGGAGCTCACCGACCCCGAGGGCCTGCCGCTCGCCGAGCTCGCGATCGACAACCGGTCCGGCGACGTTGTCCGCGGCGGCGTGTCCCCGCTCTCGCATCCCGAGTTCGGTGCGTTCCGCCGCTACCACCGCTCGCCGCGTGAGGTGCGGGACAAGCACGCGGGTACGCCCACCGTTGCGGTGCCGGTCTCGGCGCCGATGACGCTGGCCGCCATCGAGGCGGTCAACGAGGTCGCCAAGACCGAGCAGGCGGTGCCGCTGCTGCTCGTGCTGGTCGGCACAGGCTCCCCGGAGGGTGTGTCCGCGCCGGCGCTGGTGCGGAGCACACTCGCCGCGGCGGAGCAGGTCCCCGGTGCCGAGGTCGTCGCGGTCGCGTTGGCACGCCGCGACACACCGGAGGAGGACGCGGAGCTCCGCGACCGGGTCGCACTGGCCTTCAGCGACGAGGTGCTGCACCTGCCTGCTCCCGAGGGGGCGCTGGCGCTCGAGGTGCAGCGGATCGTCGAGCACGACCGGCCGCCGCACGAGCGACGCGGCCTGGTGGTGTTCTTCACCGGCTTCTCCGGTTCGGGCAAGTCCACGCTCGCGCGCGCACTGCACGACGTACTCCTCGAACGCGGCGACCGCACCGTGACCTCGCTCGACGGCGACGTGGTGCGCCGGCACCTCTCGGCGGGTCTGGGTTTCTCCCGCGAGGACCGCGAGACCAACATCCGCCGGATCGGCTGGGTCGCCGCGGAGATCAGCCGGCACGGCGGGCTCGCGATCTGCTCCCCCATCGCCCCCTTCGACTCGACACGGCGCGAGGTGCGTGCCATGGTCGAGGCGGCCGGGGGCGGGTTCGTGCTGGTGCACGTCTCCACTCCGATCGAGGAGTGCGAGCGGCGTGACCGCAAGGGTCTGTACGCCAAGGCGAGGGCCGGAGAGATCCCCGACTTCACCGGCATCAGCTCGCCGTACGACGTCCCCGAGGACGCCACCGTCACCGTGGACACCACCGGGCGCAGCATCGAGGCCGCTCTCGACGACGTGCTCCGGGTACTCGACGTGGAGGGCTGGCTCCCCGACCAGCGCACGACCCCCGAGACCGGCCCCAGACCAGCTCAGTAGGAGAGAGGACCACCACGGTGGAAGCCCTTCTGACCCCGGACGCGCTGTCGATCCTCATTGTCGCGTTCCTGGTCGGCATCGTCGTCGGCCTCACCGGCATGGGTGGCGGCGCGCTGATGACCCCTGCGCTGATCTTCCTCAACGTGCCCCCGACGGCGGCCGTGGCCAACGACCTCGTCGCAGCGTCCGTGAACAAGAGCGTCGGCGCCGCCACCCACTGGCGTGAGGGCTCGCCGAACCTCAAGCTCGCGATGTGGCTGATCATCGGTTCCGTGCCGACCGCGTTCGCCGGTGCGTTCATTGTCGCCGCGGTCGGTGAGGACGCAGCCCAGCAGGACTTCGTCAAGCTCGCCATCGGCGTCGCGCTGATGTTCACCGCCGCGACGTACACCCTGCGCAACTACCTGCAGCTCCGGGCGCACGTGTACGGCCGTAGCCGAGCAGGCGACAAGGTCATCATCAAGCCGATCCCGACGGTGCTGATCGGAGCCTTCGGCGGCCTCCTGGTCGGGATCACCTCGGTGGGCTCCGGCTCACTCATCATGGTGTCGCTGCTGCTGCTCTATCCCGCCCTCGGCGCGCTCAAGCTGGTCGGCACCGACCTGGTCCAGGCGGTTCCGCTCGTGCTGGCTGCGGCTGTCAGCCACGTGATTGTGACCGGCGTCTCCTGGGAGGTGCTGATCCCGCTGGTGGTCGGCGGCATGCCCGGCACCTACCTCGGCTCGCGGCTTGCCCACTGGGTGTCCGAGGCCGTCGTCAAGCGCGGGATCGTGATCGTCCTCACGCTCACCGGTTTGACCTTGCTGCAGGTACCCCCGGAGTATGTGGGGCTGATCGGGGCGGCCCTGCTGATCCTCGGCCCGCTGGGCTGGGCCGGTGTACGCCGGATGCACGGTCTGCCCCCGTTCGAGACGCTGAGCAGCGGCTCAGGAGGAGGCGCCGCCTCCGGTCCGCCTCGTGGACGCGGCGACCGGGAGGAGGCCGCGTCCAACAGGCGCCGATAGGATGGCCGCTGCTCTCGACTGGAGGACAAGGCCCCTGATGAGGACACTGCCATGACCACACACGCTGACTACCGCCTGAGCCAGCTCGACGAGCTCGAGGCGGAGTCGATCCACATTTTCCGCGAGGTCGCGGCCGAGTTCGAGAAGCCGGTGCTGATGTTCTCCGGCGGCAAGGACTCGATCGTCATGATGCGGCTCGCCGAGAAGGCGTTCTACCCCGCCAAGATCCCGTTCCCCGTGCTCCAGGTCGACACCGGGTACGACTTCCCCGAGGTGATCGAGACCCGCGACAACTGGGTCAACCGCCTCGGCGTACGCCTGATCGTGGCCTCCGTCGAGCAGGCGATCAAGGACGGCGTCGTCGTCGACGACGGCAAGACCAGCCGCAACCGCCTGCAGATCGGCACGCTGCTGCACGTCATCGAGGAGGAGGGCTTCACCGCGGCCTTCGGCGGCGGCCGCCGCGACGAGGAGAAGGCGCGGGCCAAGGAGCGGGTCTACTCCCACCGCGACGAGTTCGGCCAGTGGGACCCGAAGATGCAGCGCCCGGAGCTGTGGTCGCTGTACAACGGCAAGATCCGCGAGGGCGAGCACATGCGGGTCTTCCCGCTCTCGAACTGGACCGAGCTGGACATCTGGCACTACATCGGGCGTGAGCAGATCGAGATTCCGGCGATCTACTACGCGCACGAGCGCGAGGTCTTCTCCCGCGACGGGATGCTGCTGAGCAGCTCCGACTTCGTCAACCGCAAGGACAGCGAGACCGTCGAGAAGCGCACGGTGCGCTTCCGTACCGTCGGCGACATGACGCTCACCGGTTGTGTCGAGAGCCACGCGTCCACGATCGACGAGATCATCACCGAGATCGCGGCCTCGCGGATCACCGAGCGCGGCGCCACCCGTGGCGACGACCGCTTCAGTGAGGCCGCGATGGAGGACCGCAAGCGAGAGGGTTACTTCTGATATGGCTGCCTCAACTTCCCTTTCGGGCATGCCCGCGATGGACCTGCTTCGGTTCGCCACCGCGGGCTCGGTCGACGACGGCAAGTCCACGCTCATCGGCCGGCTGCTGCTGGACTCGAAGTCGATCTTCGAGGACCAGCTCGACGCCGTCGAGCGGACGTCGAAGTCCCGCGGCTACGACTACACCGACCTTGCCCTGCTGACCGACGGCCTCCGTTCCGAGCGCGAGCAGGGCATCACGATCGACGTCGCGTACCGCTACTTCGCCACTCCGCGGCGCAAGTTCATCATCGCGGACACGCCGGGTCACGTGCAGTACACCCGCAACATGGTGACCGGCTCGTCGACCGCCGACCTCGGGCTCGTCCTGGTCGACGCCCGGCAGGGCCTCACCGAGCAGTCCCGGCGGCACGCCGTGATCCTTTCGCTGCTGCGCGTCCCGCACCTCGTGCTCGCGGTCAACAAGATGGACCTGGTCGACTACTCGCGGGAGCGGTTCGAGGAGATCCAAGCGGAGTTCCAGTCGTTCGCGACCAAGCTGTCGATCCCCGACCTGACGGTCATCCCGATCTCGGCGCTCAAGGGCGACAACGTCGTCGACCGCTCCGAGAACATGAACTGGTACGAGGGCACGTCGCTGCTGCACCACCTCGAGCACGTCCACGTGGCGTCCGACCGCGACCTGGTCGACACCCGGTTCCCGGTGCAGTACGTCGTACGGCCCAAGTCCGACGAGTTCCACGACTACCGGGGCTACGCCGGGCAGATCGCGGGCGGCGTGCTCAAGCCCGGCGACGAGGTGCAGGTCCTGCCCAGCGGCTTCACGTCGAAGATCGCGGGGATCGACCTGTTCGACCAGGAGCTGTCCGAGGCATACCCGCCGATGTCGGTGACCGTCCGGCTCGAGGACGACCTGGACGTGTCGCGCGGCGACATGATCTGCCGTCCGTCCAATGCCCCGCGTCCCAGCCAGGACATCGACGCGATGATCTGCTGGATGTCGCCGGACGCGATGCGTCCGCGGCAGAAGCTGGCGATCAAGCACACGACCCGGATGGGTCGCGCGATGATCAAGGACGTGCAGTACCGGCTCGACGTCAACACCCTGCACCGCGACCTCGAGACCAAGGAGCTCGGCCTGAACGAGATCGGCCGTGTCCAGCTCCGTACCACGGTGCCGCTGCTCTGCGACCCGTACGAGAAGAACCGGTCGACCGGGTCGTTCGTGCTGATCGACGAGGCGACCGGCGTCACCGTCGGTGCCGGCATGATCAACACCGGTAGCTGACGCAAGACCGCACTCGGCACAAAGGCCGCCTGCCGCTCCGGCGGGCGGTCTTTGCTGTTCTGCCATGGGCCACTGGCGCAATCTGGGCGCGAAGGATTCGGGCCTCTGGCGCAAGGTGGGCGCGAGGATCTGGGCCACTCGCGCAATCTGGGCGCGAGGATCTGGGCCACTCGCGCAAGGTGGGCGCGAAGGATCAGCGGCGGCGCTTGGCGGCGCGTGCGGCCAGCTCGGCGCGGTCGAGCTCGCGGGCCGCTTCCGGCGTCGGCGCGCTGCCGCCCAGATGCGCCGGGTACCAGGGGACCTCCTGACCTGGCGCGGGCCGGTCGGGATACGTCTTCTGGGCGTGCTCGAGCAGGGCCTGCATGCGCTCGTGCAGCTCGACGGTGACCTGGTCCGCGTCGTCGGCCCGGGTCGGATGCATCGGCTCGCCGACCGCGATCGTGAGGGCCCGGCCACGGGTCCTGAAGTCGCGCGGGAGGTCCTTGGTGAAGATGCGCTGCCCTCCCCAGAGCGCGACCGGGATCAGCGGGGTGCCAGTCGCCATCGCCAGTCGGACCGCCCCGCTCTTGATCTCCTTGACGGTGAAGGACCTGCTGATCGTGGCCTCGGGGAACACGCCCACGATCTCGCCCTGCTTGAGCGCCTTCATCGCCTCGCGGAACGACCCGGAGCCCGCCGCGCGGTCCACCGGGATGTGGTGCATCCCCCGCATCAGCGGCCCGGCGACCGGGTGCGCGAACACCTCGTGCTTGGCCATGAACCGGGTCAGCCGCTTGCGCTGGACCCCCGCAAGCCCGCAGAAGATGAAGTCGAGGTAGCTGACGTGGTTGCTGGCCAGCACCGCACCGCCGGTGCTGGGCACGTTCTCGGCACCGGTGACGGTGATGCGCAGGCCGAGCGCACGGAACATCAACCGGGCGGCCGCGATGACGGGCGGGTACACGATCTCCACAGCAGGCACCCTATCCGCACGGCGTGCTGCTCAGTCGAGCGTCAGCACGACCTTCACGTCGTCGTCGCGCGCGGCGAACGCGTCGGCGAAGTCCTCCAGCGGCACGCGCCGCGTCAGCAGCCGGCCCAGCCACTGCGGATCGGCGGCGTCCAGGGCGTCCGCGGCCGCGTGGTAGTGCCGCTGGTTCGCGTTGACGGTGCCGACGACGGCCGCGTTGTCGAGCACCAGCTCGCGGTTGAGCACGCCCGCCTGCACCTCGATCCGCTGGCCGGGTGCTGACACGCCGGTGAGGCAGACGATGCCGTAGGGCTTCACCGCCCGCACCACGGCGTACACCAGCGTCGGCACCCCGGTGCCCTCGACCACGATGTCGGGGTCTGCCTTGGCGAGTGCCTCGTCGAGGTCGTGGTGATAGGTCGCGCCGAGGTCGCGGACGAGATCGGGCTTGACCCCGCTGGTCACCCGGTCGAGCACGTGCACGTCGAGTCCACGCTGCCGGCCGAGCAGCGCGGCCAGCAGGCCGATCGGTCCGGCACCGGTGACGAGCACCGACTTCGGGTCGAAGTACGCCCGCGCGCCGATGCGCTCCACCTGCTCCCACGCCTTGGCCACCACCGACGTCGGCTCCATCAGCACTCCGAGGTCACCGAGACGCGGGTCGACCCTGACGGCGTAGTCGCGTGGCACCGCCCACTGCTCGCTGGCGTAGCCGTGCAGCTCCTTGATGCCGCGTTCGACATACCTGCCGTTGCGGCACATGTCGAACTCACCATGCGCGCAGGCCACGCAGGGCACCGGGTCCGGGCGGCGTACGACACCGACGACCAGGTCACCGGCGGCGAAGCCGCTCCCGGCCGGAGCCTCCCGCACCCGGCCCAGCGACTCGTGCCCGAGAACCAGCCTGTGCTCACCCGGCGGCGCGGAGCCGTACATGCCCGCCGCGATCTCCCGGTCGGTGCCGCAGACCCCCACCGCCAGCGCGTCGACGAGGATCTCGTCGGGCGCGGGCTCCGGCGGCGGGATGTCCCGCACGGCCAGCGAACCGGGTTCGGCCGGCGCGATCGTCAATGCCCTCATGTGCGGTAACCCTGCCATCTCCTGGCGCCGCTGGAGAACGACGCGTCGTCGGCCACCCACGCCAAACAGCGCCACCAGAAACGAGGGGCCGGCACGCGGCAGCGCCCCCGTTGGCTGCCGCGCGCCGTAGAAGGGTGGACGCCGCCTCCCCCAAAGCGGCGCCCACCGGCTCATCGGGCGAGCGAGATGGTCTGCTCCTCGGTGAACTCGTGCAGACCGCTCAGCCCGCCCTCTCTTCCCAGTCCGGCGTAGCCGAACCCGCCGAACGGCACCTCCGGCGTGTTCGGGGCACCGTTGTTCACGCCGACGATGCCGATCCGGAGCCGGCTTGCGAGCCCGACCGCGCGCTCGGTGTCGGCCGAGACGACGTAGCCGCCGAGGCCGGTGCGCCATCCGTTGACCTCGCGCACCACGGCGTCCTCGTCGTCGAACGGCCGCACGACACACACCGGGCCGAAGACCTCCTGGTGCCACAGGGCGGTGTCGGACTCGGCGGCGACCAGCGACGGCGGGCAGTACCACCCCGTCGTCGGTGCGGAGCCGGTCCACACCCGGCACTCGTCGCGCTCGGCCTCGCGGACCAGGCCGCTGAGGCGCTCGACGTGCTCGGGGCGCAGCAGCGGCCCGAGCTCTGTGTCGGCGGCCCGCGGGTCGCCGACCCGCAGGGACGGCACCCGGATGGAGAGCGCCTCGAGCACGGGCTCGTAGAGGCTGCGATGCACGAACACGTTGTTGGCTGCGATGCACGACGCGCCGTTGTTGCGGAACTTGGCCACCATCAGCGCCTCGAGCGCGACGTCGATGTCGGCGTCTTCGCAGACGACGAACGGCGCCTGACCCCCGAGCTCCATCGTGACTCGCGTCATCGTGCCCATCGCGCGCTGTGCGACCAGCGTGCCCACGCGCGTCGAGCCGGTGAACGACACCGCGGCGACGGCCTCGTGGTCGACCAGGGCGGTGGTCAGCTTCTCGCCGTCGCCGACCACGATGTTGACGACACCGGCCGGGAGATGGCGCCCGGCGATCTCGGCGAGTGCCAGACCGGACAGCGGCGTGAGCTCCGACGGCTTGAGTACGACGGGGCATCCCGCGGCCAGCGCGGGAGCGAGCTTGCGCGCCGGGATCGACAGCGGGAAGTTCCACGGGCTGACTGCCGCAACGACCCCGACCGGCTCGCGCCGGACCAGGAACCGGCGCTGCGCGGTCCGCAGGTGCTGGTCGGCCGGCATCGTGGCCGCATCGGCGAACCAGTCGAAGTACGCGGCCGAGAACTGCGCCTCACCGGCCGCCTCGGCGTACCGCTTGCCCGTCTCGGCCGTCACCAGGTCGGCCAGCGCGTCGGCGTGCGCTCGCACGTCGGCGGCCACGGCACGCAGCGCGGCAGCGCGCTCGCGGGCCGGCGTCGCCGCCCAGGACGAGGCGGCCGCGTCGGCCGCGACCACGGCGTCGTGGACGTCACCGGCGTCGCCCCACCCGACGCGTGCGCAGGTCGCTGCCGTCGCCGGGTCGGGCAGCTCGTGCTCCTCGCCCGGTCGTGGCTGCCCGGCGACGATCGCACTCGGCGTCGCACCGTCGAGCAGGGGGAGCACGTCGGAGCCGAGCGGCAGGGATTCAGAGGTCATGATGGGTGCGTTCCTCCACGTGGGTTCGGTAGCGGCGTACGACGGCGTCGTCGAGCTCGACCCCCAGGCCCGCCCCGGAGGGCACGGCCAGGGCGCCGTCCTCGAGACGGAGCGGAGAGGTGAGCAGCTCGGATCGCAGCGGGTTGTCTCGGACGTCGAACTCGACCCACTGCACCGACGGCGACGCGGCCGCGAGCTGCAGGCTGGCCGCGATACCGACGGCGCCGCCGTAGCAGTGGGGAGCGACCGCGGTGTTCGACCCGGCCGCCCGCTCTGTGACGTGTGCACCCATCGTCAGCCCGCCGCACTTGGCCAGGTCGGGCTGGATGGTCTGGATCGCCGAGGAGTCGACGTAGCGGTCGAAGGCCGGCACGCCGTAGACGTTCTCGCCGGTCGCCAGCGGGATCGACGTCTCCGCTGAGAGCTTCTCGAGGTCGTCTAGGTCGTCGCCTTCGAGTGGCTCCTCGAGCCAGGCGACGTCGTACGGCGCCATGACGTCGCACATCGCGGCCGCCTCGCGCAGATCCCACGCCTGGTTGGCATCTGCGAACAGCTGGGCCGCGTCACCGAGCACCGACCGGGCCTGCCGGAGCGTGGACTGGTCCCGCTCCACGCCGAAGCCGATCTTGGCCTTCACTGCCCTCATGCCCTGGTCGAGCGCCGACTCGCACAGCCGCTCGACGTCGGTCGGGCCGACTCCGCTGGCGTACGCCGCGACGCCCCGGGCTGTCGTCCCGCCGTCGAGGAGCTGTCCGACGGACCTGCCGGCCACCTTGCCCCGGAGGTCCCACAAGGCGAGGTCGACCGCGCTGATGGCCTGCCAGATCGGGCCCGGTGCGCCCCACTGGCGACCCACCGGGAGCAGCCGGCGGGTGAGCGCCTGCTGCACGAGTGCGGGGTCGGACACGTCCTGACCGAGCAGCAGGGGCGCGATGCCGTCGCACAGCGTGGCCAGCCGTTCGCGAGCGGCCCACGCGGGATAGTTGATCCAGCTCTCGCCGAGCCCGACGAGCCCGCCCGCGTGCACCTCCACCAGGCACACCCGACGGTCGGCGAGGCTGCCGAACGACATCGGGACGTCCTCGTCCAGCGGGGCCGAGAGCACCGTGACGCGGAGGCACTCGGCCGTGAACGAGGCAGCCGCGCTCATGGCCTGTCCTGCGGCGAGAACAGGCCGTAGACGCGGTGCATGGCCCCGCTGTCACGCTGGCCGAGGCCCTGCGCGAGACCGGCGGTGTTGAGCATGTCCACGGTCGCGGCGATCGGTGCGGCGGTCCGCTTCTGCTGCGCGAGCTGCAACGCCAGCCGGTTGTCCTTGGCCAGCAGGTCGAGGGCGAACGTGGGGTCGTCGTCGCCGGCGATCATCCGCGGCGCGAGCTCCTTGAACAGGTTGGAGACCGTGGCCGCGCCCGACTGGGCGACCGCGTCGACGAACACCGCCGGGTCGACGCCACTGTGCCGGCAGATCGTCAGCGCCTCCGCGGTGACGGCGTTGATCGCACCGAACATCAGGTTGTTCAGCAGCTTCACCGCCGAGCCCGCGCCCACGTCACCGACATGCACGACCCGCGCGGCCACAGTCTTCTCCAGCAGCGGTGTGACCTGCTCGACCGTGCCCACCGGCCCGCCGACCACCAGCGTCCACGCCCCGCAGCGGTCCGGGCGCCCGAGCACCGGCGCGTCGATGTAGACCACGTCGTAGGCCGTCAGGCCGGCGTGCGCCGCACGAGCGGTCTCCGGGTCGATAGTCGACAGGTCGACGACCACGGTGCCGGGGCTGGCGGCCTGGAGCGGCCCCGCCGCCAGTGCGGCCACGTGCTCGGGCAGCGGCACCGAGACCAGCACGACGCGGGCGTCGCGTACGGCGGCCGCCGCGTCGGCCGCGACCGTGACGCCCTGGGCGGCCGCGCGCTCGCGGACCTCCGGGACGGGGTCGAACCCGACGACCTCGAACCCCTTCTCGACGGCGAGGGCGGCACAGCGCCCTCCCATCGTTCCGAGGCCGATGACGGCGACGTCGACGCTCGCGGCTTCACTCGCGGCATCACTCACGGCATCACTCACTGGGCACCCTGCTTCCACTCGTCGTAGGCGTTCAGGAAGATCTGGCTGTCCAGGAACTCCTTGGGGTCGACGTACTCCTCCAGGCCACCGACCTCGACGAACGTCCTCTCGGTCTGGCCGATCCAGCGCGCGACCTCGCCACTGCGGTACATCTGCGCCCACCGCTCGTTGCTGAAGACCTTCTCGAAGGAGAACTGCCGCTTGGTGTCGGCGAGCTGCTGGTCCTGCGCGTACGCCGCCCGGTGCACCCGCTCGATCGCCTCCGGGTCGTTGACCAGCTTGTCGTTGATCTCCATCCACGCCGACGCGAGCTTGTCGAGGGTCGCGCGATCGCTCTCGTAGAAGTCGGTGTTGGCGGCCCACCCGCCGAGGATCGCGGACTGCGGGAAGTAGCTCTTCGCCGAGTCGACCATGCGCGCGTCGGGCAGCTCCTTCTCGACGGTCTCGTCGAACGGCACCCACAGCACGACGGCCGGCGCGGCGCCGGAGATGAACCCGCTCACCGCCTCGGGCATCTCGGTGTTGACGATCTCGACGCTGTCGGGGTCGACGCCGTTGGCCTTCAGCGCGTTGTGCAGGTAGACGTGCGCGGTCGTGCCCTCGGTGGTCATGACCTTCTTGCCGGCGAGATCCTTCACCGTGTCGACGCCGGAGCCAGGTGCGCTCCACAGCTGCGCGGTGTCGTACTCCACGTCGTTGGCGAGGAACACCTTGCTGGTGCCCTGGGCTGGGAAGTTGGACAGGACCGCGCCCATCATCGCCACGTCGACCTCGCCGCTGGCCAGGGACTCGCTCTCGGTCACGCCGGTGTCGAACTCGACCGGCTTCACCTTCAGACCGTGCTTCTCGAAGAGGCCGTCCTCGATCCCCAGCCACAGGTGGGCGTCGACGGCGACCGTGTGCAGGTAACCGACCCGCACGGTGGTCAGGCCGTTGCTGGTGTCCTCGGCATCGGCCCCATCGGACTCCAGCGCGCATCCGGCGACGAGGGTCATGCCCAGAGTGAGGCTGGCGGCCGCGGCCAGGCGGCGCAGCCAGGGTCGATGTGAGGTCATGCCACGCTCCTGGTCTTGGTGATCTGGTCGCGGAGCAGGTGCTCCAGGTGTCGACGGAGCTCGACGAACTCCGGTGACAGGCGTACGTCGGGAGTGCGCGGCGCCGCGATGGGGATGTCGACGACCTCGCGCACCTTGGCCGGGCGGGTGGTGAGCACGACGACCCGGTGCGAGAGGAAGATCGCCTCCTCGACGCTGTGCGTGATGAACAGCGCCGTACGCCGCTCGGTCTGCTGCGTCTCGTGCAGCAGCTCCTGCATGTACTCGCGGGTCTGCGCGTCGAGCGCTGCGAACGGCTCGTCCATCAGCAGCACGTGTGGGTCGGTGGCGTACGCGCGCGCGATCGCGACGCGCTGCCGCATGCCGCCGGACAGCTCCTTGGGGTAGGAGTCCTCGAACCCCTGCAGCCCCATCAGGGCGATGTAGCGCTCGACGATCTCGTCGCGGCGTGGACGCAGCCGGCGGTTGGCGCGCAGGCCGAGACCGAACGCGATGTTCTTGCGGACCGTCAACCACGGGAAGATGGCGTACTGCTGGAAGACCACGCCGCGACTGGAGTGCGGGCCACGGACCGGCTCGCCGTCGATCAAGACCTGGCCCTCGTCGGCCTCGGTGAAGCCGGCCGCCATGTTCAGCAGCGTGGTCTTGCCGCAGCCGGAGGGCCCGATGACAGAGACGAACTCGCCCGGCCGGACGGTGAACTCGCAGTCCTTCAGCACCTGCAGCGTCTCACGGCCGCGTCGGTAGTGCTTGCCGATCCCCTCGAACGCGATCGAGTCGGCCGCAACGCCGTCCGGCCGCGTCCCGTCGTGCGAGGGGTATTGCTGCGCCATGGCCGTCCTTGTCGAGGTGTTCACCGTTGCGTCCTCTCCTGCCAGCGGGTGGCGTACCTCTGCACGACACGCAGCAGGTAGTCCATGACCAGTGCGCTCAGGCCGATCAGGACGATGCCGACGTAGATGTCGGGGATCTGGAAGAACGTGCGCGCGTTCTGGATCACCGCGCCGAGACCGCGGTTGGCCGCGAGCAGCTCAGCGGCGACCAGCGTCGCCCAGGAGACTCCGAACGCGACCCGCAGGCCGGTGAACAGGTGCGGCACCGCGGCGGGTACGACGCACTTGGCGAAGACCTCCCACGAGTTGGCGCCGAGCACCTTCGACGCGCGGATGAGCAGCGGGTCGAGGCTGGAGATGCCCTCGTAGAGCACGACGACGGAGGCGAAGAACGCCGCGTAGACCAGGATCGAGATGCGCGCGGTCTCGCCGATGCCGAAGTAGACGATGAACAACGGGATCAGCGCGATCGGCGGCAGCGCCCGGAAGAAGTTGACCAGCGGGTCGAACGTCGCCCGCAGCCGCGGATACCACGCCAGCAGGAACCCCACGGGTACGGCCATCGCGGCGCCGAGCGCCACGCCGATCAGCACGCGGGTGATGCTCACGCGCACGTCGAACAGCATGCCCTCGGAGGTGAAGCCTGCCCATCCGGCGGCCGCGACCTCGTCGGGACGCGGCGTCTGACCGGGACCGAACAGCTCGGTGACCGCCAAGAAGTACCAGGCGCCGAGGACGACCAGCGCACCGAGCAAGCCGTAGCCGACGCGACCGGCACGCTGCCTTGCCGAGGCGCTCCGCTCCGACTTCCCCGCCGACTGCGAGCCCGCATCCTGCGTCGTAGGCGTCATCGTCATAACCCGGGCTGCTCCTTCCGCTGGCCGGCCGCGGTGCGCTCGAGGTCGTGCAACAGACGGGTGATGTGCGCTCGCCCGGCCTGCTCGGCGCGGTCGGGGTCGCCCGAGGCCAGGGCGTCGAAGATGACGCGGTGCTCGGCGAGCGCCTGCGGCATGCCGCCGGGCGAACGGTGGGTGGTGTACATCGCCACGCGGATCTGGCCCTGCAGCCGGTCGAGCGACTCGACCAGGCGGTGGCTCTCGCCGAACTCGCGAATGGCCGCGTGGAACGCCAGGTCGAGGTCGTAGTGGCGCTCGAGGTCCTCCGACGCGATGGCTTGCGCGTGCTCGTCGAGGATCCTGCTCAGCCGGTCGAGCTTGCGCTCGTCGACGCGCTGGCTGGCCAGCCTGCAGGCCAGCCCCTCGAGTACCTCGCGCAGGTTGTAGATCTCCACCAGGTCGGCGGGCCGCAGGTCGGTGACGACCGCCCCGCGGTTCGGCTCGACCTGCGCGAGCCCCTCGTAGGCGATACGGGCGATGGCCTCGCGGGCCGGGCTGCGGCTGATGCCCAGGCGCCGGGCCATGTCCGGAACGGAAAGCCGGGTGCCGGGGGGCAGCTGGTGACTCAGAATCGCGTCGCGCAGCGCAACGTAGGCCTGGTCGGCCAGCGCCTCGCCGCGCGTGGGCGTCATGAGAGCCATGTCACACCTCCTGCACGCAGCGTGCTGCATGTTGCATGTAATGTCAACGCAATCGTCAGGTCCCACCGCAACCTGGGCGGTTGCTCCGCACCAGGCTACACTAAGTCTAGTTGATTAGTATCTTTTGCTCATCGGGCGTGGCGCCCGCACCAAAGCCACGGCCCTACAGGCTCGCGACCAGCGCGGCCAGCTCGGTGAGCGCGATCAGCATCGTGGCGACCGCCAGCACCAGCGGTGCCCGGCCACCGCGAGGGCGTTGCCGTTGCCGTACGCCCGCGTCGTGGGCGTAGCGCCCACGACTCTCGGCCATCACCCAGACCGCCAGCGGCAGTACGACGGCGAGGCTGAGCACGGCGAGGGCGCCGATCCGGTCCACCGTCAGCCGGGCCACGATCGCCGAGCCCGCCAGCAGCGCCAGCGCGGTCCGTTGCCAGGCCAGGGCGGTGCGCTCGTTGGAGACCGTGGGACTGGGCTCGAAGTGACTGGGCTCGAAGTGACTGGGCTCGAGCGGTTCGCTCACCCGGTCACCACCACAGCCCGGCTGCGAGCAGGCCGAGCGCGGACACCACCACGACGACCGACAGCACGACACTGATGCGCGCCGTCGGCAGCGGTTCCTGGCGGCGCATCGCCCGCTCCGCCCTGGCCCAGCGCCACCACGACGCCGCGGCGCAGAACAGGCCCAGCAGGATGAAGACCGCTGACAGCGACAGCTGCAGCGCGTCGGGGATGGCCAGCGGTACGGCGTCGAGCGCGACGCCGGCGGCCAGCAACGCGAGCGCGGTGCGGATCCAGGCGAGGAACGTGCGCTCGTTGGCGAAGCTGAACCGCGGGTCCGGCTCGGCACCGCCGCCGTAGACCCAGCCGGGCCACCGATTCGGCGCGCTCACCCGGCCGAGCCCAGGGCTGCCACGGTGGCGGTCACCTGCCCGTACGTCGTCGTGCGCTGCCGCACCGGACGCCCGATCGCGCCGGCGAGCCCGACCAGGTCGTCGGCGGTCTTGGCCGACCCGTGCTCGGAGCCGGCCATGCGGCTGATCGTCTCCTCCATCAGCGTTCCACCGAGGTCGTCGCATCCGCCCTGCAGCAGCCGCTGCACTCCGGCGTCGCCCAGCTTCACCCACGAGCACTGCACATGGTCGATGAGTCCGTGTAGCAGCAGCCGGGCCACGGCGTGTACGGCCCGGTTCTGCTCAGCGGTCGGCCCCGGACGCGCGATCCCGGCGAGGTAGATCGGTGCGTTGGTGTGCACGAACGGCAGCGGCACGAACTCGGTGAACCCGCCGGTCTCTCGCTGGATGCGGGCCAGTGTGCGCAGGTGCGCCACCCAGTGGCCGGGATGGTCGACGTGGCCGTACATCATCGTCGACGACGAGCGGATGCCCAGCGAGTGCGCGGTGGTGACCACCTCGATCCACGCCGAGGCCGGCAGCTTGCCCTTGGTGAGCACCCAGCGCACGTCGTCGTCGAGGATCTCAGCCGCCGTGCCGGGGATCGTGTCGAGACCGGCGTCTTTGGCCGTCCGCAGCCACTCGCGGATCGACATGCCCGCACGCGTCGCGCCGTTGACGACCTCCATCGGGCTGAAGGCGTGCACGTGGATGTCGGGCACCCGGGCCTTCACCGCGGCGAGGATGTCGAAGTACGCCGTGGCGCCGAGCGCGGGGTCGATGCCGCCCTGCATGCACACCTCGGTGGCGCCGAGCTCCCAGGCCTCCGCGGCCCGGTCGGCGATCTGCTGCAGCGACAGGGAGTACGCGTCGGCGTCGCTGGCGCGCTGCGCGAACGCGCAGAACCGGCAGCCGGTGTAGCAGATGTTCGTGAAGTTGATGTTGCGGTTGACGACGTAGGTCACGGTGTCGCCGACGGTGTCGCGGCGTACGTCGTCGGCCAGCGCGCACAGCTGCTCGAGCGCGTCCCCGGTCGAGGTCAGCAGCGCGTACGCCTCGTCGTCGGTGAGCCCGGCCGGGTCGTCGGCCGCGTGCCGCAACGCCGTGCGAACGTCGGAGTCGATCGCGTCATGGTGACGAGATTGGACGCGCTTTCCGACCTCTGTCCAGTCGCCGTACACGCTGTCGAAGTCGTCGCGCCGGTCGCTGGTCCGTCCCTCGCGGTCGACGCCGACGTGCAGGTCGACGCGTCCGGACCCGGACAGCGCGTCCTCGGGGTCCTGCCACGGCCGGCCAACCAGGGCAGCGTCGGCGCGGGCCAGGCCGTCGGGTCCGGCAAGCGCCTCGACGTGGGGACGCAGCCGCGGGTCGAGCCACGGGCCGTCGAGGTAGGGCGGGTAGGCGGTGAGCCGCTCGCGCAGCTCGAACCCGTGCTCGGCGCAGCGCCCGGCCAGGTCGTCGACCTGCGGCCAGGGCCGTTCGGGGTTGACGTGGTCGGGGGTCAGCGGCGAGACGCCGCCCCAGTCGTCGATGCCGGCGCGCAGCAGCAGGGGGTACTCGTCGTCGACGAGGTTCGGCGGCGCCTGGATGCGCATGCCGGGCCCGAGCACCAGCCGTGCGACGGCGACCGTGGCCGCGAGGTCATCGAGCTCGGCGTCAGGCATCGCCCGCATCGCGGTGTCGGGCTTGGCGCGGAAGTTCTGGATGATCACCTCCTGGATGCCACGGTGCTCACGGGCGATGCGGCGCAGCTCGAACAGCGCGTCGGCGCGCTCGTCGGCGTACTCCCCGATGCCGATCAGCAGACCGGTCGTGAACGCGATGCTGGAGCGGCCGGCGTCCTCGAGCACGCGCAGCCGCAGCGCCGGCTCCTTGTCGGGCGAGCCGAAGTGCGCGTTGCCCGGCTCGGCCCACAGCCGCTTCGACGTGGTCTCGAGCATCATCCCCATCGACGGTGCGACCGGCTTGAGCCGCTGCATCTCGGTCCAGCTCATCACGCCGGGGTTGAGGTGCGGCAGCAGCCCGGTCTCCTCGAGCACCGCGATCGCACAGGCCCGCACGTAGTCGAGGGTGGAGTCGTAGCCGCGCTCGGCCAGC
>DATMEB010000099.1:0-18069 GCA_035557095.1 Nocardioidaceae bacterium | reverse complement strand
CTGGCGACGTACGACGCCTGGGCCACCGGCCTGCGGCGCGACGAGACCCACAACCGCGTGATCGCGCCGGTCGTCGGCTGGGACGAGGGCAAGGGCAAGGTCAAGGTGTCGCCGCTGGCGCGGTGGAGCGAGGCCGACGTCGCCCGCTACATCGAGGACAACAACGTGCTGGTCAACCCGCTCCAGTACGACGGCTACCCCTCCATCGGCTGCTGGCCCTGCACCAGGCGGGTCGCGCCAGGTGAGGACAAGCGCAGCGGCCGCTGGGCCGGAACCAACAAGACCGAGTGCGGAATCCACGCATGAGCAGCCGCATCCGCGAAAGGAGGAAGACCCGATGACCGCTCCCGCACTGGTGGCCCTGGCCCACGGAAGCAAGGACCCGCGCTCGGCCGAGACAGTCAACGCGCTGTGCGCGCAGGTGCGCAGCCTTCGGCCCGACCTGCGTGTCGAGGCCGCCTTCCTCGACCACTGCGAGCCCTCCCCGACGCAGCTGTTCGACCGCCTCGTGGCCGAGGGCTACGACGAGGTCGTCGTCGTACCGCTGCTGCTCACCGCCGCCTACCACGCCCGGGTCGACGTGCCTGCCGTCGTGCAGGAGGCGGCCGACCGGCACCCGAAGCTGCGGATGCAGGTCACCGAGGTGCTCGGCGACGACGTGCTGCTCGACGTGCTGGACCGCCGGCTGCGCACGGCGCTGAAGGCCGAGCGCGCCCGCGAGATCGACGCACTGGTGCTGACGGCCGCCGGGTCCAGCGATGCGCGTGCGAACGCGTCGGTGGCACGGCTGGCCCGTCTCTGGGGCGCCCGGCACCGCCTGCCGGCGGTCGCGGCCTTCGCCTCCGCGGCGCCGCCGGCCTCGGGCGAGGCGGTGCGCCGCTTCCGCAGCGAGGGGCGCCGGCACGTGGCGGTCGGCTCGTACTTCATCGCCCCCGGGTTCCTTCCCGACCGTGCCGAGGAGCTGGCCGGAGAGGCCGGGGCGATCGCGGTGGCCGAGCCACTGGGTGCCGACCCCGAGGTCGCCTGGCTGGTGCTGACGCGCTACACCGTGGCGGCCGTCGAGCTCGTCCCGCTGCCGGCCTGACGGCTCCGCTCGGGTCAGCCGCCCAGCAGCCGGCGGCGCTCCTTCTCGACGTCGAAGTCGGCCTGCGGCCACTGCAGGTCCATCTCCTCGAGGTGCTCACGCAGGAGGCTGGTGACCGCCCAGTTGCGGTACCACTTGCGGTCCGCGGGCACGACGAACCACGGCGCCGCCTCGGTGTTGCAGCGTTCGATGGCGATCTCGTAGCAGCGCTGGTACTCGTCCCACAACCGACGGTCGTCGACGTCGCCGGGGCTGAACTTCCAGTGCTTCTTCGGGTCGTCCAGGCGTGCCTGGAGCCGCTCGAGCTGCTCGTCCTTGGAGATGTGCAGGAAGCACTTGACGACGGTCGTACCGCCGGCGACCAGCTCGGCCTCGAACTCGTTGATCGCGTCGTACCGGGCCAGGACGGTCCCATCGGGCACGACCTTGCGCACCTTCGCCGCGAGCACGTCCTCGTAGTGGGAGCGGTCGAAGATGCCGATCCTCCCCCGGCCCGGCAGCGCCCGCATGACCCGCCAGAGGAAGCCCTGCTCCTTCTCCTCCGGCGTGGGGACCTTGAACGAGGCGAGGTCGACGCCCTGCGGGTCGAGCTGGCCGATGCTGTGCCGGATGGTGCCGCCCTTGCCCGAGGTGTCCATGCCCTGCAGCACCAGGAGCATGTTGCGTGACCCTCCGCTCACGCCCTCGGCGAACAGGCGTTCCTGCAGGTCCGACACCTGCGGTCCCAGCGCGGACAGCGCCTCCTTGCCCGCAGCCTTGCCGCCGTCGAAGCCCGGGGTGCCCCGGGTGCCGATCCGGTCGAGGCGGACCCGTCCGGGCGGTGCCCGCAGCAGCCCGGTGACCGAGGTGCTGGTGTCCAGCGCGGTGTGCCCCATCGCCGCAGTATCGCCCGGCAGGCGATGGACCGGAGGCAGATCAGCGGAACGCCGATATTCTCTTGGGGCCCGGGTGTTGACTGGATGCATGAGCACTAGCGGCGACACACCTCACGACCCGTTCGGCGAACCGGGGTTCGGCTCGTTCGGCCAGCAGCCGATGCATCCGTCCGGTGGACATCCGGTGGCCACGACGAGCGTGGAACGCAACTGGGCGATGTCAGCCCACATCGGCAGCTTCCTGGCCGCCTGGTTCGCGCTCGGTCTGCTGGCACCCCTGGTCGTACTCCTCGCCAAGGGCGACGAGTCGCAGTTCGTCCGCCGCCACGCGGTGGAGTCGCTGAACTTCCAGATCAACGCCTTCGTCTACACGATCGTGCTGGCGCTGCTGATCTTCGTCCTGATCGGGATCGTCCTGCTTCCGATCTACGCCGTCTTCTACATCATCTGCGTGGTCCTCGGGACCATCCGAGCCTCCAGCGGTGAGGAGTTCCGTTATCCGATGACGGTCCGGGTCGTCTCCTGACCCAGTCCGCCCGGCTCGACCCCGACGAGGTGGCTCGGGCCCTCGCGCCACGGGTACGCCGGCTCGCGTCGTGCCACGACCGGGTCCTGCTCGGGCTCACCGGTCCACCGGGGGCGGGGAAGTCGACCCTGGCCGCCGCCGTGGTGGCGGCGTACGAGAGGGACGCCGGGGCGGGCACCGCGGCCGTCGTGGGCATGGACGGATTCCATCTGCGCCAGGCCGAGCTGTCACGTCGCGGGCTGGCCGACGTGAAAGGCGCCCCGGAGACCTTCGACGCGGACGGCTTCGTGTCACTGCTGCGCCGGCTGCGCGCGCCACGGTCGGTGACCACCGTGCCGGTGTTCGACCGGCACATCGAGGAGCCCGTGCCCGATGCGCTGACCATCCGGCCGGAGCAGCGGCTGGTCGTGGTCGAGGGCAACTACCTGCTGCTCGACGACGCGTGGCGACCGGTGCGCGACCTGTTGGACGCGGTGTGGCATCTGCACCTGCCCGACGACCTCCGCGTACCCGACTTGGTCGCGCGGCACGTGGCGCACGGTCGCAGCCCGCAGGCGGCGACGGAGTGGGTCCGGCGCAGCGACGAGGCCAACGCGCGACTGGTGACCGCCGCGGCGGTACGGGCCGACGCCGTCGTCGACATGCGGACCGGCGCCCTGGCACCTCCCGGCCGGTAGGCCGGCCTCTCAGCCGGCCTGTTCGGCGCCCTCGCGGGCGAGGGCGGTGAGCCGGCTGATCGCCCGGAAGTACTTCTTGCGGTAGCCGCCGCCGAGCATCTCCTCGGCGAAGAGGCGGTCCAGCCCGATCCCGCTCGCGACGACGGGCAGGTCACGGTCGTACAGCCGGTCCGCGAGCACCACGAGGCGCAGCGCCAGCGCCTGATCCTCCACCTGGCGTACGTCCTCCAGGCACACCATGGCGAGCCCGTCCAGCAGCGCCCCGTAGCGCGAGGGATGCACCTCGGGCAGGTGGCGGCACAGGTCGACGAAGTGGTCCAGGGAGGCGTCCGGATACGTCGCGGCGGCCTCGTGCACCCGGGCGTCGGTCTCGGGGTCGGGTGCTGTCGGCCGGCCGCGGTGGCGGTAGTCCTCGCCGTCGATGCGGTGCACCTCGAAGTGCCCCGACAGCGACTGGATCTCGCGCAGGAAGTCCTGTGCGGCGAAGCGTCCCTCGCCCAGACTGCCCGGGAGCGTGTTCGACGTCGCCGCGAGACGTACGCCGGCGTCGGAGAGCCGCGAGAGCAGGGTCGACACCAGCACGGTGTCGCCGGGGTCGTCGAGCTCGAACTCGTCGACGCAGATCAGCCGGTACGACGACAGCGCCTCGACGGCCTGCGCGAACCCCAGCGCGCCCACCAGGTGCGTGAGCTCCACGAACGTCGCGAACAGCTTCGGGCCGGGCGCGGCATGCCACAGCGACGCGAGCAGGTGCGTCTTCCCGACACCGAAGCCGCCGTCGAGGTAGACACCGACCGGGCCCTGCGGGTCCCTCCTCGACCGGCGGAACCACGACCGCTTCGGCTCGTCGCGCGGCAGCGACGCGGCGAAGCGGCGCAGCACCTCGACGGCCGCGGCCTGCGACGGCTCGGCCGGGTCGGGCATGTAGTTCTCGAACCGGACGTCGCTGAAGCGCGGCGGCGGCACGAGGTCGGCGATCAGCCGGTCCGGCGGGACGCGCGGGTCGCGGTCGGCGAGATGGTGCGGCACGGCACGAGCCTATGGGCGTGTACCAAGACGTCCTCAGGGCCGGTTCCGCGCCTGCGACGGCACCCGCATGGCAGGATCGACGACGTGCAGGGCCTCTACCCGACCTCGCCGTCGTCGCTGGGCGACGACGACATCACCGAGCTCTACGGCTACCCGGTGGAGCGCACCTGGGTGCGTGCCAACTTCGTGTCGACGCTGGACGGCGCCGTGCAGGGCCCCGACGACAAGGCGGGGTCGATCTCCGACAGCGCCGACCGCCGGGTGTTCGCCCTGTTGCGGTCACTGTGCGACGTGGTCGTGGTCGGCGCGGGGACCGCGCGGGCCGAGGATTACGCCCCGGTCAAGCCGCACGAGGTAGACACCGACCTGCGGCAGCGCCAGGGCCTGACCGACGTACCCTCCATCGCCGTCGTGTCGCGCAGCCTGGACATCTCCGAGGAGCTGCTCTGCGGCGGTGACGCCCCGACGCTTGTGCTCACGACCGCCTCCGCGCCCGATGCGAGGGTCGCCGACGCGCGGGCAGTGGCCGACGTGATCGTCGCCGGCGAGGAGACCATCGACGCGAGGACCGTCGTCGAGGAGCTGTCGGCACGAGGCCTGCAACGGATCCTGCTCGAGGGCGGGCCGCGGCTCATGCGCTCCTTCGTCGCGGCGGACCGGTGCGACGAGCTGTGCCTGACGGTCAGCGCGATGCTGGTCGGCGGCGACCGGCACCGGCTCCTGCGCGGCGGTGCCGTCGAACCACCGAAGGCCTTCCAGCTGAGGCATCTGCTGGAGGAGGATGGCACGCTGTTCTGCCGTTACACCCGGGCGAAGGACTAGGACATGGACCTACCCGTCAACCCGCCGGTCTCCCCCATGCTCGCCCGCTCGGTCAAGGGCGTTCCCGACCCGGCCAAGACCGAGGGCGGCCTGCTGTTCGAGCCGAAGTGGGACGGCTTCCGCTGCATCGTGTTCCGGGACGGCGACGAGGTCGAGCTCACCAGCCGCAACGAACGGCCGATGACGCGCTACTTCCCGGAGGTCGTCGAGGCGGTGCGGCAGAACCTGCCGCGACGCTGTGTGCTCGACGGCGAGCTCGTCGTGGTGATGGACGGCCGGCTGGAGTTCGAGCGACTGCAGGAGCGCATCCACCCCGCCGACTCGCGGGTGCGCCGGCTGGCGGTCGAGACCCCGACGTCGTTCGTGGGTTTCGACATCCTCGCCGTCGACGACGAGTCGTTGGTCGACGCTCCGCTGGAGGAGCGGCGTACCGTGCTCGAGCAGGCACTCGCCGACGCGTCTCCGCCGGTCCACGTCACCCCCGCCACCCGCGACCACGCGACCGCTCTGTCCTGGTTCGGTCAGTTCGAGGGTGCCGGCCTCGACGGGGTCGTGGCCAAGCCGCTGACCTCGACGTACCAGCCGGGCGTGCGGGCGATGTTCAAGACCAAGCACGAGCGCACCGCAGACGTGGTGGTGGCCGGCTACCGGCTGCACAAGACGTCGAAGCCCGAACGCCCCTTGCTGGGTTCGCTTCTGCTCGGCCTGTACGACGAAAGCGGCGGCCTGCAGCACGTCGGCGTATCGGCGGCGTTCGCCGCCGCGCGGCGGGCCGAGCTCTACGACGAGCTGGCGCCGCTGGAGGTCTCGTCGGCCGAGCATCCATGGTCCGACTGGGCCAGCGCAGAGCACTCCGACCGCCGTCCGGGTGCGGTGTCGCGCTGGAGCTCCGGCAAGGACCTGTCGTGGACGCCGCTGGACCCGGTGCTGGTGTGCGAGGTCGCCTACGACCACATGGAGGGCACCAGGTTCCGGCACACCGCACAGTTCAGGCGGTGGCGAACGGACCGCGACCCGCCGTCGTGCACCTACGATCAGCTCGAAGAACCCGTCAGCTACGACCTCGGAGAGATCCTGGGCCCGTGATGCTTGGTGCGGAGCCGCAGAAGCGCGACCATGGAAGCACAACGCCGAGTGGCGTGGAGGTGTCGAGATGTACGAAGTAGTCCTGCTGATCGAGAAGACCCTTTCCGAGGCCGACGCGAACCAGGTGGCCGGCCTGCACGAGTCCATCGACGACACCGTCCGCTACCACGTGATCCTGCCCTGCGAGGACGCCGCCTCGCGGATCGAGACCGCGCTCGGGTCCATCGCGGCCAGCGAGGTGCTCGCGACGTCGGCGATGAGCTACCCCGAGATGGACATCGACCAGCTGCAGCGGGAGATCCGTAGCGAGGCGCAGAAGTCGCTCGACGCCAGCACGCGGCTCGTGCAGCAGACCGGCCACGAGGTCACCGGTGAGGTGAGCAGCCAGGACCCGGTCACCGCTCTCGCCGCCGCCGTCGACGCGCGCAGCGCCTCCGAGGTGATCATCCTCACCCGCCCGCACCTTGTGGCCGAGTTCTTCCACCTCGACTGGACCTCGAAGGCTCGCCGCAAGATCGGCGTACCGTGCCTGCACCTGCTCGAGCACGAGAACTTCGACGAGCAGGCCGGGCAGGGCGAGGGCGTCAGCGGCATGTGAGTGGGCCGTCTCGGGTAGTGCGATCATGGAGTGCGGCGCCGTGGCCCACGGCGCCGTTACTCACGAGAGCGAAGGAGCCCGATGGAGGTCTGGCCGGGAGGTTCGTATCCCCTGGGCGCCACGTATGACGGCGCTGGGACCAACTTCGCGCTCTTCTCCGAGATCGCCGACCGGGTCGAGCTCTGCCTCTTCGACGACCGGGACAAGGAGACCCGGGTCGAGCTGACCGAGCGCGACGCGCTCGTGTGGCACGGCTACCTCCCCCGGGTCGCCCCGGGTCAGCGCTACGGGTTCCGAGTGCACGGTCCCTACAAGCCCTCGGAGGGACACCGCTGCGACCCGTCGAAGCTGCTGCTCGACCCGTACGCCAAGGCGATCGAGGGCGCCATCAACTGGGACCAGGCGCTGTTCTCCTACACGTTCGGAAACGAGCGCAAGCGCAACACCAAGAACTCCGCCCCGCACGCGATGAAGTCCGTGGTGATCAACCCGTACTTCGACTGGCAGGACGACCGGCCTCCGCGTCGGCCCTACCACGAGACCGTGATCTACGAGGCCCACGTCAAGGGCCTGACGCAGACCCACCCCGACGTTCCGGACGAGGTCCGAGGCACGTATGCCGGGCTGGGGCATCCGGCGATGGTCGAGCACCTCACCTCGCTCGGTGTCACCGCGGTCGAGCTGATGCCGGTGCACCAGTTCGTCAACGACTCGACGCTGATCGACAAGGGCCTGTCCAACTACTGGGGCTACAACACGATCGGGTACTTCGCACCGCACAACGCGTACAGCTCCAGCGGGCATGCCGGGGACCAGGTGCTGGAGTTCAAGGCGATGGTGCGTGAGCTGCACCGTGCCGGCATCGAGGTCATTCTCGACGTGGTCTACAACCACACCGCCGAAGGCAACCAGTTCGGGCCGACACTGGCGTTCCGGGGCATCGACAACGCGGCCTACTACCGCCTCGTCGACGACGACCCGGCGTACTACTACGACACCACCGGCACCGGCAACACCCTGCTGATGCGCAGTCCGCAGGTGCTGCAGCTGATCATGGACTCCCTGCGGTACTGGGTCACCGAGATGCACGTCGACGGGTTCCGCTTCGACCTGGCGGCCAGCCTCGCCCGGCAGTTCCACGAGGTCGACCGGCTGAGCGCGTTTTTCGACCTGGTCCACCAGGACCCGGTCGTCTCACAGGTCAAGCTGATCGCGGAGCCGTGGGACGTCGGGCCGGGCGGCTACCAGGTCGGCAACTTCCCGCCGGCCTGGACCGAGTGGAACGGCAAGTTCCGCGACTGTGTACGCGACTTCTGGCGTGGCGAGCCGCGCACCATGGGCGAGTTCGCCGCCAGGCTGTCCGGGTCGTCCGACCTGTACGAGGACAACGGCCGTCGACCGCATGCCTCGATCAACTTCGTCACCGCGCACGACGGGTTCACGCTGCGCGACCTCGTGTCGTACAACGAGAAGCACAACCAGGCGAACGGCGAGAACAACCAGGACGGCGAGGACCACAACCGCTCCTGGAACTGCGGGGTCGAGGGCCCGACCGACGACTCGGAGGTCAACGACCTGCGCGCCCGGCAGCAGCGCAACTTCCTGGCGACGCTGCTGCTCAGCCAGGGCGTTCCGATGCTGCTGCACGGTGACGAGCTCGGCCGCACCCAGCAGGGCAACAACAACACCTACTGCCAGGACTCCGAGCTGTCCTGGGTGGACTGGGAGCAGGCCGACGAGGGGCTGGTCGAGTTCGTCCGCACGCTCACCGAGCTGCGCGCCGAGCACCAGGTGTTCCGGCGTCGTCGCTTCTTCACCGGCCGCAGCGGCAAGGGCGAGCTCCCCGACATCGCGTGGCTGCGTGCCGACAGCACGCGGATGGGCGACGCCGACTGGGAGACCGGCAAGCGGACGCTCGCGGTGTTCCTCAACGGCGACGCGATCGCCGAGCCGGGGCCGCGTGGAGAGCCGACCACCGACGACTCGTTCCTGATGCTGCTCAACGCGAGCCCCGACGACGTCGAGTTCACCCTGCCCGGCGGGCCCTACGCAGAGTCCTGGCAGCTCGTGCTGAACACCGCGGACATCTTCGCCGACGAGGACGACAAGCCGCTGCCCGGTGAGTCACTGGTCGAGGTCTCGGGGCGCTCGGTCGTCCTGATGCGGCGTGCCTGAGGCGACCAGCACCTACCGGCTGCAGCTGCACGCGGACTTCGGCTTCGCCGCGGCCGCGGCGCAGGTGCCGTACCTCGCGGACCTGGGGGTGTCGCACCTCTACCTCTCCCCCGTGCTGCAGGCCGCACGCGGTTCGCTGCACGGGTACGACGTCGTCGACCACAGCCGCGTGTCCGAGGATCTCGGCGGCGAGGCCGCGTTCGTGGACCTCGCCGAGGCCGCGCACCGACACGGCCTCGGTGTCCTGGTCGACGTCGTGCCCAACCACATGGCGCTGGTGGCGCCCGAGCACCTCAACCGCCCGCTGTGGGAGGTGCTGCGCGCCGGACGTGCGGCGTCGACCGCGCACTGGTTCGACGTCGACTGGGACGCCGGCGACTCCAGGCTCTCCCTGCCGGTGCTCGGTGGAAGCCCCGCGGAGGTGATGAGCGCCGGAGAGCTGGTGCTCGACGACATCGACGGCGAGCCGGTCGTGCGCTACCACGAGCACGTGTTCCCGGTCGCTCCCGGCACCGTGGACCCCGGCGGCGACCTGGCCGGCACGCTCGCGCAGCAGCACTACCGCCTGGCCTGCTGGCTGG
This sequence comes from Nocardioidaceae bacterium, assembly GCA_035557095.1. Classification (GTDB taxonomy): domain Bacteria; phylum Actinomycetota; class Actinomycetes; order Propionibacteriales; family Nocardioidaceae; genus JALZDI01. The sequence continues at coordinate 8,616 of DATMEB010000099.1, read as the reverse complement.
ACAAGGACGCGGTGCTCAACTACCGACGGTTCTTCGACGTGGACGGGCTCATCGCCGTACGCGTCGAGGAGCCCGACGTGTTCGACGCGACCCACCGCGTGCTGCTGGACCTGCACGCGCGCGGCCTCGTCGACGGCTTCCGGATCGACCATCCCGACGGGCTGGCCGACCCGCAGGGATACCTCCAGCGCTTGCACGACGCCACCGGCGGCGCATGGGTGCTGGTCGAGAAGATCCTGGAGCCGGGTGAGTCGCTGCCGCGCTCGTGGCATTGCGCCGGCACCACCGGCTACGACGCGATCCTGGCGGTGCAGACCGCACTGGTCGACCCGGCCGCGGCGCCGGCGCTGGACCGTGCCTGGGCCGACGCCGGAGGCGACCCCGACCTGGAGCGGGTCGCCGAGGCCGCCAAGCGCGAGGCCGTCGCCGGGATGTTCGCCGCCGAGGTCGACCGGCTGTGCCGGAGCGCGGTCGCGGCCACCGGTCGCACCGACGCCGCGCGGCTGCGCGCGGCGCTCGTCGAGGTGCTGGTCGCGGTCGACGTCTACCGCGCTTACGTGCGGCCGGGACAACCCGTGGACGCCGAGTCCGCCAAGCGCCTTGAGCACGCACGCCGCCGGGCGCACGAGCGCCGGCCCGACCTCGCCGACGAGGTCGACCTGCTGGTGGGCCTGGCTACGGGCACCGAGCCCGGATCGGCGGCCGCGGCCGACTTCGTCGTACGCCTGCAGCAGACGTGCGGCCCGGTGATGGCCAAGGGCATCGAGGACACCACGTGGTACCGCTGGAACCGGCTGGCAGCGCTGAACGAGGTCGGCGGCGACCCCTCGGTCGTCGCGAACGCCAGCCCGGACGCGATGCACGCCTGGGCGGCCAGACAGCAGCGCGACTGGCCGCTGGGGATGACCACGCTGTCGACCCACGACACCAAGCGCACCGAGGACGTGCGCGCCCGCCTGCTGGCGCTCGCCGGCGCCCCCGGGCTATGGCAGGAGTCGGCAGCGCCCTTCCTGGACGCGGCCGACGCTGCCGGCGTCGACCGGCCGACCGCGTTCCTGCTCTGGCAGACGTTGGCCGGGGCGCGGCCGCTGACCCGCGAGCGGCTGCACGACTACCTGCGCAAGGCGATCCGCGAGGCGAAGGTGCACACCGCGTGGGTCGACGGTGACCCCGCCTACGAGGCGCGCGTGCTCGACCTGGCCGACCGGGCGCTGGAGCCGGGGCCGCTGCGGACGGCGGTCGAGACCGCCGTCGAGGCAGGCCGGGAGAGCAGCAGAGCCACGGTGCTGGCGGCCAAGCTGCTGCAGCTGTGCCTGCCCGGGGTTCCCGACGTCTACCAGGGCGCGGAGCTCGTGACCGACTCGCTGGTCGACCCGGACAACCGCCGGCCGGTCGACTTCGACCGCCGGCGCGGGATGCTGGCCGACCTCGACGCCGGGTCTCCGCTCAGCAGCCTCGACGAGGAGAAGCTGTTGGTGACCACGCGTGCCCTGCGGCTGCGGCGTCGCCGCCCGGCGGCTTTCGGCGCCGGCGGCACCTACGTGCCGGTGCAGACCTCGACCGGACACGCGACCGGGTTCGTGCGTGGTGACGCCGTCGTGAGCGTGGTCACACGTGGGCCCGCCCGGCTGACAGCGGCGGGTGGCTGGGGAGACGACGACCGCGTCACGCTCCCGCCGGGGTCGTGGACCGACGTGCTCACCGGTGCCACGCACCGAGGCGGCGAGATCTCCTGCCGCGACCTGTTCGGCGCGTTGCCGGTTGCACTGCTGGAGCGCTCGTGACCAGGTTCGAGGTGTGGGCGCCGTACGCGAGCGACGGCGTCGACGTGGTGCTCGACGGCACCCGGCACCCGATGGCCGCCGCCCGCAGCGGCTGGTGGCGTGCGGAGCTGGACGCCCCGGTGGGGTCGGCCTACTCGTTCGCGCTGGACGGCGGCGACCCGCTGCCCGACCCCCGCGCGCTACGCCTGCCCGAGGGACCGGATGGGCCCGCCGAGGTCGCCGACCTCACGGACTTCGCCTGGACCGACGCCGAGTGGAGCGGCGTCGAGCTGGCCGGAGCGGTGCTCTACGAGCTGCACATCGGCACGTTCACCGACGAGGGCACCTTCGACTCGGCCATCGAGCGGCTGGACCATCTCGTCGACCTCGGGGTCGACCTGGTCGAGGTGATGCCGGTCAACACGTTCCCCGGCCGCAGCGGCTGGGGCTACGACGGGGTCGGGCTGTTCGCGGTGCACGAGCCGTACGGCGGCCCGCGAGGGCTCCAGCGGCTCGTCGACGCCTGCCACGCCCGAGGCCTCGGCGTCTGCCTCGACGTGGTCTACAACCACCTGGGCCCGAGCAGCAACCATCTCGTCGAGTTCGGGCCGTACTTCACCGACCACTACGTCACGCCCTGGGGTGCCGCGCTCAACCTCGACGACGCGGGCAGCGACGACGTGCGCGCGTTCGTGCTCGACAACGTCACGCAGTGGCTGCGCGACTTCCACGTCGACGCGCTGCGCCTCGATGCTGTGCACGCGTTGTTCGACTCGCGGGCGCTGCCGCTGCTGGAGGAGATGTCGACGGTCGTCGACGCCCTGTCGGACGAGGTCGGCCGGCCGTTGTGGCTGATCGCCGAGTCGGACCGCAACGACCCCCGCACCGTCACTTCGCGCGAGGAGGGCGGCACCGGCCTGCACGCGCAGTGGGCCGACGACGTGCACCACGGGCTGCACGTGCTGCTCACGGGTGAGTCGCAGGGCTACTACGGCGCGTTCACCGGCCCGCGCACGGTGGAGAAGGTGCTCACCAGGGTGTTCTTCCACGACGGCACGTGGTCGTCGTTTCGCGGACGCACCCATGGCCGCCCGGTCGACCGCACCCGGGTGCCGGGCTGGCGCTTCGTGGTGTCGCTGCAGACGCACGACCAGGTGGGCAACCGGGCGGCAGGCGACCGGCTCTCGGCCACGCTCGACCCGGGCACGCTCGCCTGCGGCGCGGCCCTGCTGCTGACCTCCCCGTGTACGCCGATGCTGTTCATGGGCGAGGAGTGGGGCGCCTCGACGCCATGGCAGTACTTCACCGACCATCCCGACCCCGCACTCGCCGACGCCGTACGCCGGGGCCGCCGCGACGAGTTCGCCGAGCACGGCTGGGACCGGCACGACGTACCCGACCCGCAGATGGACGCGACCATGGAGCGTTCGCGGCTCGACTGGGCCGAGGTCGGCCACGCCCCGCACGACCGGATCCTGGCCTGGTACCGCGCGCTGATCCGGCTGCGCCGCGAACGGCCCGACCTTCGCGACCCGCGGCTGGACCGCGTCGACGTACGCCACGACGAGGCAGCACATTGCGTGGTCGTCGACCGGGGCGAGCATCGCGTCGTGGTCAACCTCGCCGAGGAGCCACGCGCGATCGACGTCGGGTCCGACCGTGCCGATCTCGGCGTGGTCCTCGCCTGGGACGACGACGCCACTGTGTTCGAAAACGGGCGGGTGCGGCTTCCCGCGCGCTCGGCCTGCGTGCTCGGGCCGAATGTCACTTTCCGTGACTGACCTCGCTTTTTGCGTGACCGTGACGCCATGGGTCCACTTTGGGCATCGCGGCAGTCGGATGCGCCTCGACCGAGACGCCGCGGCGGTCGCCGAAGGGAGGAGCAGTGAAGCTCAACCTCGGGCAAGGCGACGCGACCCGGCAACGACGACGCCGGCGTCTCCGCCGTCCGTCTCTTCGCACCCTGAGCGCCGTGGGCGCCGTACTCGCGCTCGGTGCCACCATGCTGGCGTTCACCGGCCCGGCCGCGGGCGTGAACACCAACCGCACCGGTCCCCCGGACGCACGCGGGTTCCCGCGGTTCTACACCGACGGGTCGGGCCTGTCCCTGCAGCTCTGCGACGACGGCACCACCGCCTGCCTGGTCACCGGACCCAACGCGCTGACACCCCCGGACGGCGAGGCGCTGTACTGGGGCGCGACCGCCACGATCCCGACCCGGCGCGGCGACCTGGGCGTCGAGTTCGCGCTGGAGGCCGCGTTCGGTGACGGCGGCAGGCCGGTGGTATTCGACCGGCTCCGGATCCGTGGTCACCTGAACCGCGGCGGGCGCTACATCCTGCGCCATCCCTACGGCACCAAACGCTTCCGGGCCGCCAGCCCGAGACAGCAGCGCAACGTCGACGTGACGATCGACCTGGGCTGCTCGCTGCGCCGGCGCGGACCCTGCCGCGGACGCATCGACGACTGGCTGCGCTCGACGCGCTCTCGCGTCGGCTACCTGGGTGCCGGCGAGGTGCCGACCCGGGTGACCGGTGGCGAGGTGCGCAACAACCTCATCCTGCGCGCACGTGGCGGCCGGCTCCTGGGCCGTACCAACCGGTTCGCGGTCGTGGGCAAGGTCGCAGCCGGACCAGCCGCCGCCTTCTCCCGGACCCGCGCGGACATGGGCAACACCGCCCGCCGCAAGGACCGGACGATCGTGATCCGCAACCTGGGCCGGCGCCGGCTGAACCTGGGCCGCCTGGAGGTGCGCGGAGCCGGCACGTTCCGCATCCGCCGGTCGCGCTCGACCTGCGACCGCACCGTCAACCTCCGTCCCGGCCGGGCGTGTCGGGTGCAGGTGCGCTACCGCCCCACCGGCAAGAGGCTCTCGACCGGACGTCTCGTCATCCGCGACAACACCAGGGCACGGGTGCACCGGCTGCCGCTTCGGGCGATGACGGCCGCGGAGTTCTCCGCACGTCGGCGCGTGCACTTCACGACCCGGCGGGCCGACACGCAGAGCCGCGTGCGGCGGGTGATCGTGGAGAACACCGGTGTCGTCCCGCTGCGGATCCACTCCGTGTTCCTGCGTGGCCGTCACGACCGGTCGTTCGTGCGTAGCTCCGGTGCCGGGCCACTGTGCTCGAGCGGTACCCGGCTGCGTCCCGGTGGCGCCTGCGCGGTGTACGTCGCGTTCCGGCCGCGGGCGTTCGGTCGCAAGACGTCAAGCATCTGGGTGCGGTCGAACGCGTTGACCAGCCTCGACCGCATCCGCCTCAACGGCCGCGGTCGCTGACCCCGGTCCTCCCGCTTGCTGCCGGGGGCCGGCCCCGCCCCCGGCAGCAACCACCTCGCACGACACGAGCTCTCAAGGAGCCGGTGATGAACTACTCCGACAACACGGCCCCCGACGGCACCACCTGGCGTACCCGTCTCGGCACCGGGCAGCGACGGCGCGGCCGTACCGCTGCAGTGTTGACGCTCCTGCTCGCCGCACCGCTGCTGGCCGTCGTCGGCCCGGCAGGAGCCCTTGACGCCGACCGTGTCGGTCCCGTGGACCGGGAGCAGCGCGGCTTCCCGGCGTACTACACCGACGACAGCGGCTTCGCGCTGCAGATGTGCGACGACGGCAGCGCGAACTGCCTGCTTGCTCGCCCGCGCGACCTTCGGCCCCCCGAGGGCGAGCAGCTGTACTGGGCGGCGTTCGCCGACCTGAACGCACCCGGCATCCAGCTCAGCGTCGAGCTCGCCGTGGAGGCGGCCTGGGTCGGCCGGGAGCAGGTGGTCTTCGACCGGGTCCGCGTACGCGGCCACGTCGACGCGGCCGGCAGCTACACGCTGACCTACCCCTACGGGCAGACCACGATCCAGGCCGAGAACCCCGCCGAGCAGCGCAACATCGACTTCACCGAGGACATCGGCTGCGAGCCGGCGCCCGGCGGCCGGTGCAACTTCCGTGTCGCCGCCGGCAACCGCGGCCACATCACCACCTGGCTGCGCTCGACCCGGTCGCCCCGCCGCTACATGGGCAACCCCGAGCGCCGTACCCCCGTGACCGGCGGGATCCGGCAGTCCGTGACCGTGGCCGGGCCGGCCGGCACCGCGACCACCAGCCGCTGGGGCGTACTCGGCAAGCGGGCGAACTCGCACGCGGTCTCGCTGCCGCGCGGCCACGCATTCGGCAACGTGCGCGGACGGCAGCGCGACACCGTGCGGGTGCACAACATCGGCACCCGCGCGATGACCATCGAGCGCATGCGCATCCGCGGTGACCGCACACTGCGTGGCTTCCGTGCGCGCAACGCCTGCCGTCGCGGCGAGGTGCTCTCGATCGGTGAGGCCTGCCGGATCGGCGTGCGCTACCGGCCCGACGGCAGACGGCGCTCGACGGCACGGATGACCGTTACCGACGACGTACGGTCTCGCACCGTGCGGCTGCGCGCGCGGACCGCCGCGGTCTTCTCGGCGCGTCGCCGGGTGCACTTCAGCGCCCGCCCCGCGGGCACCAGCGGCACCACCCGTCGGGTCGTCGTGCGCAACAGGGGTGCCATCGCGATGCGGATCCGCGGCGTGCACTTCCAGGGCGGCAGCAGGTCGAGCTTCGACCGGCGCAGCGGCTCGCCGCGCATCTGTGCGCGGGGTCTGCGGCTGCCGGCGGGTGGGCAGTGCGCGGTCTACGTCGGCTTCGAGCCGCAGGGCTTCGGCACCAAGCGCGCCCGGATCATCGTGCGCTCCAACGCCCTGCGCGGGCACCCGATCCGGCTGTCGGGCCGCGCCCGCTGACGGCTAGCGCCCCCCGGTGGACTCGGCCTACGTTGGTGGCGTGGCCGACCGCACGACCTGCTGTGTGGTCGGGTGTGGCCCGGCGGGGGCGATGCTCGGCCTGCTGCTCGCGCGGGCCGGCGTCGACGTCGTGGTCCTGGAGAAGTACCAGGACTTCTTCCGGGACTTCCGCGGCGACACCATCCACGCGTCCACGCTGCAGGTGCTCTACGAGCTCGACCTGCTCAAGGGGTTCGAGGAGCTGCCGCAGCAGCCCACCCGGCAGATCTCGATCCTCACCGACGACGGGATGGTGCCGTTCGGGGACTTCACGCACCTGCCCGGCAGGTTCCAGCACATCTCGTTCGTGCCGCAGTGGGACTTCCTCACGTTCATCACCGAGGAGGCACGGCAGTACCCCTCGTTCACGCTGCTGCAGCGCGCGGAGTTCACCACGCTGCTGGTCGAGAACGGCCAGGTGCGCGGCGTGCGCTACCGCACGCCCGAGGGCGAACGGGAGCTGCTGGCCACGCTGACCGTCGCCGCCGACGGCCGGCACTCCGCCGTACGACGTGCGGCCGGCCTGCCGCAGGTCGAGTTCGGCGCGCCCATGGACGTGCTCTGGTTCCGCGTGCCCCGCGAGGAGGGTGACCCCACCAGCTCGTTCGCACGGCTCACGCCCGGCCGGCTGTTCCCGATGATCGACCGCAGGACCTACTGGCAGGGCGCGTACACGATGCCCAAAGGGTCGTTCGGCGAGCTCAAGGCCAGCGGCATCGCGACCCTGCGCGAGGAGCTGCGACAGGCGATGCCGTTCCTGTCCGGCCGGCTCGACGACGCGCTCCGCAGCTGGGACGACGTGGGCTTCCTGGAGGTGCGTGTCGACAGGTTGAAGCGCTGGCACCGGCCCGGGCTGCTGTGCATCGGCGACGCCGCGCACGCGATGTCACCGATCGCAGGGGTCGGCATCAACCTGGCCGTCCAGGATGCCGTCGCGGCCGCGAACCGGCTGGCAGAGCCGTTGCGGAGCGCGGAGGTGACCGAGCGCGACCTGGCCGCTGTGCAACGTCGCCGGATGCTGCCGACCAGGGTCACGCAGGCCGTGCAGCTGGCGATCCAGCGCAACCTGATCTCCCCGCTGCTGGAGAAGCGCGACACCGCGTCGGTGCCGCGTCCGATGCGGGTGCTGTTCTCCGTGCCTCCGGTGCGCCGCTGGGTCTCGCGGTTCATCGCGATCGGTGTGCGCAACGAGCACGTCGAGACGCCGGTCGCCACCCGGGTCGTTCGCGACTAGGACGTCAGGTGGGCTGCTCCTCGGTGCTCTCCCAGTTGACCGGGTTGATCCGGCTCGGCTGGACCCTCGGGGGCTCGCCCGGCATCTTCGGGTAGTCCGGCGGGTACGGCATGTCCCCCATGCCGACCTCCTGGTCGCGGTCGTACATCTGCAGCAGCGGCTCCAGCGAGAACGCCCGGTCGTCGATGGCGGCGTGCAGGTCGCCCACGTCGGCGAACCGGTCCGGCATTGTGAACACGGTGAAGTCGCCGGGGGTCACCGCGGTGAGCTCCTCCCAGCGCAGCGGAGCCGAGACCGGCGCGCCCGGACGCGGACGCAGCGAGTAGGCGCTGGCGATGGTGCGGTCGCGCGCGTTCTGGTTGTAGTCGACGAAGACCGTGGTGCCGCGCTCCTCCTTCCACCACTTGGTGGTCACCTCGCCCGGCATCCTGCGCTCGAGCTCACGGCCGAACGCGATCGCGCTGTGCCGTACCTCGGTGAAGGTCCAGCGCGGCTCGATCCGCACGTAGATGTGCACGCCGCGACCGCCCGAGGTCTTCGGAAAGCCGACGTAGCCGAGGTCGTCGAGCAGCTCGCGCGCCACCCCGGCCACCCGCACGGCGTCGGCGAAGTCGGTGCCCGGCTGCGGGTCGAGGTCGATGCGCAGCTCGTCGGGATGGTCGACGTCCGCGCGCCGCACCGGCCAGGGATGAAAGACGATCGTGCCCATCTGCGCGCACCACACCGGCACCGCGATCTCGGTCGGGCAGATCTCGTCGGCATGACGGCCCGAGGGGAAGGCGATGCGCACGCTCTCGATGAAGTCGGGCGCGT
>DATMEB010000098.1:0-10592 GCA_035557095.1 Nocardioidaceae bacterium | reverse complement strand
CTCGAAGTGATTCGTGGCACCGAGGCCGCGTCGGTGGAACAGCCAGTCGTAGCCGATCTTGGGCCGAGCCCGCCACCGGAGGCCGGGTGCGATCGAGACCGGCTGCTTGCTGGCGTACTGGATGTAGACCTCGAGGTGGTCCTGGAGGTTCTCCCCCACGCCGGGGCTGTGGTGCACGACGTCGATGCCGTGGGCCCGCAGCAGGTCCTCGGGGCCGACGCCGGACAGCTGGAGCAGTTGCGGACTGGCGATCGCGCCGCCGCAGAGGATCACCTCACCGGCGTCGACCTGTCGCGACAAGCCCGCCCGGCGGTAGTCGACGCCGACCGCGCGGCTCCCCTGGAACCGCACCCCGGTGACGAACGCGAGCGTCTCGACGGAGAGGTTCTTGCGGTGCTTGACCGGGTGCAGGTACGCGCGGGCCGCGGACAGTCGACGGCCGCGGTAGACGTTGCGGTCGAACTTCGCGAAGCCCTCCTGCCGGTAGCCGTTGACGTCGTCGGTCAGCGGGTAGCCCGCCTCCTGGGCGGCCTGGAAGAACGCCGTGAAGAGCGGGTTCTCGGCCGGGCCGCGCTCGAGCTTGAGCGGCCCGTCGCCGCCGCGCCAGTCGTCGGCGCCGGCGATGCAGGTCTCCATCTTCTTGAAGTACGGCAGGCAGTGGAGGTAGTCCCACTCCTCCATCCCCGGCTCCGCCGCCCAGCGCTCGTAGTCGAGCGGGTTGCCACGCTGGAAGATCATGCCGTTGATGGACGACGAGCCGTCGAGCACCTTGCCGCGGGCGTGGAAGACCTTGCGGTCGTGGAGATACGGCTCGGGGTCGGTCTCGTAGCGCCAGTCGTAGAGCCGGCTGCCGATCGGGAACGGCAGCGCTGCCGGCATGTGGATGAACGGGTCGAGCTTGATGTCCGAGCGGCCCGCCTCGAGCACGAGCACCGACGTACCGGCGTCCTCCGAGAGCCGGGCACCGAGCGCACACCCCGCGGAGCCTCCCCCGACGATGACGTAGTCGTAGCGCTTCACCGGCCCTCCCCTATCCCTGGAACCAGCGCTGTTCGGCGGGACGGATGTTGTGCCAGACGTGCTTGGTCTCGCGGTACTCGTCGAGGCCCGCCTGCCCGAGCTCGCGGCCGGTGCCGGACTGCTTGTAGCCGCCCCACTCAGCCTGCGGCACGTACGGGTGGTAGTCGTTGATCCACACGGTGCCCATCCGCAGCCGGCCCGCGACCCGCTGCGCCTTGCCGGCGTCCTGGGTCCAGACCGCGCCGGCCAGGCCGTAGATGCTGTCGTTCGCGATCGCGACCGCCTCGGCCTCGTCGCGGAACGTCTCGACCGTCAGCACCGGCCCGAACGACTCGTCCTGGGCCACCGACATCGAGCTGGTCACGCCGTCGAGGATCGTCGGCAGGTAGTAGAAGCCGTCGGCGAGCGCGGGGGCGTCGGGGCGCTTGCCACCGGTGCGGAGGGTGGCGCCCTCGGCGAGACCCTTCGCGACGTACGCCTCCACCTTGTCGCGGTGGGCGCTGCTGGTCAGCGGGCCGGTCTCGGCCTCCTCGTCGAAGGGGCCGCCGAGACGGATCTGCTCGGCCCGGGCGACGAGCTCGTCGACGAAGCTGTCCTTGATCGACTCCTCGATGATCAGCCGCGCGCCGGCGGAGCAGACCTGCCCGGAGTGCAGGAAGACGGCGGTCAGCGCGAAGTCGAGCGCGGTCTCGCGGTCGGAGTCGGCGAAGACGATGTTGGGGTTCTTGCCGCCGAGCTCGAGGGCCACCTTCTTCACCGTCGGGGCGGCCGCGGCCATGATCGTTCGTCCGGTGTGCACCCCGCCGGTGAACGACACCAGGTCGACGCGCGGGTCAGAGGACAGCGGCGCACCGGCCTCGGGGCCCTTGCCCAGCACCAGATTGGCGACCCCGGCTGGCACGCCCGCCTCGGTGAGGTGGTTCATCAGCAGGATCGAGGTCGACGGGGTCAGCTCGCTGGGCTTGAGCACGAAGGTGTTGCCCGCCGCGAGCGCGGGTGCGACCTTCCAGGAGGTCTGCAGCAGGGGGTAGTTCCAGGGGGTGATGAGCCCGCAGACACCGACCGGCTCGTGCACGACACGGCTGCGGATGTCCGGCATCCCGGTGTCGACGACCCGGCCGGCCTCCTCCGCGGCGATGCGCGCGTAGTGCCGGAAGACCGCGACGACGTCGTCGACGTCGTACTCGCTCTCCACCAACCGCTTGCCCGTGTCCAGCGACTCCGCCCGCGCGATCGCGGCCTTGTCGTCCTCCAGGCGGTCGGCCACGCGGAACAGGATCCGGCCGCGCTCGACGGCAGGCGTGGCGGGCCAGCTGCCCTCGTCGAAGGTGCCCCGCGCGCTCGCGATCGCGGCCTCGGTATCGACGGCCTGCGCCTCGTCGACCTCGGCGACCAGGGACCCGTCGGCAGGGCAGCGGATCTCGCGGCGGCCGCCGTCACGGGCACTTCGCCATCGACCGTCCATGAACAGCTCAGGCAAATCGTCCTCCTGACAGGCGCCTGCGGACATCACCGGACCGGGGAGCCTGCCGTTTGCCCCGGTCCCCGGTTGGCTTTTCCATGTGCCCTGCGCAAAGAACTCTGCTGAGCCCAGAAGGCCAGGTCAAGCGTGCAACGTCGCATTACGGTCACGGTTCAGTACCGACGGACACACACCGTCAGCATCGGCCTACGCGCAGCGCTCAGCGCGGACCGAACTGTTCCCTGTGGTCACCCCAGCCCAGCCGGTGCGAGACCTCTGCGGCCGCCCCGCGAGCGGCCGGGACCAACGCCTCCAGGCGGTCACCGTCGAGGCGAAAGCTGGGGCCGGACACGCTGAGGGAGGCTACGACATCGCCATGGGCATTGCGAATCGGGCTCGCGACCGCGGTGAGCCCCTCCTCGAGCTCGTCGACCGCGACGGCGTACCCCTGCGACCGGACGTCGTCGAGCTCCGAGTGCAACCGTGCGCGCGAGGTGATCGTGGCCTCGGTATAGGCAGGAAGTGACGCCAAGGTCGCCTCCAGCTCCTCCGGGTCGAGCCCGCTCAACAGGACCTTGCCGTTGGAGGTCGCGTGCAGCGGGATGCGCTGCCCGACCCAGTTGTACGGCTGCAGGGCCGACGAGCCCGCGACCTGGTCGAGGTAGAGCGCCGCGCCCTCGGCGAGTACGGCCACGTTGACGGTCTCGCCGGTGTCCGCGGCCAGCCGCCGGCAGACCGGGCGGGCCTCCTGGACCACGTCGAGGCGCGCGCTGGTCGCACCGGCCAGCCGGAGGATGCCGACGCCGAGGCGGTACTTGCCGCGATCGGCGGTCTGCTCCACCAGGCCGCGCATCTCCAGCGCGGCGACCAGCCGGAACGCGGTCGACTTGTGTACGCCGAGCTCGGTGGCGATGTCCGTGACGCCCGACTCGCCCTGGCGTGCCAGGATCTCCAGGACGGTGACCGCGCGGTCGACCGACTGCACGGTGCTTGCTGGGCTTCCGGAGCCTCCGGCGGTCGCCGACCTGTTGCTCATGCCGAAACCGTAGTGCACGATACGCACGCGGCGGTGGCCGACCGGCGAGGAGGAGACGATGTCGCAGGACAGGCCGCAGGACAGGCCGCAGAACAGCCAGGACAGCCGGGCCCTCAGGAATCCGGAGTTCGTGCTCACGATCGTGTGCCCGGACCGGCCGGGCATCGTCTACGCGGTCTCCAGCTTCCTGGTGCAGCACTCGGCGAACATCCTGGAGAGCCAGCAGTTCGACGACCGGGTCGAGGACCGCTTCTTCATGCGGGTGCACTTCGAGGTCTACGGACCCGGCGAGACCCTGGAGTCGCTGCGCGAGGCCTTCGCGTGGGTGGCCCAGTCGCACGCGATGACGTGGAACCTGTGGGAGGCCCGGTCGCCGTACCGCACGCTGGTGATGGTCTCCCGCCTCGACCACTGCCTGCACGACCTGCTGTACCGCTGGAGCATCGGGGCGCTGCAGATCGAGATCCCTGCGATCGTCTCCAACCACCGCGACCAGGAGGCGCTGGCCGCGTCGTACGACATCCCCTTCCACCACATCCCGGTCACGTCGGACACCAAGGCGGCAGCCGAGGCCCGGCTGCTGCGCCTCGTGGAGGACCTCGACGTCGACCTGGTCGTGCTCGCGCGCTACATGCAGGTGCTCAGCGACGAGACCTGCAAGCGGCTGGAGGGCCGGGTGATCAACATCCACCACTCGTTCCTGCCGAGCTTCCGCGGGGCGCGGCCGTACCACCAGGCGTTCGAACGCGGGGTCAAGCTCGTCGGGGCGACCGCGCACTTCGTCACGGCCGACCTCGACGAGGGCCCGATCATCGAGCAGGACGTCGTCCGCGTCGACCACGGTCTCACCGCCGAGCAGTTCGTGCAGGCCGGGCGCGACGTCGAGTGCCAGGTGCTCTCCCGTGCGGTGCGCTGGCAGAGCGAGAGCCGAGTCCTGCTCAACGGCAACCGCACGGTCGTCTTCCGCTGAGGATGCGCCTGCGCCGGCACGCTGTGACGAAAGGCTGCGACGGCGGGCACCCCGGCCGGTATCGGCCGTCGAGGCGTTAGGATCAGACCCGCAAGCAGCCCCGATGCCCTGCAGTCCTGGCCTCGTCGCAGTCCCTTTTCCAGTCCCTGGTTGCTGCCCTTGGTCGAGCTACTGCCGGAAGGCGGCGCATGAGTAACGGCACGCAGTCGATCGACCGCGCAGCAGAGCTGGTGACCCTCGTCGTGCGGGCCGAGGGGCCGATCTCGTTCACCCAGCTCGTCGAGCAGACCGGTCTCGCGCGCTCGACCGCGTCCCGGCTGCTGCAGGCGCTCGAGCGCAACGGCATCCTCGAACGCAACCACGAGGGGCTGTTCCGCGGCGGCGCGTTGTTCGCGCACTACGCCAACCGGTTCGACCGGGTGGAGTCGCTCGCGGCCGCCGCTCAGCCGATGCTCGAGCGGATCGCCGAGGAGACCGACGAGACCGTCAACCTCGGCGTACCCAGCGGCGACACCGTCGTGCACGCCGCGCAGATCGACTCCAACTTCATCCTCGGCGCCACGAACTGGATCGACGTCGAGGTGCCACCGCACTGCTCGGCCCTCGGCAAGGTGCTGTACGCGTTCGACGCGCTCCGGCTGCCCAAGGGCCGGCTTGAGGCGCGCACCGCGGCGTCGGTGACCGACCCGGCGCTGCTGGAGACTCAGCTCGAGGACATCCGGCGCGAGGGGTACGCCGTCGCCCGGGGCGAGGTCGAGGACGGGCTCGACGCCCTCGCCGCACCGGTTCGCGACCCCCGCGGGCGGGTCATCGCGGCGATCGGCGTCTCCGGACCCTCGTTCCGCCTGGAGAGCGCGCACCGAAAGGTCGGCGAGCTGCTGGTCGACGAGACCGACCGGCTCACGCGCATCCTGACCCGCCGGGCGCACAAGGAGGCCACAGGCTGAGCGGGCCGGTCTGAGCGGGCCAGTCTGAGCGGGCCAGTCTGAGCGGGCCAGTCTGCGCGGCTCGGCTCAGCTGGCGATGACGGAGCCGCCGAGGCGCTCGATCGTCTCGCGCCGCCACGTCTCGGTCTCCCGGACCTGGTTGAACGTGAACACGTGCAGCCCCTCGACCAACGACTCGGGCCTGGCCAGCGTCGGGGCGACCCGGTCGAGGAACCGCTCCGGGACGTAGCCGCCGGGCGCGGCCATCCGCGTGAACATCGACCGGTTCTTGGCCAGGAACCGGGTCGACTCGCCGACGCCGATCTTGGTGGCCATCAGCACCAGCTTGGTGCGCTCGACCGGCCCTGACATGCCGACCCACAACGGCAGCGTCGTACCCCTGCCACGCATCCGCTCGACCCAGCGCGCGAGCCGGGCGGGGTCGAAGCACAGGTTGCTGACGACGTTGGTCGCGTGCTCGCGCTTGTCCCACATCGCCTGGATGGTGACGTCGTCGTCGATGAGCGGGTGCGACTCCGGGTATCCCGCCACTCCGACCTGCCGGAACGGCCCGTCCAGGGCGGTGAGGTCGCGCAGCAGGTCGAGCGAAGCGAGGTAGTCACCGGCCGCGGGCTCGGCGTCGCCGGCGGGCACGAACACGCTGTCGACACCGAGCGCGACCAGCCGGTCGGCGATCTCCTGCAGATGACCGCGGCCCCGGACCATGCGTGCCGCCAGGTGGGGCACCACGTGGTAGCCGCTGCGGGCCAGCCGCTCACTCACGTCGAGCGTGGCGTCCAGCCCCCGTCCCGGCGATGCCGTCACGGTAAGTGTCCGGCCCACCGGCACATGTGCCAGCACGGTGTCGTCGATCCCGGCGGTGGGGAGCACTTCGTACCGGGCCGACTCGAGCAGGTCGCGAAGCAGTGACGACGCCCACCGGTTCCTCATCGAGCACTCGTTTCTGACGCAGCCGGACTGTCGTGTGGCGCCCGCGAGGACGTGCTGAGAAAACGGCTCGGCGCGCCTCTTGCCACACCCTCTCAGCCAATCCTACACTCATGATATGGGATCGTTGTTCTATATTATGGAACTTCGTGAGCCATAGGGAACAGCGATCGACAGCCCGAAAGCACGATCTCCTCGCGGGCCACTAGGAGTGACCATGCACGACAACATCCCCTCGGTTGACCAGAGCGACCGGTCGGTACCGATCAACCTTCGCCAGTCCGGTCCCACGCCGGTACAGATGCTCGTCGACACCCGCGTCCGCAAGTCGCCGTACTGGGAGCTGTCCCACCGGGCGGGGTGCTGGCGGGCCTCGATCTACAACCGGATGTACCACCCGCGCGGGTACGTCCGACCCGAGGACGGCGGGATGATGGTGGAGTACGACGCACTGGTCAACCACGTCACGCTGTGGAACGTCGCGGTCGAGCGGCAGATCCAGGTCAAGGGCCCGGACGCCGAGGCGTTCGTCGACTACGTGATCACCCGCGACGCGACCCGGATCCCGCCGATGCGGGCCCGTTACGTGATCCTGTGCAACGAGGCAGGCGGCATCCTCAACGACCCGGTGCTGCTGCGCGTCGCCGAGGACGAGTTCTGGTTCAGCCTGTCCGACTCCGACCTGATGCTGTGGCTGCAGGGCGTCAACGTCGGCCGTCGCTTCGACGTCGAGATCCACGAGATCGACGTAGCACCCGTGCAGGTCCAGGGCCCGAAGTCCGTCGACCTGATGGTCGACCTGGTCGGTCCGGCCGCGGCCGAGATCCCGCCGTACGGGCTGATGGCCTCGGCCGTCGGCGGTTGCGAGGTGATCGTGTCGCAGACCGGGTTCACCGGCGAGAAGGGCTACGAGATCTACCTGCGCGACGCGACCCTGTACGCCGAGCGGATGTGGAACGCGGTCGTCGAGGCCGGCCGGCGGCACAACCTGATGGTCGTCGCACCGGCGCACCATCGCCGCATCGCGGCCGGAATCCTGTCCTGGGGCCAGGACATGGACGCGGAGACGCTGCCGTTCCAGGTCAACCTGAGCTACCAGGTGCCGCGCAAGAAGACCGCCGAGTACATCGGCAAGCGCGCCCTCGAGGCCGCGCGCGACGCGCTGGAGGCGGGCAACCCGCCGTACACCCACACCCTGGTGGGGATGCGGCTGGCGGGCCGGCCGATCGACGACTACGCGCCGGACTTCTGGCTGGTCAGCGCGCTGCACCGGGGCGACCCGGTCGGCTATGTCACGTCGCCGTGGTACTCCCCCGAGCTCGGGACCAACATCGCGATGGGGCACGTACCCGTCGGGCTCACCGCACTGGGCACCGAGCTGTGGGTGCACCTGCCCGACGCCTACGCCGACGTCCCGGGCGAGCCGGTACGCGCGGAGGTCGTCGAGATGCCCTTCCGGGCCTCGGTCAACCCCAGCCAGCGCGAGCTGCTGAAGAGCCGCGGCCTCGACGCCGCACTCTGACCACGTTCGCGACGAGATTGCGCGAATGCCCCCGTACGCGAGCGACCACAGGTCCACTCACCGGGGCATTCGCGCAATCTCGGCGTAAGGGGATCTGTCATCGGACGTAGCCCGCGCGCGGCGGTCGAGGCCGGCGGAGAGCGCCATCACCGCGAGCCCGAGCACGGCGAGCACTGAGCCGACCCATCCGGTCGAGGCGAAGCCCCACCCGAGGGCGATCACGACGCCGCCGAGCCAGGCACCCGCCGCGTTGGCGAGGTTGAGCGCGGCGTGGTTGAGCGACGCGGCCACCGCCTGCGCGTCGCCGGCGACGTCCATCAGCCGGGTCTGCAGGGCCGGCACCAGCGACGAGCCCGACGTTCCGGCGAGCACGACCACGAGCACGCCGGTCCACGGGTTGCGCACGGCCACGGTGAACAGCGCCATCACGACGGCGACCGCGCCCATCCCGGCGAAGATCGCGGTCACCACCCCGCGGTCGGCGGCCCAGCCACCGAGGATGTTGCCGGTCACCATCCCGACGCCGTACAGCGCGAGCACGACCGGCACGGTGCCGGTGGACATGCCGGCGACCTCGGTCATCGTCGGCGCGATGTAGGTGTAGGTGGCGAACATGCCGCCGAACCCGACGGTCCCGACCAGCAGCGTCAGCCAGATCTGCGGCCGGCGGAGCCCTCCGAGCTCACGGCGTACGCCTGCCTGCGCCGGGGCGGGCCGGTGCGGAACCCAGCGCAGTAGCGCGAGCGCGGTCAGGACGCCGACGACGGCCACGCTCCAGTACGCACTGCGCCACCCGAGCTCCTGGCCGAGCCAGGTCGCCGCCGGAACGCCCACCACGTTGGCGACCGACAGGCCGAGCATCATCCAGCCGACGGCCTGGGCCCGCTTGCGCGGAGCGACCAGGGACGCGGCCACCAGCGCGCCGACCCCGAAGTAGGCGCCGTGCGGCAGACCCGTCGCGAACCTGGCCGCGACCAGGCTCGGGTAACCGGTCGCGAGTGCGGTGGCCGCGTTGCCGAGCGCGAACGCCACCGACAACGCGACCAGCATCGTCTTGCGCGGCACGCGCGCGCCCAGCGCGGTGAGCAGCGGTGCGCCCACGACCACGCCGAGCGCGTACGCCGAGATGACGTGTCCGGCCTGCGGGATCGACACCGAGACGGCGTCGGCCATCTCGGGCAGCAGGCCCATGCTGACGAACTCCGTCGTACCGATCCCGAAGCCTCCGAGGGAGAGCGCAAGGATCGCCGCGACGAGGTGGACCGGCCGGCGGCCGCCCCCGTCAGTCACGTGCCCGCGTCGACATGGCTCAGCTGTTGATCAGCTTGTCGAGGTTCTCGTCGAGCGCGGCGAGGAACTCCTCCGTTGTCAGGAAGTCCTGATCCTTGCCGGTCTCGCTCTTGATCAGCAGCGCGAGGTCCTTGGTCATCTTGCCGCTCTCGACGGTCTCGACGCAGACCTGCTCGAGCTTGCGCGCGAAGTCGACCACGTCGGGGGTGTTGTCCATCCTGCCCCGGGCCTCGAGACCCCTGGTCCAGGCGAAGATCGACGCGATCGGGTTGGTCGACGTCGGCTTGCCCTGCTGGTGCTGGCGGAAGTGCCGGGTCACCGTGCCGTGCGCGGCCTCGGCCTCCACCTTGCCGTCGGGCGTCATCAGCACCGAGGTCATCAGCCCGAGCGAGCCGAAGCCCTGGGCGACCGTGTCGGACTGGACGTCGCCGTCGTAGTTCTTGCACGCCCAGATGTAGCCGCCCTCCCACTTCAGCGCGGCGGCGACCATGTCGTCGATCAGCCGGTGCTCGTAGGTGAGCCCGTTCTTCTCGAACTCGTCCTTGAACTCGGCCTCGAAGATCTCCTCGAAGAGGTCCTTGAAGCGACCGTCGTAGGCCTTGAGGATGGTGTTCTTGGTCGACATGTAGACGGGTAGGTTGCGCTCGAGTCCGTAGCGGAACGACGCCCGCGCGAAGTCGCGGATCGAGTCGTCGTAGTTGTACATCCCGACCGCGACGCCGCCGCCGGAGAAGTCGGCGACGTCGAACTCCATCGGCTGGCTGCCGTCCTCGGGCGTGTAGGTGATCGTGACCTTGCCCGGTCCCGGCACGACGAAGTCGGTCGCCTTGTACTGGTCGCCGTGCGCGTGACGGCCGATGATGATCGGCTTGGTCCAGCCGGGAACCAGCCGCGGGATGTTGGAGATCACGATCGGCTCGCGGAAGATCACGCCGCCGAGGATGTTGCGGATCGTGCCGTTGGGCGAGCGGTACATGCGCTTGAGACCGAACTCCTCGACCCGCGCCTCGTCGGGCGTGATCGTGGCGCACTTGACCCCGACCCCGTGCCGCTTGATCGCGTTCGCCGCGTCCACGGTGACCTGGTCGTCGGTGGCGTCCCGGTGCTCGATCCCGAGGTCGTAGTACTCGAGGTCGATGTCGAGATAGGGGTGGATCAGGCGTTCCTTGATGAACTGCCAGATGATCCGGGTCATCTCGTCGCCGTCGAGCTCGACGACCTTGCCCTCGACCTTGATCTTCGCCATCGCGCGTCTCCAGACGTCCGTGCCGGTCAGGTTGTTTGACGTCAAGATATCGGATGCGCTCAGCCCGCGGCGTCCAGCGCAGCCCGGACCATACCGAGGGTCTCGTCCGGCGCCAGGCCGAGCCGGCGGGCCAGCGACACGTAGTCGCCCGCCGCCCGCCGGGCCGCCTCCC
>DATMEB010000097.1:0-3833 GCA_035557095.1 Nocardioidaceae bacterium | reverse complement strand
CTCGGTCACGACGAGCTGCTGGCCCGCGAGCTGGGCGCTCGGGTGATCGAGGAGATCCCCCGCGACTGAGACCCACCCGAGCGCGACCCGAGCCCGCTCATGGCGGCACCGGCGGCTCGCGGTCCGCCGGGCGCACGCGGCCGATGACGCCGTAGGCTCGGGTGCGGATCACTTCCAGTCCCGATCCAGCGAAACGCCTGACAAGGAGACGTCTGTGTTCTCAGGTGACCAACCGGACATGAACCAGCTGCTCGAGCAGGCTCAGCAGATGCAGCAGCAGCTGATGGAGGCGCAGCGCCAGCTCGCCGAGACCGAGGTGCAGGGCACCTCCGGGGGCGGTCTGGTCACCGCCAAGGTCACCGGCACCGGTGACCTCATCGGCCTCGACATCTCGCCCGAGGCCTGCGACCCCGACGACACCGAGACCCTGGCCGACCTGGTGGTGGCCGCCGTACAGAACGCCACCACTTCCGCGCACGAGCTCGCCGCCGAGCAGCTCGGCCCGCTCGCGGGAGGCTTCGGTGGCGAGGGCGGCCTGCCCGGTTCCGGCGGTGGACAGCAGCTGGGTTTCTGACCCTTGTACGAAGGCATCGTCCAGGACCTCATCGACGAGCTCGGTCGCCTGCCCGGTGTCGGGCCCAAGAGCGCCCAGCGCATCGCGTTCCACGTGCTCAGCGCCGACCCCGCCGACGTACGCCGGCTGGCCGAGGTGCTGGTCGAGGTCAAGGACAAGGTGCGTTTCTGCGTGACCTGCGGAAACGTCGCCGAGGACGAGCAGTGCCGGATCTGCAAGGACCCCCGGCGCGAGACGCACGTGCTGTGCGTGGTCGAGGAGTCCAAGGACGTGATCGCGATCGAGCGCACGCGCGAGTACCGGGGCCGCTACCACGTGCTCGGCGGCGCGATCAGCCCGATCGAGGGCATCGGTCCCGACGACCTGCGCATCCGTGAGCTGGTCCAGCGGCTGTCGGACGGCGCCGTCACCGAGGTGATCCTCGCCATGGACCCCAACCTCGAGGGCGAGGCGACCTCCACCTATCTCACACGACTACTGCGGCCGATGGGGTTGCGAATCACCCGGCTTGCTAGTGGACTGCCCGTAGGCGGTGACCTGGAGTATGCCGACGAGGTCACCCTGGGACGTGCATTCGAGGGGAGGCGATCGGTCGATGACTGAGGGATCACGGCCGGTTCAGACCGAAGTGGCCCACAGCGGGCTGTCCAGTGACCTGGAGGACCTGGCCCAGGGGATCGCCGACCAGATCGAGAGCTTCCTGCTCGCATTGCGTGAGATCGCGCGCAGCGACGACCCGGGTCGTGCCGTACCCCTGCTGCTGCTCGAGGTGTCGCAGCTGTTGCTCGCCGGCGGACGCCTGGGTGTGCAGAGCGACTTCGTCCCGCGTGAGCGGTGGGAGCCCGACACCGGGCCCGACGACGACCTCGACGAGCTGCGGGCCCGCCTGGCCGAGCTGCTCACCGACATCGACGGCTTCACCGAGGTCTTCGACCCCTACGCCGACCCGCCCGAGCTGATACACGCGAGCCTGTCCGACGACCTCGCCGACATCGCGGGCTCGGTCGCGCACGGTCTGCGTCACCATCGTGCGGGTCGGGCCGACGAGGCGCTGTGGTGGTGGCAGTTCAGCTACGTGTCGTCGTGGGGCGGTGAGGCCTCGGCGGTGCTGCGTGCCTTGCAGTCGGTGGTCGCACACGACCGTCTCGACTCCACCGGTGAGGCGATCGTCACACCCTGAGCCACACGCTCACCAGAGGCCCCGGAATGTGTGCTCGCACCGCCTCGCACGCGGTGTCCGCGGTTCGGGCCACGGTCTGACTGCCCCCGGCTGCCGTTAGACTGACCGCTGCGCCAATCGGCGTAGCAGCCACATTCACCTCGAGAGCAGGAGCATCCGTGGGCGTAGTCGTGCAAAAGTACGGCGGTTCCTCGGTGGCCGATGCAGAGGGCATCAAGCGAGTCGCTCAACGCATCGTCGACACCAAGAAGGCCGGTAACCAGGTGGTCGTCGTGGTCTCGGCGATGGGGGACTCGACCGACGACCTGATCGACCTCGCCAAGCAGGTGTCGCCGCTGCCGCCGGCGCGCGAGCTCGACATGTTGCTCACCGCGGGCGAGCGGATCTCGATGGCGGTTCTCGCGATGGCGATCGCCAACCTCGGCCACGAGGCGGAGTCGTTCACCGGCAGCCAGGCCGGCGTGATCACCGATGAGTCGCACGGCAAGGCGAAGATCATCGACGTGACGCCGGGGCGCATCAAGGCCTCGGTCGAAGGCGGGCACATCGCGATCGTGGCTGGGTTCCAGGGCGTGTCCCAGGACACCAAGAACATCACCACGCTCGGCCGCGGCGGCTCCGACACCACGGCCGTCGCGCTGGCCGCAGCGCTGCACGCCGACGTCTGCGAGATCTACACCGACGTCGACGGCCTGTTCACGGCTGACCCGAGAATCGTCCCGACGGCCAGCCGGATCACCCGGATCACCATCGAGGAGACGCTGGAGATGGCCGCCCACGGCGCCAAGATCCTGCACCTGCGGGCGGTCGAGTACGCGCGCCGGTACGCGGTGCCGCTGCACGTCCGGTCGAGCTTCTCCGAGCGGGAGGGCACGTGGATCCTCGTCGACCGCCCGCTCACCTCCGCGCTGCGCCGCGACGGCTCACTGCGCGAGGCCGGCACCGAGCCCGACGCCAGCCCATCCGCCATCCAGACCGTCACCGCTACCGCCAACCCGACCGCCAGCCCGACCGTCACCGAGGAACCCATGGAAGACCCGATCATCTCCGGCATCGCCCACGACACCTCGCTGGGCAAGGTGACGGCCGTCGGGGTGCCCGACCGGCCCGGCGCGGCCGCAAGCGTGGTCGGAGCGGTCGCCAGCGCGGGTGTCGCGATCGACATGATCGTGCAGAACGTGTCCACCTCCCCCACCGGCCTGACCGACATGTCGTTCACCATCCCGGAAGAGGACGGCACCCAGGCCGTGGCCGCGATCCGCGAGCTGCAGGCGAGCATGGGCTTCGCCGATGTGCTGTACACCTCTCACATCGGCAAGCTGTCGCTCGTCGGGGCGGGTCTGCGGTCGAACCCGCACGTGGCGCAGCGGATGTTCGGCGCGCTCGCCGAGGCCGGCATCAACATCGAGATGATCTCCACCTCCGAGATCCGGATCTCCGTGATCACCGACCAGGCCGATCTCGAAGGGGCGGTTCGGGCAGTGCACCGGGCGTTCCACCTCGACTCGCCCGACGAGGCGGTCGTGCACGGCGGGACCGGCCGGTGAGCGGGCTGCGCATCGCTGTCGTCGGGGCAACCGGCCAGGTCGGTGCGGTCATGCGCGACCTGCTCGCGGAGCGGGCGTTGCCGGTCGCCTCGGTCCGATACCTCGCCTCCGCGCGCTCGGCTGGCTCCCGGCTGCCGTGGGCGGGCGGCTGGGACGGTGCTCCGTATGCCGGCCAGCCGCGCCTCGTCGAGGTCGAGGACCTGGCCGTGGCCGACCTCTCCGGCATCGACGTGGCGGTGTTCTCCGCCGGCGCCGCCGCCTCGAGGCAGCATGCGCCCCGGTTCGCGGCGGCGGGTGCTGTCGTCATCGACAACTCCTCGGCCTGGCGGATGGACCCCGCGGTGCCGCTCGTGGTGAGCGAGGTTAACCCGGACGACCTTGAGCTGGCCCTGGGCGACGGTGGCCGCCGGATCGTGGCCAACCCCAACTGCACCACGATGGCGGCCATGCCCCCGCTCAAGGCGCTGCACGACGCCGCCGGGCTGCAGCGACTCGTCGTCTCCACCTACCAGGCCGTCTCGGGCAGCGGGGC
>DATMEB010000096.1:0-8150 GCA_035557095.1 Nocardioidaceae bacterium | reverse complement strand
GGAGGCGACCCCTCGGTGGTCGAGCTCGTCGAGACCGCGTGCCGGTCGTAGTAGGCGGCGTACTCCTCGCGGTAGGACAGGTGCAGCTCCTTGAGCCGGAGCACGACGTCCTCGAGCGGCGCGGTGCCCGGCAGGTCGACGACCAGCGGCCGGACCTTCGTGCGCAGGAAGTGGTCCGGACACGACGTCCCGAGCTGGGCCAGCGGCTGCAGCCGGTCGCGCGAGAGGAACTCCAGCACCACGTCGCTGTCGGTGAAGTGGCCGAGCTGAGGCGCGTCGGTCGAGGCGAGACCACGGATGACCGGGGCCAGGGCGGCCGCCCGCGCGTGCCGCTCCGCCTCCGCCAGCGGCTCGAAGCCGGCGACGAGGGACCCGAACGGGTCGGCCTTGCCGTGCGAGGCCAGGAACTGCTCCGCGGTGTGGATGATCTCCAGGGAGTTGCGCTCGCACTCTTCCGACGTGTCGCCCCACGCCGTGATCCCGTGGCCGCCGAGGACGACGCCGATCGTCTGCGGGTTGTTGCGCTTGACCTCGGCGATGTCGAGCCCGAGCTGGAACCCGGGACGACGCCAGTCGACCCACGCCACCTTGTCGCCGTAGCACTCTTTGGTGAGGGCCTCGCCATCGGCCGCGGTCGCGATCGCGATCCCTGAGTCCGGATGCAGGTGGTCGATGTGAGCGGCGTCGACGAGGCCGTGCATCGCAGTGTCGATCGAGGGGGCGGCGCCGCCACGTCCGTGCAGGCAGTAGTCGAAGGCAGCGACCATCTCGTCCTCACGTTCGACGCCGGGGTAGACGTCGACGAGAGCGCGCAGCCGATCGAGCCGCAGCACCGCCAGCCCGGACTCGGTGAGGGTGCCGAGGTCGCCCCCGGACCCTTTCACCCACAACAGCTCGGCCGGCTCGGAGGTCACCGGGTCGGTCACGGTGCCCTTGGCGGAGGTGTTGCCCCCGGCGTAGTTGGTGTTGCGCGGGTCGGCACCGAGCCGGTTGCTTCGGTTCAGCAGCTCGGCCACGACCGGATGCGTCGGTGCGCTCATGGCGCTCATGCTCCTGCCTGCTCTCGGAGGTTCGGTGGTGCCCCTGTCGACTCTGTCGGGCTGGTCGGCGCCGGTCAGGCACCCCAGCCTGCCGCCTCCCCGCCGACGCGCTCGGCGCGGATCCGCTCGGCGTAGCCCGAACGGTGGTACGCCGCGACCGGGTCGGGGTCGAGGCCCATGTCGGTGCGCAGCTCGGCGAGCAACGGCCGGACGTCGGTGTTGTACGCGTCCATCAGCGCACCGTGCGCACCGAGCACGTCGCCGGACTGCTGCGCGGTCGTGAGCACGTCGGCGTCGACGAGCAGCGCCTTCGCGGTCGCCTCCTGCACGTTCATCACCGACCGGATCACCGCGGGGATCTTCGGCTCGATGTTGTGGCACTGGTCGAGCATGAACGTGATCCCCGACTCGGCGGCCAGCGCGCCGGCCTGCACGATCTCGTGCATGATCCGGAAGAGCTGGAACGGGTCGGCCGATCCGACCATCAGGTCGTCGTCGGCGTAGAACCGGGAGTTGAAGTCGAACGCGCCGAGCTTCCCGACCCGCATCAGCACCGCGACGATGAACTCGATGTTGGTGCCGGGTGCGTGGTGACCGGTGTCGATGACCACCTTGGCGCGCTCGCCCAGGTCGATGCAGTGGGCGTACGACGTGCCCCAGTCGGGCACGTCGGTGGTGTAGAACGACGGCTCGAAGAGCTTGTACTCCAGCAGCATGCGCTGGTCGGCTCCGAGGCGGTCGTAGGTCTCGCGCAAGGCCTCGGACAGCCGGTCCTGGCGGGCGCGGATGCTGTCCTGGCCGGGGTAGTTCGTGCCGTCGGCGAACCACAGCTTCAGGTCGGCCGACCCGGTCTCGTCCATGACGTCGATGCACTCGAGCAGGTGGTCGACGGCCTTGCGGCGTACGCGCGGGTCGGGGTTGGTGACGCTGCCCAGCCGGTAGTCGTCGTCCTGGAACACGTTGGCGTTGATGACTCCGAGCGCGACACCGCGATCTGCCGCGTGCTTGGCCAGGTCGCTGTAGTGGTCGACGCGGTCCCACGGGATGTGCAGCGACACCGTGGGTGCGACGCCGGTCAGACGGTGCACGGTCGCCGCATCGTCGATCTTCTCGTACGGCGTCCGGGGCACGCCCTCCTGCGTGAACACCTTGAACCGCGTGCCGGAGTTGGCGTAGCCCCACGAGGGGGTCTCGATCCGCTGTTCGCGCAGCGCGGTCCGGACCGCCTGCCGGGTCGCGGTGCTGAGCTCGGTCATGGTGAGCCTCCCTCGTCGGTGGCCAGCCCTGCGGCCAGTAGCTGTGCGTCCAGGTCGAAGACCTGCTCGAGTACCTGCATCCCCTCGTCGGGTGCGCGCCCGTCGAGCGCCGGGAAGAACGGCGCCATCTCAGCCTGCCATCGACCGTTGACCTCGGTGCGCTCCATCGCCGCCTGCGCCGACGCGAGGTCGTCGGTGACCAGCGTGCCCACCAGTAGGCCGTCGTCTCGCAGATGCAACGTGTAGTCGTGCCACCCGGCGTCGCGCAACGCCTCCAGCATCGGCGGCCAGACCGCGGCGTGCCGGGCCCGGTACTCCTCCACCCGAGCGGGGTCGACCTGCAGCGTGAAGCAGACGCGCGCCATGCCGTTCGGGTTGCTCGGGATGCTCGGGATGCTCGGGTCGGCCACCGTCGGTCACCCGCCCCGTCCGACGCGCAGGGCCTGCGACTCGTCGAACGGCGTCCCGGTGGAGGACCACCCGCTCTCGACCTCGATCTGCTCGAGCGTCTCGCCGCGGCGGTTGCGGCCCCACACGACGCCGATCACCGTGCTGATCAACAGGAACCCCGACAGGATCACGGCGACGGCCTGGAACGACCCGGTGGCCGCGGCGATGACGGGGACGAAGAACGACCAGACTCCCAGGGTCAGGCGCACGACGCCCATCACGCATCCCTGCGCGGTCGCGCGCAGCCGGGTGGGGAACTCCTCGCCCGACCACAGCTGGAAGAAGTGCTGCGCGCCGAGACCCTGGGCCAGGCCGGTGATGATGATGTAGGCCGTCACCGTCGAGGGACTCACCGAGAACAGTGCCAGCATCAGCGCGCCGAGCAGCGTGGCCAGTGATCCCGCGGCGAACAGCACACGCCGGTTGACCCGGTCGATGAGCGGGACGAAGACGCACAGCGTCGCGACGATCGTGAGCCCGAAGTACAGGCACTGCAGGCCGATCGACGCTGCCTCCGACAGCGAGCCGTACTGCTGCATCAGGAACGGCAGGTAGAAGCCGTTCGTGCCGGCGAAGAGGTTCCAGAAGCCGTAGACACCCAGCAGCATCAGCAGCGGACGCAGCCCCTGCTTCGAGAGCAGCTCGCGGTAGTCGTCGCCGATCGTGCGTGTGCGCGTGCCGGCCTGCTGCCCCGCGTGCATGTGCTTCCAGCGCGCCGACTCCGCGATGCCCTGGCGCATGATGTAGGTCGCCAGCGCGACCAGGAACAGGAACCCGAACAGCAGCCGGATGCCGGTGAGGCCGTACTGCGTGAGCCACAGGCCGAGCAGCAGCACGGTCACGGGTCCGGCGTACCAGAGCACCTGCGACAGGCTGCCGAGACGCCCGCGCTTCTGCGCCGGCGAGAGCTCGGTGACCAGCGACCACGAGGCCGGGATGTCGGCGCCGACCGCGAGACCGACCAGCACGAAGCCGACC
The DNA here is from genome assembly GCA_035557095.1 of Nocardioidaceae bacterium. Taxonomy (GTDB): domain Bacteria; phylum Actinomycetota; class Actinomycetes; order Propionibacteriales; family Nocardioidaceae; genus JALZDI01. The sequence continues at coordinate 4,426 of DATMEB010000096.1, read as the reverse complement.
GACAGCGAGACCTGGTCGAACGCGAACGCGATGACCAGCGTGCCCAGCATGTACAGGAGCAGGTCGTAGGCGTAGATCTTCTTGCGGCCGTACTTGTCGCAGATCCAGCCGCCGACGAGCGCGCCGACACCGGCGGCCATCGCGTTCGGGCCGATGGCGCCGAGCACGCCGACGTAGGTGTCGCCGAAGCCGAACGCTCCCGCCCAGACCAGCGCGCCGACGCCCGTGGCCACGATCGAGCCGGCGTCGATGAAGCCGGCCATCGCGGCAACGAACGACCATCGCCACAGCTGCGCGTTGGTCGGCTCGGTCCCTGCCGGGTCCGGAGCCGGCGTCGTGCCGTCGTGGGTCTGCGACATGTTGCTCCTCGCATAGGGGCTGTCGTCTACCTGAAACGTTTCACCGCCAGAACTTAGAACCTGCTTCCCAGGACGTCAAGACCCCAGCGGGGCAATCAGCCACCACACGGGCTCACCTGTGCTGTCGAGCGGGCACGCGGCCCGCGGCTAGAATTGCGACGTTTCACCGCGTCAGCCGGCGCGTCGGCAGAAAGGTGTCCCGTGGCGACCACGAGCATCCGAGAGGTTGCCCGGCACGCGGGCGTGTCCCTGGGCACGGTCAGCAACGTCCTCAACCGCCCCGAGAACGTCGCGTCGTCGACGCGCGAACGGGTGCTCGCCAGCATCCGTGAGCTCGGGTTCGTGCGCAACGAGTCGGCACGGACGCTGCGTTCGGGTCGCAGCCGCACCGTCGGACTGGTGGTCCTCGACGTCGCCAACCCGTTCTTTACCGACGTCGCCCGCGGGGCCGAGGACGTCGCCGAGGAGAACTCCATGGTCGTGACGCTGTGCAACAGCTCCGAGGACTCCCAGCGCGAGGGCCGCCACCTCGACCACCTGGAACGCCAGCGCGTGCAGGGCGTGCTCATCACCCCGGTCGACGGCAAGAACCCCCGCCTCGACCGGCTGATCGAACGCGGCATCCCGGTCGTGCTGGTCGACCGTGGCGCGGGCGCCCGCAACCGCTGCTCGGCCGCGGTCAACGACGAGCTCGGCGGGCGCCTGGCCGTCTCCCATCTGCTCGAGCAGGGCAACCGGCACATCGCCTTCGTCGGCGGGCCGGTCGCGATCCAGCAGGTGGCCGACCGGTACGCCGGTGCGCAGGCCGCGATCGCGGCCTTCACCGAAGAGCAGAGCGGCACCGCCGCGTCGCCAGGGCCGCCGGTGCTCGACCTGGTCGAGACCGAGGCGATGACGCTCAAGACCGGCGGTGTCGCCGGTGGGCGGATCGCGGCGATGCCTGCCGACGAGCGTCCGACCGCGGCGTTCTGTGCCAACGACCTGCTGGCACTCGGGCTGCTGCAGGAGGTCGTACGCCAAGGACTGCGGGTGCCGCAGGACATCGCGATCGTGGGCTACGACGACATCGACTACGCCGCGGCCGCGGTCGTACCCCTGTCGAGCGTCCGGCAGCCGCGCGACCAGCTCGGTCGCGCGGCCGCCGAGATGCTGTTCGACGAGATCAACGGGGGCGACTCCCACCGCCATCGGCAGATCGTCTTCGAGCCCGAGCTCGTCGTACGCGACTCCAGCACCGCCCGGCGAAGAGGCGGCTCCACGGCGCGTGGCAAGCGCTCCGCGCGCAAGAGCCGCGGCACCGCCGGAGCCCGGTCCCGCTGAGCCCGGTCCCGCTGAGCCCGGTCCCGCTGAGCCCGGTCCCGCTGAGCCCGGTCCCGCCGAGCCCGGTCCCGCCGAGTCAGGTCCCGCTGAGCCCGGTCCCTTCGAGCCAGGTCCCTTCGAGCTATGTCACCGCGTCCGCGACGCGCTTGCGCACCTGCTCGATGTCGGAGCCGACGATTCGCGGCGTGAGCGCGAACGCGAGCTCCTCGACCGGCCAGTCCAGGAACCGGCTGACGGCCGACGCGGCGCCTGCCGAGTCCGCGGCGACGCCGGCCTCGACCACGATGGCCGTGACGGCGTTCCAGACGTCGGGGTCGTCGACGGCGTCGCGCACGGTATGCACCGGGCGGCGCGCCGCGGCCGGGTCTGCCACCTCCCAGTGGTGGTGCCCGTGGCCCACCCGTTCGGGCGAACGCTCGCCCGGCACATGCACGAGCGCGGTCGTCCCGACGGGCACCTCGATGTCCAGGGTCAGCCTGCCGTCACCGCGACGCCACGCGACCGACGCGCGGCCGTACGGCGTCTCGTGGCTCGCCGACGCGTGCGTCAGGGCGCGCCCGGGAACGGGTCGTACGACGATCTCGCGGTAGCCGGGCGCACCCGGTGCTATCCCGGCCACGACCCGGTGCAGCCAGTCGGCCACCGCGCCGAGCGCGTAGTGGTTGAACGACGTCATCTGCCCGGGGTTGATGGTCCCGTCGGGCAGCATGCTGTCCCAACGCTCCCAGATCGTGGTCGCGCCCATCGTGACGGCGTAGAGCCACGACGGGCAGCCGCGTTCGAGCAGCATCCGGTACGCCGTCTCGTGCTCGCCGGCCAGGGTGAGCGCGTCGGTGACCAGGGGGGTGCCGACGAAGCCGGTGCCGATCCGGAACCCGTTGGCGCGCACGAGGTCGGCGAGCCGGCGACCCGCCTCCTCGCGTTGTCCCTGCTCGGGCAGCAGGTCCCAGACCAGCGCCATCGCGTACGCCGTCGGCGCGTCGCCCACCATGCGACCGGCCGGGCTGACGTACGCGCGCACGAACGCGTCTCGCGTCCTCTCCGCGACGTCGGCGTAATGCCGTGCCTCGGTCGTCCGGCCGAGTACCCCAGCGGCCTCGGACAGGATCCGCGCCGAGCGCACCAGGTGTGCGGTCGCGACCACGTCACCGTCGACCTTCGCCCCCGCCGGGTTGTCCGGCGGGGCTGTCGGGTCGAGCCAGTCGCCGAACTGGAACCCGCCGGACCAGAGGTGGTCGTCTCCGGCCAGCTCGATCTCCCGGTCGACCCAGGCCCGCATGCTGTCGAACTGCGCCGCGAGCACATCCGCGTCGCCGAACCGCTCGTACAGCGTCCACGGCACGACCGTGGCCGCGTCTCCCCAGGCAGCCGCCGCGGGTGCGCCGCTGTACAGCACGTCGGGGACCACGAACGGCACACCACCGTCGGCGTGCTGCTCCACCGCGAGATCGCGCAGCCACGAGCCGAGGAAGCCCGCGCAGTCGGCGAGGAACGTCGCCGTCGGCGCGAAGACCTGGATGTCGCCGGTCCATCCGAGACGCTCGTCGCGCTGCGGGCAGTCGGTCGGCAGGTCGAGGAAGTTGCCGCGCATGCTCGAGACGACGTTGGCGTGCAGGGTCTCGACGTCGGGGTCGGAGCATGCGAACGTGCCGGTGCCGCGCAGGTCCGAGCTGAGCACGACCGCCTCGCAGCCGGCGATCTGCTCCTCGGTGACGCCGTCGACCTGCGCGTAGCGGAACCCGTGGAAGGTCAGCGAGGGAGCCAGTACCTGCTCGCCACCGGCGAGGACGTAGGAGTCGGTGGCGTCGGCGCTGCGCAACGGACGCGTCCCCAGCTCGCCGTGCTCGAGCACCTCGGCATGCCGGACCTCGACGCGCTGTCCGGCCGTCGAGTCGCGGACGCGCAGGCGCACCCAGCCGACGACGTTCTTGCCGAAGTCGACCAGCAGCTTCCCCGAGGGGGAGCGCGTCATCGCGACCGATCCGACCGTGGCGACGTCGCGCACCGGGGGGCTGCCTGCAGGTACGAGCCGCTGCAGCAGGCCGTCCTCCAGCACGTCCACGGAGTCGTCCGTGCTCGCCTCTGCTCCGCGCAGATCCGTGGTCTGGCCGTTGTAGAGGTCGTCGGACAGCACACCGCTGTGTTGCGCCGTCCAGGTCTCGTCGGTGCCGACCGTGTGCACGTCGCCGTCGGCCGTGGCGACCTCGAGCTGCGCCAGCGCGGCCAGCCGCTCGCCGTAGTGCGCCGGCCGAGTCTTGGCGCGTCCCGCGCCGAGCCGGCCGCGGTACCACCCGTTGCCGAGCAGGACCTCGATCTCGTTGCGACCCGGACGAAGCAGCTTGGTGACGTCGTGGGTGCGGAACCGGACCCGGTGCCGGTACGACGTCCAGCCCGGCGCCAGCTCCTCGTCACTCACGCGTACGCCGTTGACCGACGTGACGTGGACTCCGAGCGCGGTCACGTGCAGCCGCGCGCGGTCGACGTCGCCATCGACGTCGAAGGAGGTGCGCAGCACCGGCGCAGGATCGCCCATGCGTCCGATCGTGCGGGGCGATGCGAACCGGGCGCTCCAGTCCCCGGTCTCCAGCAGCGTGGTCTCGAGCTCGGCCGGCTCGCTCCAGGGTGTCGCCTCGTCGCCGGCGCGCACCCGCACCCGCACCGTGCCGCGGAAGCGGGACTCGACGGGTGCGAACGGCCACGGCACGAGCACCTGGTCGGGTGAGTCGACGCTCTGCGTCGTGACCGAC
>DATMEB010000095.1:0-2236 GCA_035557095.1 Nocardioidaceae bacterium | reverse complement strand
CGGCGCGGAGCACGTGCCCGCCGACGGGCCAGTGCTGCTGTCCTGCAACCACATCGGGCTCTTCGACGGACCGTTGCTGACCGCGGTCGCGCCGCGTTCGGTGCATGCGCTGGTGAAGCGGGAGATGTTCGCCGGGCCCGGTGGATGGCTGTTCGGCGCGCTCGGTCAGATCTCCGTCGAGCGGTCGGCGACGGACCCCGTCGCGGTCAAGCAGGCGATCCGGGTGCTGCGTGACCGTGGCGTGGTCGCGGTCTATCCCGAGGGCAGCCGGGGGCGCGGTGACGTGAAGCACTCCCGGCTCGGTGCGGCGTACCTGGCGATGGTCACCGGCGCAGTCGTCGTTCCCGTGGCGCATCTTGGCACCCGCACGCACGGCGCGTCGGTGCACGCGGCACCCGTGCGGGGTGCCCGGCTCGACGTGGTGTTCGGCGCGCCGCTGCGTGCCGCGGAGCCGCCGGTGGCCTGGCCCCGACGCCGGGCGCAGGTCGGGTCGCTCGCCGAGCAGCTCCGGGTCGGGCTGGCGCGCCACGTGCACGACGCCGTACTGCTGACCGGGCAAGCGCTGCCCACTGCGCCACCCGACGCCGACGACGACGCCGCAGGGCGCCGCGGCCACGAGGTCGGCCCGTACGCGGAGGAGCACACCTCATGAGCGCCGACGAGGGAGCAGCAATGGAGTCCGCGCACGCGCTGACCGAGGCCGAGATCGCCGAGGAGCAGGGGCCGCTGCCGGTCCTGGCGGTCGTCGGCCGGCCCAACGTGGGCAAGTCGACGCTGGTGAACCGGATCCTCGGGCGCCGCGAGGCAGTGGTCGAGGACGTGCCCGGTGTCACCCGCGACCGGGTCGCCTACGACGCCATCTGGAACGGACGCGAGTTCACGGTCGTCGACACCGGCGGCTGGGATCCGGACGCGAAGGGGCTGGCCGAGCGCATCGCAGCGCAGGCCGAGGTCGCGGTGAACGCCGCCGACGCGGTGCTGTTCGTGGTCGACGCGAACGTGGGCATCACCGACACCGACGAGCTCGTCGTGCGCGTGCTGCGTACGTCGGGCAAGCCGATCGTGCTCGCCGCGAACAAGGTCGACGACCAGCGCGGCGAGGCCGAGGCGGCGGCATTGTGGAACCTCGGCCTCGGCGAGCCGCGACCGGTGTCGGGGCTGCACGGTCGCGGCAGCGGCGACCTGCTCGACGCCGTACTCGACGCACTGCCCGAAGCTCCCAAGGAGCAGGTCGACGCGGTCTCCGGGCCGCGCCGGGTCGCGATCGTCGGCAAGCCGAACGTCGGCAAGTCGAGCCTGCTCAACCGGCTTGCGGGGGAGGAGCGGGTCGTCGTCGACCCCGTGGCGGGCACGACCGTCGACCCCGTCGACGAGCTGGTCGAGCTCGGCGGGCGAACCTGGCGGTTCGTCGACACCGCCGGCATCCGCCGTCGGGTGAAGGAGGCGTCCGGGCACGAGTACTACGCCAGCCTGCGCACGCGCTCGGCGGTCGAGCGCGCCGAGGTGGCGCTGGTGCTGGTCGACGCCAGCCAGCCGATGTCCGAACAGGACCAGCGGATCATCAGCGCGGCGGAGGAGGCCGGGCGTGCCCTGGTCGTGGCGTTCAACAAGTGGGACCTGACCGACGAAGAGCGCCGGCACTATCTCGAGCGGGAGATCGACCGTGACCTCGTGCGGGTGCAGTGGGCGCCGCGGGTCAACATCACCGCGCGTACCGGCTGGCACGTCGATCGGCTCGTGCCACGGCTCGACGAGGCGCTCGCGGGCTGGGAGACCCGCGTGCCCACCGGGGCGCTGAACTCCTTCCTCGGCCGTCTGGTGGCCGAGCATCCGCATCCGGTGCGCGGCGGCAAGCAGGCGCGCGTGCTGTTCGGCACCCAGGCGTCGACGGCCCCGCCGAACTTCGTGCTGTTCACCAGCGGGCCGTTGGAGGCGTCGTACCTGCGATTCGTGGAGCGCCGGCTGCGTGAGGAGTTCGGGTTCGTCGGGACGCCGGTGCGGATCCAGGTCCGGCCGCGCAAGCGGGACAGGAAGCGCTGACGAGACCACGTTTCGGGTACGCCGATTCGCTGCGGTAAGGTTCAGTCCGCTCACCGCCACGAACGGCGGGGTGCCGGGCTGTGGCGCAGTTTGGTAGCGCACTTGACTGGGGGTCAAGGGGTCGCAGGTTCAAATCCTGTCAGCCCGACACACCGGGTCTGACCACACCACCGCAGGTCAGGCCCGTTTTTCATGC
>DATMEB010000094.1:0-4428 GCA_035557095.1 Nocardioidaceae bacterium | reverse complement strand
TCCTACCTCGGGCCGACCCTGCGCGCAGAACGCGGAGAACGGGTCGCGGTCCGGGTCACCAACGAGCTCGAGGAGTCGACCAGCGTGCACTGGCACGGGATGCACCTGCCGGCGCGGATGGACGGCGGTCCGCACCAGCAGATCGCACCGGGTGACACCTGGACCCCACACTGGCGCGTCGACCAGCCGGCGTCGACGTTGTGGTACCACCCGCACCCGCACGGCGAAACCGAGCAACACGTCTACCGCGGCCTCGCGGGGATGTTCATCCTCGACGATCCCGACAGCCGCGCCGGCGACCGGCTGCCACACGAGTACGGCGTCGACGACATCCCGGTGGTCGTGCAGGACAAGGACTTCGGTGACGACGGGGAGATGCGCGAGGGGGGCATCTCCCTGGGCGGCACCGGCATGCTCGGCGACACGCTGGTCGTCAACGGCACCTACGGACCATACGTCGAGGTCACCACGACGCGAGTACGGCTGCGGCTGCTCAACGCCTCGACCGCCCGGGTCTACGACTTCGGGCTCGCCGACGATCGCGACCTCGCGGTGATCGGGTCCGACGGCGGGCTGCTGCCCGCACCGGTACGCCAGGACCGGGTCACACTCTCACCCGGCGAGCGCGCAGAGGTCGTCGTGACCATGCGCCCGGGCGAGCAGGTCGAGCTCCGGTCGTACCCGCCCGACGTCGGTGCCGGACTAATGGGCCGGTTCGCCGGCGGCAGCGACTCCCTCGACGTACTCCAGCTGCGCGCCGCAGACCGGCTGACGCCGTCACCGACGCTGCCCCGAACCCTGGCACCGGCACCCGACCTCGACGTCGACGAGGACGGGCTGCAGGAGGTCGACCGGCGCTTCGAGCTGTCCGGCCGCTCGATCAACGGCACGCAGATGGACATGTCGCGTGTCGACGAGACCGTCGACCTCGGCGACACCGAGGTGTGGGAGGTGCACAACCGCGACGGGATGCACCACAGCTTCCACGTGCACGACGTGCAGTTCCAGGTGCTCTCGGTCGACGACGACGCGCCGCCTCCCGACTACGGCGGGTGGAAGGACACGATCTACCTGCGCCCGGGTTCGACGATGCGGATCGCGATGCGGTTCAGCGACTACGCCGACGCGCACACCCCGTACATGTTCCACTGCCACCTGCTCGCACACGAGGACGACGGGATGATGGGCCAGTTCGCGGTCGTGCGGCCCGGCGAGGAGGCGGGCGCGGTCGGCCACCAGCACTGACGGATCCAGCCCGTCGGGGCTTGCGCTTCATATTCCGGTCTGGCTATATTGCCGTTATGGCATCTACATTCGCCGCGCTGGCGGAGACGCGCCGCCGGGAGATCCTCGACCTGCTGCGCGCCGGGGAGCGCCCGGTGGGCGAGCTGGTGCAGCAGCTGGGGCTCGCCCAGCCCACGGTCTCCAAGCACCTCAAGGCGCTGCGCGAGGCCGGGCTGGTGGAGGTACGCCACGACGCCCAACGACGGTGGTACCGGCTCCGGGCGGCACCGCTGGCCGAGATCGACGCCTGGCTCGCGCCGTACCGACGGATGTGGGACTCCAGCCTGGACGCGCTGGAGCAGCACCTCGACGCCATGCCCGAGCACGCGGACGAAGGGAACGCGCGATGACACACAACGGGACTCACACCGAGACGCACACGGAGCTGCACACGATCGGCGGGAAGCCGGTGCTCCGTTTCGAGCGCCTGCTCCCGCACGCACCGGAGAAGGTCTGGGCGGCGGTCACGGAACCGGACCAGATGGCGCACTGGTTCCCCGCGTCGGTGCAGACCGACCTCGTGGTCGGTGCGCCGATGCGCTTCCGCTTCGAGGGTGACGACGACCCGATGCCCGACCCCATGCGGGACGGCGAGATCCTCGAGCTCGACCCGCCGAAGGTCTATGCGTTCCGGTGGAACGAGGACGTGCTGCGGTTCGAGCTCGTGCCGCGCGAGCAGGGCTGCCTGCTCGTGTTCACCCACACGCTCGCCGGCGGAGCGCTGGGCCGGCTGGGCGCCGGTCGCAACGCGGCTGGGTGGGACACCTGCCTCGACGCGCTCGATGCGAAGCTCGCGGCGAGAGAGGAACCACCCTCCGATGAGTTCGGGGCGGTGTCGACGTCGATGCTCGAACGGATGGAGGCCTACGTCGGCGAGTTCGGGCTCGACGAGGGCGAGGTGGCCGAGGCCGGCGACGGCTACGTCGTTCGGTTCACCCGCGACCTGGTCTGGCAGCCGATCGACGACGTCTGGGCGCTGCTCACCGAGGGCCGGGAGCCCGCGGTCGAGGCGGGCCCGCCGCTGCGGTTCACCAACGGTTACGTCGAGGCCGGCACGGTCGTCGCGGTCGACGCACCGGAGATGCTGGAGTACACGTGGCTGCACGACGGCGAGACCGCCGGCCGCGTGCGGTTCGTCCTCGTGCAGGACCCCGCACTCGGCCATCGGCTCGAGCTGACCCAGACCATCCCCACGCAGCTGGCCGACCGACGAGCCGGGGTGCTGGCGGCCTGGCACACCCACCTCGAGCTGCTGTTCGCCGCCGCGCTGGGGCAGGTCCGGAGCTGGCCCGAGGACCGCACCGAGGAGCTGACGGAACGCTACCGGGCAACACTGAAGGCCGGCGCCCGCAGCAGCTGAACTTAGAGTGCGGCGTGGTCGATGACGCAGAACTCGTTGCCGTCGGGGTCGCGCAGGACGACGAAGTCGGCGTCGGTGGGGTAGGGCCACTCGTGCCCGGCAACCTCGGTCGCTCCGAGCCCGACGAGCCGCTCGACGTGCCGCTGCTGCTCGTCGGTGTAGAGGTCGAGATGTACGCGTACGGGCTGGGTGGGGTCGGCGTCGGTGAGCTGCAACGACAGCGGAGTACGTCTGCCGTCGGGGTCGACGAGCATCATGAACTCCGGGTCCCATTCCTGCTCGCGTTGCCGATATCCCAGCGCCGCACTCCAGAAGCGGACCGCCCGCTCCATGTCCTTGACGTTGACCACGACCGTGGCGAGGTGCAGGTCTCCGGCCGGGCTGTCGTTGGGGGTCATACCCCGCATCGTAGAAGCCGTACGATGCCGAGGGTCGACACCGAAGACGGACAAGAGGGGGGCCACCATGAGCACACGCGCCGTCATCGAGGACCTGCTGGGTCGCATCGGTACCGGCGACCCGGATCTGGTCGCTCAGGCGTACGCGGAGAAGGTCGACTGGCGGCTGGACTGGCCCGAGGACGAGCACGGCGCGGACGTGCCGTGGATCCGCGTCCGTCAGTCACGCGCCGACGTGGCCGACCACTACCGGACCCTCGCCGAGCACCACGACCCTGCCCTCGCCGGCGTCGAGATCGACCGCATCCTCGTCGACGGCGACGATGCGGTGGTGATGGGGACGCTGACGAACACCCTGCGACACAACGGCGCCGCCTACCGGGCGCACTTCGCGCTGCACCTCACCGTGCAGGACGGGCTCGTCACCCGGCATCACGTCTACGAGGACAGCCTCGCGGTCGCGCGCGCCTGGACCGCACCGGAGCCGGTCGTCAGCTGATCACGGTCGCGACCGGAACTGCATGCCGTGGTCGCGTAGCGCCGTCCGCAACCGGGTCAGCACCGTCGGACCGACGCCGTGCAGCCGGGCGATGTCCTCCTCGCGCACCTCGGCCAGCTGTTCGAGCCGGGTGTAGCCGGCTGCGGTCAGCGCCCGCTCGGCCGGCTCGCTCACCTTGGGGGGCTGCCGGTCATGCGTGAGTGCTCCGTTCCCGTTCGTCGGTGCCGTACGCCGCCAGGAAGACCCGGACTCCCTCGTCGGCGAACCGGTTCAGCTGACGCCGGCTGAACGTCGTCTCCTCGCCGTTGAGCATGGCCGCGTTCAGCGGGATGGACAGGATCAGCCAGTTGAAGTGCTGGGCGGCCAGCAGCGGGTCGTGCACGCGCAGCACGCCGCGGCGGCCGAGCTTGCGGAACTGCTCGGCGAGCGTGGCATGGGCCCGCTCGGGGCCGCGGGCGTACCAGGTCTGCGCCAGCTCCGGGAACCGCTCGGCCTCGGCGATGACGAGGCGCCGTAGCCGGACCAGGTGTGGCTGGGTCACCTCGGCGACGTGCCGGCGGGCGAAGGCGCGCAGGTCCTTCTCGACGTCCTCGGTCTCCGGCAGGGCGGCCACCATGTCGTGGGTCAGCGTCTCCGCCGTCTCGATGTCACCGGTGACGATCGCGGTGAACAACCGTCGCTTGTCGGCGAAGTGCTTGTAGACGGTCTGCTTGGACACCGCCGCCAGCGCCGCGACCTCGTCCATGCTGGCGCCGCCGTACCCCTTGCGCAGGAACACCGTGCGGGCCGCGTCCAGGATCGCCTCGCGCTTGCGGGCCGATCGTCCCGGCGCGGCGGTGTCCTGGGCTGGTGTCATGGCCGGGCCTCCGCTCGCGTGCATGGCTGTC
>DATMEB010000093.1:0-19203 GCA_035557095.1 Nocardioidaceae bacterium | reverse complement strand
CCTCGGCACGACGGGAGTTCTCGGTTGAGCACGCGGTTGAGCACGAGGGGCCGGCTCAAGGCGCGAACGAAGCTGCGCAGCGACGACGGCACGACCTACGAGGTCGGTGCGCTGCTGGGCCAGGGCGGCTTCGGCACGGCGTACTCCGGCCATCGGCTCTCCAGGAACGGCCGGCGCACGCGCCGGGTGTGCATCAAGGTGTGCCGCGACCGTAGCGACTGGCACGGCGAGGCGTTCTTCGGGCAGCTGCTGAACAGCGACCCGCGCGTCGTGAAGCTGCTGGACGCCTTCGTCGCCTCGACCGGCCAGGGCAGCAGGCAGGTCCGCAGGCACGTGCTGATCTTCGAGTTCATGGACGGCGGCACGGTGTGGGCCGGGCTCGACGACGGCATGCGCCCGTGGACCGAACGCAAGGTGCGGACCGAGACCAAGGCGCTGCTCAAGGTCCTCGCGCGGCTGCACAACGCCGGGGTCACCCATCGCGACCTCAAGCCGGACAACGTCTATCTGCGCGACGGGCGGCTGGTGCTCGGGGACTTCGGCACGACCAAGATGACGATGGACCCCTCGCACAGCTTCGTCTCCGTCTTCGCGCCGGACTTCGCACCGAGCAACGTGCTGCAGAGCTTCCGCTGGGGCCAGGCCGACGACGTCTACCAGGTCGGTCTGCTGGCCGCGACCCTGCTCTCCGGTGAGATCTGGTGGACCGACTCCGTGTCGGTGCGGTCGATCTCGGCGCTTCCCGCGACCGACGAGTTCAAGTGCTGGATCTGGCACGCCACCGGCGCCCGCGCGAAGCGGTACTGGGACGCGACGGACGCCGTGCACGCGCTCGACTCGCTGAAGACGATCAGCCTCGCGCCGAGTCGGGCGCCACGCTCGCTGGCCGGTCACTCGGTGGTGTTCACCGGTCGGCTCGACGGGATGACGCGCTCCGATGCGGCGACTCTGGCCAAGGGCGCCGGTGCGACCGCGCAGGCGGGAGTCTCCGACGCGACCAGCCTGGTCGTCCTCGGCCGGGCCAGGGCCGGTGGCATCGGTTCGTCGGAGGGGCTGAAGCTGTTCGCCGTACGCGAGCGCCGCCGGCTCGGGCAGGACATCCGGATCATCAGGCAGGCCCAGTTCGAACGGCTGGCCGCCATCAGCAGGTAGCCGTCGCCTCACCCATTCATTGGGTCGCGATCGGTGGCGGGTCGGTCACCGAGGGCCACGGGTGGTGTCGTCGAACCGGCCCGCGCCATGGACCCGCGTTGTTACCCTTCCGCAGGGGGGCACAACGGGGAGTTCTTCTTTGCGGGGGTGCATTCATGACCGGTGCTGCGCGCCGTGTGCTGAGCATCCTGTTCGCAGATCTCGTGGGCTTCACCGAGCTGGCGGAGCGCCTCGACCCCGAGGACGTCGCCGCGATACAGCAGGAGTACTTCGCGCGGGCCCACGAGGCGATCGTGCGCCATCGCGGCAACGTTGAGAAGTACATCGGCGACGCCGTGGTCGGTAGCTTCGGTGTGCCGTACGCCGCGGACGACGATGCGGAGCAGGCGGTGCGCGCCGGTCTTGACATCGCTGCCGCGCTGGAGGGCGTGACCGAGTCGCTGCAGCTACCCCCGGGAGCGCTGCAGGTGCGGGTCGGCGTCAACACCGGCGAGGTCATCACAACTCCGCTGTCGGGCGACGCCGGAGAGGGCAGCATGGCGACCGGCGACGCCGCCACGACCGGCTACCGGATCACCGGTGACGCGGTCAACGTCGCGGCGCGGCTGCAGGCACGAGCCCGCCCGGGCACGGTCCTGGTCGGTCCCGAGACGGCGCTCGCGGTGGAACCGTCGATGGTGATCGAGTCGGCCGGAACCCTTTCCCTGAAGGGAAAACGAGCACCCGTGCCGGTCTGGCACGTGGTCGAGCCGCGTGCGGTGCCGTCGCGCGAATGGGCACTTCGTGCGCTTCAGTCGCCGACGGTCGGGCGCGAGGAGGAACTGGGGCTGCTGGAGCAGTCGTGGTCGCTGGCCGCAACCCAGCCGCAGACCTGGCTGGTCACGGCGCCCCCGGGCGTCGGCAAGACCCGGCTGGTCACCGAGTTCGGGACGCGGGTGGGGTGGTCCGGCAGCCGGGTCTGGACCGCGACCGTCACCGCCGGACACGGCAGCGGGTACGACGCGGTCGCACAGCTGATACGCAGCGCACTGGGGTCGCTCGCCGACGCTGCCAACGCCCACGGCCAGCTGGTCGCCAGGCTTGCCCGGCACGGCTACGACGGCCCGCGTGCGCGGCTCAGCGCCGACCATGCGCTCGCTCTGGTCAACGGCCGCCATCTGGAGGCGGAGCCCGCCGTCCTGCACAGCTCGTGGGTAGCGGTCCTCGACACCTGCGGCGACGTCCTCGACGTGCCGGGCGACGCCGACGCCGGCCCGGGCTCGGATACGCAGCCACCGGTGTGGGTGATCGAGGACCTGCACCACGCGGGCGACGACCTGCTTGCCTGGCTGCGCGAGGCGCTCACCCGGCCGCACCGGCGCGACCGCATGGTCGTCGTCACCACCCGGCCGTCGCTGGCCGGCCGAGCGGTCGCCGCGATGCCCGGCGTGTGTGAGCTGCAGCTGACCGGGCTCGGGGACACCGAGGTGGTGAGCCTGCTCGACGAGATGCTGGGGTCCGCGGTGCTGCCGAGTGCGACCAGTGCCGGCATCGCCGAGGCGTCCGGAGGAAACCCGCTGTTCGTAGAGGAGCTGTTGCGCTCGTGGACGCACACCGGCGTCCTGCAGCCACACCCCGGGGGAGGGTGGCGGTTCACCGGGACCGACGCGCCCGGGGCGCTGCCGACGACGGTGCAGTCGGTCTACCTCGGCCAGGTTGACGGGCTGCCGGACACGCCTCGGCAGGTGCTGCACTCGGGCTCGATTCCCGGCCGTACCTTCCCCGCCCGCGCTCTGCCGGACCTCGACGTACCCGGGCCAGACCCGGCCCTGCGGATGCTCACCGACTGGGGCCTGCTGGTCGGGCCGCACGCGCACCGCGTCGACGACACCTCCTACACCTACCGGCACGGGCTGCTGCGCGAGGTCGCGTACGCCACTCTTCCGCGGCTGGAGCGCGCCCGGCTGCACCTGCGCTTCGCCCGCTGGGTGGAGGCTCTGGGCTCGGTGCACGCCGCGGACGAGGTCATCGGCACGCACCTGGAGTCGGCGTACGTCAACGCCCCCGCTCTGGTGCGCACCCTCGACGACGACACGACCAAGGAAGCCGTGGCCGAGGAGGCCGCGAGTCGTCTGGAGAGCGCGGCCGGGGAGCACCTGGCGAGTGCTCCGCAGCGTGCCGCGCAGCTGCTCGAGCGCGCTCTCGCACTCACCCCGACCATGGCACCCCAGGCGCTGTCCCGCCGGCTCGCCCTGGGCGAGGCGCTGCGCCGGTCAGGCCGGTTGGAGGAGGCGATGACCACGTTCGTCGCCGCCGGTGACGCGGCCGGAGCGGCGGCGCGTCCCGACGACCAGGCGTTCGCGGCACTGCGCTACGAGGACGCGCTGTTCGCCAGCCGCCTGCCCCGCAGCCGGTGGGGAGACGACGGGCAGCGGCTGCTCAACGGTGCGCTGGCGGCAACGGCGAACGGCGCCGACGACGTGGACACGCGGGTCCGGCTGCTGGCTGCGCTCGGCCGGGCCAGGACCTACGCCGGCGAGGTCGACACGGGCGTGACGGCGTTGAGCGAGGCAGTCTCGCTGGCTCGCCGCAGCGGCTCGGCCTGGGCCCTGGCCGCGGCCGTGCTGGCCCAGCGGGCGACACAGACCGACCCGGCCCACCTGCACGAGCGGCTTGCCGGTCTCGACGTCGTGATCGACGCCGCCGTACGCGAGGGCGACCGCGAGACCGAGCTCGAGGGCTCACGGTTGCAGCTGATCGACCTGCTGGAGTCCGGCGACGTGACCGGTGCGGACCGGGCCCGGCGTCGCGCCGGCGAGCTGATTCTCGAGCTGCAGCAGCCGCTGCACCTGTGGTACCCGGCGATGTGGGCGGCCATGCGGGCCCTGCTCGCTGGTGACGCCGACGCCGCGGCACTGGTCGAGGACTTCCGCGAGGAGGGAACGCGTTGGCACTACGGCGACGTGCTGCGCGTGCACGCCGTACAGGCTCTGGAGCTGCACACGCTGCGGGGTGCGCCGGAGCATGCACTGCCGCTGCTACGACAGCTGAAGCAGGAGGAGCCGCTGCGGTGGGCGCCGGTGCTGGCGGCTGCGCTGGCGCGGGCCGGTGGCCTCGACGAGGCGAGGACCGAGCTGGCCGTGCACGCGCCCACCGACTTCCGCGAGCTGCCCGACGACCTGAGCCGGATGTTCTGCCTCGCGCTGTACGCCGAGTGTGCCGACACCGTGCAGGACCCAGCGGCAGGTGCTGTCCTGCGGCGCCTGATCGAGCCGTGTGACGGACACGCGGTCGTCCTCGGCGCGGGCGCGTTGTGCCTGGGGGCGGCCTCGCACTACCAGGGGCTCGCGGCCCGAGCGGCCGGCGACCATGCGGGCGCGGTCGAGCTGTTCGCGGCAGCCGCGTCGATGAACGAGTCGATGCACGCCGGCCCCGCCTCCGAGCGCTCGCGACGCGAGCTGGCCCGCACGCAGCAGATCACCGAACGGACCGCCGGACGCGGCGGCGACGATGTACTGGAGACAGGGGTGCGTCGATGACGTTGACCGTGGAACAGGCGCGCGACTCGATCGCGCACGAGTGGGCGACGTTCGCCGACAGGCTCGCCGCCGCCGGCGAGGAGGCGTGGACCCGGCCGACGCGCTGCGCGGGATGGACAGTCGCCGACCTGGTCGTGCATGCCGTGTGGGGCGTGACGATGGAGGCCGACGCGCTGCGCCAGGCCCGGCTGGACCTTACGGGTCGTGCGGACGGGCGCACGGTCTCCCCGGGCGATGACCGCGCCGTACTCACCGAGTGCGTGCGGGAGGCCGGGGTCGAGCTGGTCGACGAGCTCGAACGGCTGGAGGGTCGCGACCTGTCCTCGACCGCGCCGATGCCATACGGCGACCTGCCGATCGGCGTGCTGCTGGACGTGTTCGCGATGGAGGCAGGCATCCACGGCAGCGACCTCGCGGCCGCACTCGGCGACGAGCAGCCGCTCTCGCCGCCGGTCGTGCGAGCCACCGAGACGTTCCTGCTGGGGTTCCTCCCGATGCTCGCGCAGGCCGCAACACCGCCGCCTGCGGGCGCGGACTCGTTCGCACTGACCGGCGACACCGTGCGCATCACCGGGCACTGGCGCGAGCAGGGCCTCGTCGTCGACGAGACCAACCGGCCCGCGGTCACGGTCGAGGGCGACGACACCGCCGTGCTGCTGTTCGCGCTCGGCCGTGCGCACGTCGGTGACACGCGGCTGCGGCACCACGGAGACCACGATCTCGCCGTGAACTTCAAGAGCTACGTACCGGGGCCGTGATGAGGATCGAGAAGTCTGTGGCAGCCGTCTCCTGGATCCCCAGTGAGGCGGTGACCGGCATGGTCTACAAGGTGCCGTTCGCGGTAGGTGTGTCGCACTACGATGCACCGCCGCCGGACCACATCGAGGACCTGGACGCGTTCGTGGCCGCCGACGGCTGCCGGTTCGCCAACCGGCTGCAGCCGTGGATCGAGGTCGAGGACGGACGAGTGGTCGACTACGGCCACGGCGGGTCCGGGCTCCTCGGGTCGACCACCTTGCAGATGGGTCGCCAGGCCGTGACCTTCGCGGCGGTCGCGTTGCCGGTGCTGCGCGCGGCCTACCCGGTCGGTGACTCCGCGATGCGGTTCGTCCAGACGGCCGGCGGCCGCACCGGTGTGCCGGCTCCACGCCGGGTGAGCCACCCGCCGTACGTGCAGTTCTTCGCACCCACCGCGTGGACCACGCTGAGCGTCACCCTGCACGCCGACGGCCGGGTGGAGCACACGCTCGACGGGGCCAGCCCGTTCCCGCGGCATTGGCTGTACGACGAGGGCCGTCTGGTCGCGAAGACGGCGCTGGTCGACTACCGCACCTGGAGCCTGGAGGCGTTCGGCGACCACACCCCGTGGGGCGCGGAGGATTCGCCGGCGTTGGTGCGTGAGGTGGAGACCGCGCTCGAGCGGGCGCTGTCGCGTCAGATCATGTCGGCCGGAGCGCACCCGCAGATCCACCGCATGCCGCCGGGGGATCTGCTCACCCACGAGGGCGAACCCGGTGACGACCTGTTCTTGCTGCTCGACGGCGTACTCGAGGTCGAGGTCGGAGGCCGTGTGCTGGTCGAGGTAGGTCCTGGCGCGGTGCTCGGCGAGCGGGCGCTGCTGGAGAGCGGCCGGCGTACATCGACGTTGCGCGCTGTCACCCCGTGCACGGTCGCCGTGGCCGCCGCCGGTGTGGTCGACCGGGACGCGCTGGCGGGTCTGGCCAGCGGGCATCGCCGGGAGGACGGGGCCTGACTTCCTGCCCGGCGCAGGGGCGGCGGGCCGAGTGCTCAGATGAGGTGCGGGACGGCGTCGAGGTGGCGCACAAGCTGAGCCATCAGCTCCTCGGGCATTGCGGCGGCAGGCGGGCGCACGCCGGCGTCGTCGATGAGCCCGCGCCTTCGCAGGCACTCCTTCCGTACGGCGAGCGCGATCCGGACCTGCTGCTCGAAGTTGACCAGCGGCAGGTACGGCGTCCACACGCCGCGGGCGGCGTCGAAACCACCGTCGCGCCATGCCTGCACACACGCGATCAGACCTTCGGGGAAGGAGAACCCGGTCATCGCCCCGGCCGAGCCCGCGTCGAGCTCGTCGAGCAGGCCGATGCCGCCGAGTCCTCCGAACACGGGTACGTCGAGCCCGCGGGTGAGTGCCGCGATCGCCACCGGCGTCGGCGGGGCCTCGGCCTTCACCGCGACCACGAACGGCAACGAGCGTAAAGCCGAGACCAGCGCGCCGGACCCGATGTTCACCCCGCTGACCACGGGGTAGTCCTGCACCACGAGACCCGCGCCGGTCGCCTCGTGCACCGCGACGAGGTGGCGTGAGAGCACGTCGGGGTCGGGGGAGTTGACCTGCACCATCGCGCCGGCCAGCCGGTCACCGACGACGTCCTGCGCCTGGCGTACCTCCTCGACGACGGGCGCCGTGCCCAGCGCGGTCGCTCCGACGACGAGCGTGAGGGAGACGGTGTCTGCGACGGTCTCGAGCACTCGGCGACGTTCCTCGGTCGACAGTCGCGCAGCCTCGCCGAAGACACCGAGCACCGTGAGGCCGGTGACGCCGATGGCCTCGTAGTGGGCGACGAGCTTGGCGAGGCTGGCCTCGTCGACGTCGTACGCCGGCCCGGTGAACGGTGTGGCGACGACGCCCCACACCCCCGGGGAGATCGGACCGGGGTTCATCGCGACCCTCCGTTCGTCGTGCGGCGCGCGTGCTCAGCGCTGGTCGGAGTCCGCCGCGGTGTCCTGATCGTCGGTGTCCTGGTCGGCGTCGTCCTGGTCGGCGTTGTCCTGGTCGTCGGTGTCGCTGTCGCCGTCGCTGTCCCCGTCGTCGTCCGTGTCCCCGGACGTTGGCGCGTCTTCGGACTCCTCCACCTGCTCACCGACCTCGACCTCCATCGCGCTGCGCCGGCACCCCGGAAGCTCCAGTGGCACGGCGTCGGCAACCAGACTGTGCACGACCTCGTCGAACGGCACGTCGGATGCCGAGGCGTAAGGGAAGTCCTCGTCGCCGGACCACGCGTCGCGCAAACGCTCGTACGCGGACTCGCGCATCGCCTGCTGGTCGTCGATGAAGAGGTTGGTGGCGAGCTTGACCTGGACCCGACCGGGCATGGGCACCTCCGAGTTGAGCGGACACCTGGCTGGCGTCGCGCTTGCGCTGTGTGCAGGCTACGCCCCGCCCGGACGGTGGAAGCCGGGACGCCCGTGCCTCACCGGGCGACGCGCAGCCTGATCCGCGGTCGCGGGTTGACCGCCTGCGACACCGATCCGCGCCGGGGACGCACCTCGAAGTGCAGATGGCACCCGTCCGGCGCGCCCATGTTCGACGCACGCGCGATGCGCTGGCCCCGGCGCACCCGCTGGCCCGGGCGCACGAACACCTTGCGCGTGTGGCCGATGACGATGTCGACGCGGAAGCGGTGATTGCGGATCCGGAACGCGTTGCGCCCGTACGCCGTCCCCAGCGAGCCCGCGGAGCTCGGGTCGACGACGCGCCCACGCAGCCCCGAGAACAGCGGCGTTCCGCACGGCATCGCCATGTCGAGCCCGTGGTGGAACCCGCGGTTGCGGGTGCATCGTGAGTCGGGGGAGTAGTACGGCGCCGACGTGCAGCCGAAGTTGATCATGCGCCGTCGCGCACCGGCGTACCACTGCGAGCGGTAACGGCGCTTGTCCTTGACCCAGAACCTCCGCGGGCCGCCAGAGATCGCGGTCTTCGCGGGTCCTGGAGCAGAGCGCGCCCGCGACGGCTTCCGTGGCATGGACCCGCGCGTCGACGGGGCGGCTGCCGCGACCGACGGCGACTCCGGTGCAGGCCGTCGCTGGGAGACGTTGGGCTGCGCGCCGGTCTCCTCGGGCTCGGCGCTGAGACAGCCGGCCGCGAGCAGGGCGGTCGCGAGCACCCCGAGCAGTCGGGTCGTCCTCGTCGTCCTGGCGGTCATGAGCACTCCTGAGCACGGGTGCCGGGTGGTTCGGGTCAACGACCGTCGTGTGCCCCGGTCTCCACCAGCCAAACACCGGCGATGATAAGCAGGAACCCCGCCCACATCACCAGCGTCAGCGGCTCGCCGAACACGAACCTGCTCAGCAGCGCGACCAGCGCAACCCCTGCCCCGGCCCAGATACCGTACGCCACCCCGACCGGCATGCCCTGCTTGAGCACCAGCCCGAGCAGCGAGAACGCGCCGACGTAGCCGACGAGGGTCAGCAGCGTGAAGCCGAGCCGGGTGAACCCCTCCGACGCCCGCATCGACAGCGTGCCGGTGACCTCGAGGACGATCGCCAGCGACAGCAGCGCCCACTTCATGCCGCCCCTCCTGACGACTTCGACGCTCCGGCGAGGATTGCCGACACCAGCCGCTTGCGCTCGGCGGCGGTGAACCGGTCGGGGTCGATCAGGTCGCTGAACCAGAGCCCGTCCAGCGCGAGTCGCGCGAGCAGCGAGTCGGTCGCGTGGCCACCGCGGTCGGTCGCGTCCACGGCGTCGAGCTCGCGCTGCACCGACACCCAGGTGCTCAGCAGGGCGGGGTTCTCCGCGAGCGCGACCGCGAGCGCGATGCGGCCGCGCTCGGGCGTCATCGCCGTACACGCGTCGTAGTAGGCCCGGATGCGTTGCGCGCTGGAGCCGCGGCCGGCGGTCCCCGCGTCGAGCCCGGTGACCTCGCGGACGGCGTCGATGTCCAGGTCGACCAGCGCCTGGAGCAGGGCGTCCTTGGACGGGAAGTGGTACAGCACGCCGCCGCGGCTCATCCCCGCCTCGGTCACCACCGCGTCGATCGTCACCGCGCCCGGCCCGTCGCGCAGCGCGACCGCGGTCGCCGCCTCGAGCACCCGCGCGCGGTGGGACGGGCGCCCCGGCCCTGCCTGCTTCGCCATGCCAATACTGTACCGGACGTACTGTACAGAAACTACGCCGGCCGTCGCTGCTCGGCTCGGGGTAGCGTTGACCGCCAGTGGGCCGCACACGTGTGAGAGGTGACCGGGTGCCCGGTGGCAGGCAGGTCGAGGTCGTGGTCTTCGACGTCAACGAGACGCTGTCGGATATGACGGCGATGGCCGCACGGTTCGCCGAGGTCGGCGCCGACCCCGCTCTCGCGCGGACCTGGTTCGCGGGCCTGCTGCGCGACGGGTTCGCGCGCACCGTGTCCGGCACCAGCGAGCGCTTCGCCACCCTGGGCCGCGAGGGGCTGTACGCCGCGCTGGCCGGGGCCGCGCTCGACCGTGACCTCGACGCCGCGGTCGACCACATCATGTCCGGCTTCGAAGGACTCGAGGTGCACCCGGACGTCCCCGCGGGCATGCACGCGCTGCGCGCCGGCGGGCTGCGGCAGGTCACGCTGTCCAACGGCGCGGCCTCGGTCGCCGAGGGCCTGCTGGGGCGGGCCGGGCTCCGGGACGAGTGCGAGATGCTGCTCAGCGTGGAGGACGCGAAGGTGTGGAAGCCCGCGGCCGCGGCCTACGAGTACGCCGCCAGGCAGTGCCAGGTCGACATCGCGGCGATGTTGCTGGTCGCCGCACACCCCTGGGACGTCGACGGTGCGGCACGTGCGGGGATGCAGACCGCGTGGATCGACCGCACCGGTGGTGCGCGCTACCCGTCGTACTTCACCACCCCCGACCGCACGGCCGCCGGCATCGACGACCTCGCGGCTCAGCTGACCTGACCCCGACTGCGAAGGAGCCACACCATGGGAGTGCCAGGACGCGCGGTGCCGTCGGACCCACCCGAGGGGCTCGCGCGCAGCGAGCTGTTCGCGGTCGACGCCTACCTGCACGAGTTCGACAGCGAGGTGGTCGACGTCGACGCCGAGCAGGGACGGGTGGTCCTGGCGCGGACGGCGTTCTACCCCGGCGGCGGCGGGCAGCCCTACGACGTGGGCACGCTGCGGCTGGCCTCCGGCCCGGTCCCGGTCACGAAGGTCAAGCGCGACGGCGGGCGGATCTGGCACTGGCTCGACGCGCCCGAGCTGCCGCAGGCCGGTGAGGAGGTGTACGGCGAGCTCGACTGGGGCCGGCGCCACCTGCTCATGCGCACGCACACCGCGCTGCACATCCTGTGCGGGGTGATCTGGACCGAGTTCGGCGTCGCGGTCACCGGCGGCAACATGGACCCGGGGAAGGGGAGGCTGGACTTCCCGCTGGAGTCGATGTCCGCCGAGCTCGGCAGCCGGGTGGAGTTCCGCATCAACGAGGAGATCTCGCGGGCCCGCGAGATCGTGGTCGACTTCGTCGGCCGGGAGGTGGCCGACGGCGACCCCGCGCTGATCCGTACCGCGGCCAACCTCATCCCGCGCGAGATCGACCCTCTGCGGGTGATCGACATCGTCGGTCTCGACAAGCAGGCCGACGGCGGCACCCATGTCGCCAGCACCGCCGACGTCGGCCGGGTCTCGGTCACCGGCACGGAGTCCAAGGGCAAGGGCAACAAGCGCATCCGCCTCGAGGTCGCCGACCCCACCTGAGCACCCAGCGCCCCTTCGCGTCGACATTGCGCGAAGTGCCCATCCCGTCCGGGAGCACACAGGGGCCGGAATGGAGGGCCGGACATGACGAAGGCCCCGCCGATGCCGGCGGGGCCTTCGTAAAGCGCTGGGGTCCGACTCAGACGGGGCGGACGTTCTCAGCCTGCGGGCCCTTCGGACCCTGGGTGATCTCGAACTCGACCTTCTGGTTCTCGTCGAGCGTGCGGTAGCCGCTGGTCTGGATTGCCGAGTAGTGCACGAAGACGTCGTCGCCGCCGTCCTCCTGGGCGATGAAGCCGAAGCCCTTGTCGCCGTTGAACCACTTGACCGTGCCCTGAGCCATTCTTTTCTCCTCATGCATGGGCGGAAGCTGACCACCCCGGTGGCGGTCTCCGCCGTTTTCTCTTCACCCCACTGCACAGTGACCCCCGGAGCAAAAAACGCCCGCCGGATCACTAACTCCGCGGGCGTTTACAAACGAGCGTGGAACTGCAAGTGAGACTGCGCCGAGCCTACACGGTTCCGGGAGGATGTACACCCGCCACATCGAAATGTCGGAGCGGCAGGAGAGCATGGCTGTCATGGCCGACTCGACCCACACCGTTCGCGACCTGCCCGCGCTGACGGCCGCCCGGGCAGCGACCGCCGAGACGGTGATCCGGGCGCTGGCCGGCGACGACGCGGCCCTGCGCCCCGACCAGCAGCATGCGGTGGCGGCGCTGTGCGAACCGGGCGCCCGCGTGCTCGTCGTGCAGGCCACCGGATGGGGCAAGTCGGCGGTCTACTGGGCCGCGACCCGGATCCGCCGCGAGGAGGGAGCCGGTCCCACGCTGGTGGTGTCGCCGCTGCTGGCGCTGATGCGCGACCAGGTCGAGGCCGCGTCGCGGGCCGGCCTGCGCGCCGCGACACTGAACTCCGCGAACGTCGACGACTGGCCCGCGATCGAGGCGCGAGTGCGTGCCGACGAGGTCGACGTGCTCCTGGTCTCCCCGGAGCGGCTGGCCAACCCCGCGTTCGGCGACCGGGTTCTCGGCCTGCTCACCGGGCGCCTCGGTCTCCTCGTGATCGACGAGGCGCACGCCGTCTCCGACTGGGGACACGACTTCCGGCCCGACTACCGCCGCGTGGCCGACGTGCTGCGTGCGCTCGACCCGCGTACGCCCGTGCTGGCCACGACAGCGACGGCCAACGCGCGGGTCACCGAGGACCTCGCCGACCAGCTCGGGGCCGCCACCGTGGTGCTGCGCGGTCCCCTGGCCCGGACCAGCCTGCAGCTGGTGAGCATCGACGGGCTCGACCCGCTGGAGCGCTATGCCTGGGTGGCCGACAACCTCGCCCGACTGCCCGGTTCCGGCATCGTCTACACGCTCACGGTCGCCGATGCCGAGCGGCTGGCAGGTGTGCTGACCGAGCGCTCCGACGGCCTCGGACCGGTGCGCTGCTACACCGGCGCGCTGGCCGCCGACGAGCGCGCGGCCATCGAGGGCCAGCTGCGACGCAACGAGGTCAAGGTCGTGGTGGCGACGTCCGCGCTGGGCATGGGGTTCGACAAGCCCGACCTCGGGTTCGTCGTGCACGTGGGCGCCCCGCCGACGCCGGTGGCCTACTACCAGCAGGTGGGCCGCGCCGGTCGCGGGCTCGACCACGCACCCGCGATCCTGCTCGCCTCACGCAGCGACGAGCCGGTCTGGGAGTACTTCATCACCGCGACCGTGCCCGACCCCAAGCAGGTGCGTGCGCTGTTGCACGCGCTGACCGAGCACGGCGGGCCGGCCTCGGTCCCGGCACTGGAGGCGGCGTCGGGCGTACGCCGAGGCAGGGTCGAGCTGCTGCTCAAGCAGCTCGCGGTCGAGCGCGTCGTCGACCGGGTCGAGGGCGGCTGGGTGGCGACCGGGGCGCAGTGGGAGTTCGACGCGGACCGCTACGACAACGTCGTGGCCGGCCGGCGGCGCGAGGCGCAGATCATGCGCGCCTACGCACGCGGCGAGGAGTGCCTGATGCTGCTGCTGCAGCGTTCGCTCGACGATCCCGAGGCCACACCGTGCGGCCGCTGCTCGGTGTGCCTGTCCGGCGTACCCGATCCGCTCACCGCATCCGCCGATCCCGAGACCGTCCGCGCAGTCGCCATGCGGCTGCGCGGTGACGTGCACGTCATCGAGCCGCGCAAGATGTGGCCGGGAGGTGCCTGGGGATCCCGTGGACGCATCCCCGGTGACGAGATGGCCGCGCCGGGCCGCGCCGTCGCGTTCGCGTCGGCACCGGAGTGGGCGCCGCTGGTCGCGTCCTCGTTCGCGCACGACGCCCCGGCCGACGACGAGCTGGTCGACGCGGCGGTTCGCCTGCTCGCCGGCTGGCGTAGCACCTGGCCGGGGCGCCCGGAGGCGATGGTGTCGCTGCCGGCCGGCGGCTTCGCGACCATGACGCGCACCCTGGCCGAGCGGCTGGCCGACGTCGGGCAGCTCGACGCCCACCATCTCGACGTGGTCGACCCGCCGCGCGAGGGCGAGCTGACCTCGGCCGACGAGGCGGTGCGTTGGCGCGACGCGCTGCGCGTACCCGACGACCTGGCCGCGCGCCTGGCCGGTCCGCTGAACGGCCGCCCGGTGCTGCTGGTCGTCGACCGGACCTCACGGCTGTGGCCGGTCACGGTCGGGGCCGCGCTGCTGCGCCGCGCCGGTGCCGGTCCGGTGCTGCCGTTGGTCGTGCACCGCGAACCCTGACCGCTGCCGAACGGGGATCCGATCGCGGGCAGCCGGATCGCGGGCAGCCGGATCGCGGGCAGCCGGATCGCAGGCAAATTGGTGCGTGACGGTCTGGCGATGCGTTCTGGATGGGCTCAGAGTGGACCCATGCGCACGCGTCCTGCGGTCCCTGTTCTCGTCGGCGCAGTCTCGGCAGCCTGCCTGCTCAGCGCCATCCCTCTTTCCGCCAACGGCAGCATGAAACCGATGCCCACAGCGCCGGCACAGGCGGCGCCGGCGAAACGGGCACCCGTGCCGGCCGGCCTCGGGGGCGCGGCTCCGCGGGTGCGCGTCACCGTCGTGATGCGCAACCTCGACATCCCCTGGGACACCGCGTTCCTGCCCAGCGGCGCGATGCTGGTCACCGAGCGGCACCGCAAGCGCATCTTGCTGCGCCGCCCCGGCGGACGCGTGCGTGTGGTCGCGAACAACCCGCCCGGCATCTGGGCGTCCAGGATCTCCTCCGAGACCGGGCTGATGTCGCTCGCGGTCGACCCGCGGTTCCGCAGCAACCGGCGGTTCTACACCTGCCACGGACAGAACCTTCGGGGCAGCCGCCACGACGTACGCGTCGTCGCCTGGCGGCTGAACCGACGTTCGACGCGCGCGGTGCGCACCGAGACCCTGGTCCGGGGCATCCCGGCCACCACCGGGCGGCACGGCGGATGCCGTCTCGAGATCGACCCCCGCGGCCGGCTGTGGGTCGGCACCGGCGACGGCGTCAGAGGCAGGAACCCCCAGCGGCTGCGCAGCCTCGGCGGCAAGGTCCTGCGGATCAACCGGTTCACCGGCGGACCGGCGCGGGGCAACCCCTACCGGCGTGCGGCCAGCCGCAACAAGCGCCGGGTGTTCACGCACGGACACCGCAACGTGCAGGGCCTGGGCTGGCGGCCCGGGGGCGGCATGTGGTCGGTCGAGCACGGCACCTTCCGCGACGACGAGGTCAACCGGCTGGTGCCCCGGGGCGACTACGGATGGGCGCCGGGACGGTCGTACAACGAGAACCGCCCGATGACCAACCACCGCCTGCCCGGACGGCAGCGCTCGGCGAAGTGGCGCTCGGGCACCCCGACCCTGGCGCCGTCCGGTGCCGCCTGGCTCGCGCACCGGCGGTGGGGGCCGTGGCGGGGGCGGCTCGCGGTCGCGATGCTGGCGGACACGTCGCTTCGGGTGATGCGCTTCGCCGGCCCAGGTCGCCGCAACCGACTGCGTTCGATCCGGACGCCGGCGCGGCTCAACAACGACTTCGGCCGGCTGCGGTCGGTCACCCTTGGACCGAACGGCGCGCTGTACCTCACGACGTCCAACGGCAACGGCAACGACCGCGTGCTGCGCGTCGTGCCACGTCGGTAGGCCACGTCTGCGGGGCGATACCGCCCGGTTTGCCGTAAACAGGGCAACAAACGTCAAGGCCACGCTCTATACGCTTTCGGACTTTCGTGTAAATCCCCGCTCAGGTTCCTCGAGACTGACTCGAAGGTGGCTTCCGGTCACTGCTCGTCGTCGGCGCTGGATCGGGGGGTCCTCGTGTTCGTCCGTCTTCGTCGTCTGGCCGTGACCCTCGTCGCCGTACTCGCAGCCGTCGCGGTCGGGTCGGCGCTGCTGCCGTCGGCCGGCGCCGCCCTGAACAGGCCGGTCGTGTTCCCCAAGAAGCCGCGGGGCCTGGCCGCGCCGGTCGCCCTGCCCGCGGCGATCGACGCCGCGCCGCGCTACTCGCCCCAGGTCTCGTGCAACCCGGTGATGATGCCGGGCGTACGCATGCTGCGCGACCTCGCGCTGTCGACGTACGGCCGCGGCGCCGACGGCGGCGCCGCGCGCAGCTGCGTCGTCGGCGGCACGTCCGAGCACAAGGAGGGCCGGGCCTGGGACTGGATGCTGAACGTCAACGTCGCGGCCCAGCGCCGGGTGGCCGGGGACTTCCTGGCCTGGCTGACCAAACGGGGAACCGACGGACGCCTCGGCGCCAGGGCTCGCCGCCTCGGCGTGATGTACGTGATCTACAACCGCCGGATGTGGCGCACCTACGACCCCGCGCGCGGCTGGACGGTCTACAGCGGCGCGTCCCCGCACACCGACCACATCCACATCTCGTTCGGCTGGGCCGGAGCGCGCGGTCGGACGTCGTTCTGGACCGGCGAGGTGGCCGGCCCCGACTACGGCCCGTGTGCGGTGTTCTCGGGCCAGCCGGCGAGGATCTCGGTCGTCGCCAACCCGAGGCCGTGCCGTACGCCGAAGACGCTGACGCGGCGCAGCTTCCGCAACACGGTGCAGTTCGGGGCCAGCGGCAACCGCCAGGTCAGGTTCGCGCAGCGCCGGCTTGGGCTCGCAGTCACCGGACGCTTCGGCGACGCGACCTGGTCGGCGGTCAAGGCGTACCAGCGCGCACACGACCTGCCGGTCACCGGCGTCCTGGACAACCCCACCTGGGCGTCGCTGGCCCCGGGATCGGTGCGCTCCAGCGTGACCGAGGGGTTCGGGCCGGTGCGTGCGGCCCGGTACGGCGCGCGCAACTTCGGCGCCCTGCGGCTGCACCGCGGCTCCGCCGGTAGGCCGGTGGCCTTCCTGCAGACCGCGCTCGGGCTGCCGGCCGCCGACGTCAACGGCTGGATCGGTCCGCGCACGGCGGCCGCGGTACGCGAGCTCAAGCTCGCGGCCGGCATGACCGGTGACGTGGTCGTCACCGCCGAGGTGTGGCGGGCGCTCACCGCAGCTTCCTAGCCGAGCGTCGCCGGCTCGTCGCCAGGAGCAGAACAAATCCGCGCTTCTCGTGACAGATGTGCACAGGGCATTGCAGGATGGTGACCGCCTGTGACGACTCGTCACTCAAAGTCGCATACCGTTCTGGGGGACCTCTCGTGCTCGTCCGCTTCCGTCGCGCCATCGTCGTCGTGTTCCTGGCGTTCGCCGTCGCCGTCGTGGGTCTGGTTGCTCCCGCCGGCGCCGCCCGGGACACCCCGGTGCCGTTCCCGCGTTCGCCGAAGGGGCTCAAGGCCCCGGTGGCACAACCGGACCGGTCCGAGCGGGCATCCGGGTACTTCGGCCAGGAGTCCTGCAGCCCCGTGCCGATGCGCGGCGTTCGCAAGCTGCGCAAGCTGGCGCTGCGGACCTACCGGCGCGGGCACGACGGCGGGATCGCACGCAGCTGCGTCGCCGGCGGCACGTCGGAGCACAAGGAGGGCCGGGCCTGGGACTTCATGCTCAACGTGCGCAACCGCAAGGACCGCCGAGTCGCCGGCAACTTCCTGGCTTGGCTGACCAAGCGCGGACCCGACGGCCGGCGGGGCGTGAAGGCACGCCGGCTCGGCGTCATGTACATCATCTACAACCGGAGGAGCTGGGCGAGCTACCGCCCGTCATGGCAGCGCTACACCGGTTCGTCCCCGCACACCGACCACATCCACCTGTCGTTCAGCTGGGCCGGCGCCCGCGGGCGCACGTCGTTCTGGACCGGCCGGGTCGCCCGCACCGACTACGGGCCGTGCCAGGTCCTGCGGCGCCAGCCGGCCGTGATCTCGCGCCGGGCCAACCGGCAGCCTTGTCGCGCGCCGGCTCGGCTGTCCAAGAAGAGCTACCGGTCGCTGGCACTGCTCGGCTCGTCCAAGCGCTCGGTCCGGGTGGCGCAGCGCATGCTCGACATCCGGCGGAGCCGGACCTTCGACCGCCGTACCTGGCGGGCGGTGAAGCGCTACCAGATGGCACACGACCTGCCGGTCACCGGCGCACTCGACAAGCCGACCTGGGCCTCGCTGGCCCCGAAGTCGGTCCGCTGGAGCGCGATGCGGGGGTACGGGCCCAGGGGGGCCGCGAGGTACGGCCGGCACCACTGGTCCGACGAACGGCTGCGTCGGGGGTCGGCCGGGCGACCGGTGGCCTTCCTGCAGACCGCGCTGCGGATGCCGCACCGGGACCGCAACGGCATGCTCGGACGGCACACCGCGAGGCGGCTGCGCGGGTTCAAGGCCGCACACGGGCTGGCCCGCAACGCCCGGGTCAACGGGCGGGTGTGGCGGGCGCTCCCCGCCCGACGCTGACTCACTCCGCCCCAACCCGCACGCGTCGCCGCGGGTCCGCCGTCGCCCCGGAGCCGTGGGGACTAGCCTGATCGGGCCTCCCGAACCCGTACGGTGACGAAACCCGCATCCATTCGCGCGGTTGACGGAGGGCGTACGAGGGGATGACCTGTTTGAGTCATACCTCGATGTGGCGCACCCGACTACTGTCAGTTGCGCGGGAGTAAGTAAGGAGGGGTTGCGTCCGATGGACGATCGGCTCGACGTACAACCGCAGGACGAGGACGTGCTCGAGGAGATCGAGCTGATCAGCAACCTGATGATCGCCGCGTCCGAGGCGTCGGGCCCGCTGCCGCAGACGGCCATCGACACGATCCTGGGCATTCCGGCCCAGCGCCGCCCCGCGTAGCCTCCAGACCCTCCCGCCCACGCTCCCATCGGCAGGATGTGGTGAGGCCCAGCACACAGGGTGCGAGCGTGCGGCCCGGGCGGCGACCCTTTACAGTAGCCACGGTCTTTCCGCGTTCGACGGGAGTTTCCTGTGCCGTTGCGTCTGCGTCCGGCTGACACAACTTTCTACGACCTGTTCGCCGAACAAGCCGACCACCTGGTCGTGGGTGCCCGACTCCTCGCCGAGATGCTCGGGGAGGGCAACGACCGTGAGGCGACCGCGAAAGCGATGCGTGACGCCGAGCACGACTGCGACGAGAGCACCCACGCGATCGTGCGCCGGGTCAACTCGACATTCGTGACCCCGTTCGACCGCGAGGACATCTACAGCCTCTCGGCCGGTCTCGACGACGTCATGGACTTCATGGAGGAGGCCGTCGACCTCGTCATCCTCTATGGCGTGGACACGCTGCCCAGCGAGACCGCCGGCCAGGTCGAGGTGCTGCAGCGCGCCGCAGAGCTCACCGCCGACGCGATGCCTCGGCTGCGGACCATGAAGGACCTCGAGGAGTACTGGATCGAGATCAACCGTCTCGAGAACCAGGGCGACAAGACGTACCGGCAGATCGTCGCGCGGCTGTTCAACGGCAGCTACGAGGCGCTCGAGGTGCTCAAGCTCAAGGGCGTCGTCGACTCGCTCGAGCACGCCATCGACGCGTTCGAGAAGGTGGCCAACACCGTCGAGCAGATCGCCGTCAAGGAGTCCTAGCCCCGTGGAACTCGCGGTCGTCATCGCGGTCATCGTCATAGCTCTCGTCTTCGACTACACCAACGGCTTCCACGACGCGGCCAACGCGATCGCCACCTCGGTCTCGACCCGCGCGCTGACCCCGCGGATCGCGCTGTTGCTGGCCGCGGCGATGAACTT